>JAISWK010000163.1 GCA_031270805.1 Gracilibacteraceae bacterium
TTCAACCTCTGTGATGCGGATATGGCCGCCGATCATACCTTCGATGCCGAGCTGTATCCGAAATGCGCCCCGAATAAGATAAACTACTTTTATAAAAACGGACTTATCGCTTCAAATGAGGATGAAGCAATAAAAATCATAGCAAAAAACATGGATAAAGACTTCTTTTCAATCAAACTCCTATTTCCCATGACGCGGGAGCGGCTTGCCGGATTGGGTTTTCCGCCGGGTATACTGCGGTTTAACAGTACGCAAAATGTGGTGATGTTCACAAAGAAATAAGCGCGGAACTTGTGTGCGCCGCCGCGTTACATCTCGGGTTCGGGGCGCGTTCCGCGTTTGCGGGCGCGTTCGGCTTCGATTTGCTTGCGGGCGGTCTCGATCGCGACCTTGGGAATGCCCAGACCCCTATGCGCGCACTACAGAATCCCATAAAAAATCGTTGCCTCAGAGAGCGGGAAGTAGTATAATGGGGCGGAGACCATACGTGGTAAAGGGAGAATAATTTTGATCATAGGAATCGACCTCGGGACGACAAACAGCCTGGCCGCGTATTTCACGCCGGAAGGCCCGCAGATTATCCCCAACTCGTTCGGGGAGAACCTGACGCCATCCGTCGTCAGTGTCGGAGACGACGGGGAGGTTTATGTCGGGAAAATAGCGCAGGAACGCCAGATTACCAATAACGAGCAGACGGCGGCTGTTTTCAAGCGACATATGGGCACAAAAAAAGAATATTCTTTGGGGACGCGAACTTTTTTGCCGGAGGAACTTTCTTCTTTTATTATCCGCAAACTGAAAGAGGACGCGGAAGCCTTCCTCGGGGAAAAAGTGACTGAGGCGGTGATCAGCACGCCGGCCTATTTCAACGACATGCAGCGCCGCGCCACAAAAACGGCGGGCGAGTTGGCCGGTCTCAAAGTAGAGCGCATCGTGAACGAGCCGACGGCGGCGGCCATCGCTTACGGACTGCACGAGCGGCCGGATTCGGCCAAGTACTTGATTTTTGATCTGGGCGGCGGCACCTTCGACATATCCATCCTGGATTATAGCGGCAATGTCATGGAAGTGCGGGCCGTAGCCGGCGACAATTTTCTCGGCGGCGAGGACTTCACGGACGCGCTGGCGGCTATGTTCTTGTACCGGCACCAACTGACCGACGCGGTCTTGTCGCCCCGGGAGAGGACGTTGCTGCAAAAGAGCGCCGAGACGGCGAAAAAAGAGTTCGCGCTGCGGAAGACGACGACGATGGTCTACCCCTATAAAGGGGAAGCGCTTGACCTGACCATCTCCCTGGATGAGTTTGAAAAACAGTGCGCCTTCATCCTGAACAAATTGCGGGCGCCGGTCGTCCGCGCCCTTTCCGACGCCTCGCTCAAATTGGAGGATATAGACACGGTCGTCCTCGTGGGCGGCGCCACCAAACTGCCTGTTATCCGCAATTTTGCCAGCAAACTTTTCGGACGGCTGCCCGCTTCCCACATAAACCCCGACGAGGTGGTGGCCTTGGGTGCGGCGGTACACGCCGCCATGAAACAACGCAATCAGGCGATTAGGGAACTCGTACTGACCGATGTTTGCCCGTTTACGCTGGGCACAAGCGTCTCGGTGCCCACGGCCAGAGGCATATACCAGTCCGGCGTCTACTGCCCGATTATCGAGCGCAATACGGTCATCCCGGCCTCCCGCGTCAGCCGCGTTTATACGCTGCACGACAATCAGCAGATCGTGCGGGTGGACGTGCTACAGGGCGAGAGCCGCAAAGCCAGGGAAAACCTTTTTCTCGGTGAACTGGTCGTCCGCGTGCCCCCGGCTCCGGCCGGAAAAGAGGCGCTGGATATCCGCTACACCTACAATGTCAACGGGATACTGGAAGTCGAGGCGACGGCGGTTTCCACCGGCAGAACGGAAAAACTGATCATTGAAAAAAATCCCGGCGCCATGACGGAGGAGGAAATCCGCCAGAGCTTGGAAAGTCTGCAAGCCCTGAAGATTCATCCGCGGGAAAAGGACGAGTACAAATACTTGCTGGAAAAAGGGGAGCGCCTCTACCAGGAATTGCTGGGGCCGGCGCGCTACGAGATTTCCTCGCTGCTGGTCAGTTTCGAGGCGGCGCTGGAAAAACAGAATCCGGAGGAAATCACCGCAGTGGTGACGGAACTGAAGAATTTCTTTCAAACGCTGGAGGATGGGCAATATTGACGGGCGCCGGGTTGGTCTGACCGGGACGGGTATACGCACAGTATGAATATGTGGAAATTATTAGGAATAGAAGCGACGAGGGACGAGGAACTGGTACGGCAGGCTTATCGCCGCCGCTTACCCGACTTCAACCCGGAGGACGACCAGGCGGGTTTCCTGCGTTTGCGCGAAGCCTGTGAGCGGGCGCTGGAGTATTGCCGTGCGGGCGAGGGGGACGGGGAGATATCTTCGCCGGAAGACGCAGCGGTCGCCGGCCTGGCCGATATTTACGCCGACTTTGCCCGGCGGATCGACGTCGCGGCCTGGCGGCAGGCCCTGGGGGCGGAAATATTTCAGCGGATTGACACCCAGCAGATGGTGGGGGAGAAGCTGTTGCTTTTCCTGATGGACAACAATAACCTGCCCCATACGGTGTGGGCCTACTTGGTCTCGTTTTTTTGCTGGGAAGAGCGGCAGGATCTGCTGAAAGAGAAATTTCCGCCCAATTTCATTGATTATGTCTTGAACCAGAGCATATATGACGATATGATCCGTTACGCCCTTTTTCCGCTGCAACCGGACTTTGACTACGATACTTACCTCGAGTATTTTTTCAATATCAACGCCGCCCTGAATCAGGAAAATTTCGCGCATATTGATCAACAGATCGCCGCCGCCGAGGCTATGGGCATCGCCCACCCTGATTTCACGCTGCTAAAAATACGCTGCGCCCTGGCCCGCAACGAGGAGGATGCGGCGGAACAAATGGCCGCCCGGCTCTACGTCAATCGGCCGGACGATATCCGCGCCGCGCACGCCCTCGGGCATTGCCGTTTGCGCCGGGGCTGCTGGGCCGAAGCCCGGGAGTTGTTCCAGGCTGTGCTGGCGGAAGAGCCGGAGCATTATAACGCCCGGATCGGTCTGGCTCAAACCTGGTATCAGAGCGGGGAACTGGAGCAAGCGAAAAACTGTTATTGGGAGCTTATCAATGACAATCCTTATGACAGCCATCTGATTACCGCTTTCTATGACATCAACGAAAAAATGGCGGTGCAGATGGAGGAACGCCTGGCGGCGGAACCGGGTTCTCAGGATATTATATACAAATTAGCCAGTTGCTACCATAATTGTCGCCGTTTTGCCGATGTGCGCGCCTTGCTGGCGGATCTTGAGCCGGAGCCGGAATACGAGGCCAAGCACCACGGTGTCGCCGCATACGCCTGGCTGGAAGCCGGCGACAAGGCGAGGGCGGAACAGGAGTTTGCCGCCTGGGAGAGAACCGAGACGGATCGGAGACGTCTGGCTCGGCAGATTCCGGCCGCTTATTTGCTCTTGGGCCAGGAAGATAAGGCCTTGGAGAGCTGTCGCCGTTACTTGGCGGAGTTTCCGGCGGAAGCGGACATTTATGATACGCTGGGCAGCATTTTCCGGCAGCGCAACGACTGGACGGCGGCGCTGGAGGCGGTGGAAAAGGGACTGGCCGCCAATAAGGAGCATTTGGGTCTTTGCATCCTCAAAGCCCATATTCTTTACGCTATGAATGACCAGGGCGGGGCGTTGGAAACTATAGAAAGCGCTTTGAAGGAATACCCGTTCATTGTTGATTTGCTCGGGTTAAAACTGCGGCTATTTTACGAAGCCGACGAATACGAAGAAGTCCGTTCTATTTGTCAAAAGATAGAGGAAGAGGGCGCCCGGGACAGGATCTTTCAGATGTACCGCCTGGCGGCGGAACTGCACCTGGCGCCGCAGGCGGAGACGGCGGCCGAATTGCGGGAATGGCTGAAGGACGATCCGGGGGAAAGCGTCGCCGTTAACGCCTTGCTCAATTATTATTATGAAGGGGAAAATCACGCCGCGGCCCTGGACGTGCTGCGGCCGGCCCTGACCGTAGCGCCGGACGACCCGGAATTCCGCATGTCTCTCGTCCAGACTCTGCGCCGGCAGGAATTGTACGGCGAGGCCCTGGAGGCGACGGTCTGGTTTGACGTCAACAAGCCTGATTATGCCGACGCCTGGAATCTGAAGGGTCTCGTGCTGGAAGCGATGGAGCGTTATGACGAGGCGCTGACGGCTTTCCGTGAAGCCATAAGGCTGGAGCCGGAACATCAAGTGGCTTACGGTAATGTGGCCGATGTCATGACCAAGTTGGGAGAGTATCGGCGGGCGGTCGAATTGCTGACCAAACAGCTCTCCATTCGCGAACATCCGTATTATTATATCGCCCGCGGGCTGGCCTATAGCTTTCTGGGCGACACAGCGGCGGAAAAAGAGGACTACTTTAAGACCATTGAGCTCGACGCGGATTATGCCTACGCCTACAATAACCTGGGGATAACTTTTTACTCCGAAGGCGAGCGAACCGAGGCGATCCGTTACCTGGAGCAGGCGATCGCCCGGGAGGCGGATATCCTGGCGGCGCACCAGACGCTGGGGCGCGCTCTGGCGGAAAGCGGCCGGGAGGAGGAGGCGCTGGCGGCGTGGGACAGGGCGCTGGCCCATTTTGGCCAGGAGAATAAGATGGCGACGGCGGAACTGACGCGGGAAAAACTGTCTTTTTTCCGCGAGCGCGGCCGCTATCGCGAGGGTTATGACCTGCTGGAGACCCTCGTGCGCGTCGAAGCCATGGATGCGGAAACAATGTGCCAGATCGCCGAGTGTATCTATGAGCAGGGCCGTCTGCCCGAAGCCTGGTTTTGGTTAGAGCGCGCGCTCCGGGTTGCGGACAGCGACGACCCGCTGGTGCCGCTTACCCTGGCGAGGTATTATGAATACGCTAAACAGGACTTTGTTTTGGCCAATCTGTATTACAACAAAGCCGTCAAGGCGGAGCCGAACGAATATGAAAACTATATCCGCCGGGGCCGCCTCTTGCAGTCCCAGCGCTATAAGCCGGGCCGCCGCTCTTTCATGGCTGCGCCCTCCTACTGGAAAAAACCAATGGCTCTGCTGGACGCCGTGCCGGCGGAGGAACGCACCCCGTGTTACTACTACTGGCGGGCGGAGTGTTTGCGCGGCCAGGGTCGCCTGGCGGAAGCGGAAAAGGCGTACATGCAGGCTTTGGCCGGGGCGGGGGACTACGCCTTATGCGTCAAGCGCGTCTGCTACGACGCGCTTTTCGGGCTGGCCTGTCTGTACGAGGAGCGGGGCGACCTGGAAAAGGCCAGAAAATACTTGATGGAAACGCTGGCGATAAAAAACGATCTGGGTTATCGGAATTTTCTCCGCAAACTGGATTATATGGCTTCGAGGCCGAAATCCAGCTCGGAAAGTGTTTGGGAGAAGCTGAAAAAATTATTTCGCTGAGAGGAGGAGTATGTCAATGTTACAGGGAAAAACGGCCTTAATCACGGGGGGAGGCACAGGTATCGGCCGGGCGACCGTCCTGCGCCTTGCGCGGGCCGGCGCTGCCATCGCGCTCAACTACGCCCATTCCGCCCGGGAAGCGGAGGAAACACGGCTGGAGGTGGAGAGCCTCGGCGTCGCCTGCCGCCTCTACCAGGCTGATGTGGCGGACGATGCGGCGGTGCGGGCGATGATGGCGCAGGCCGAGGCGGACGCCGGCGGGTTGGATATACTGGTCAACAATGCCGGGCGTACTTATTTTGTCCCGCACGCGGATCTGGAAGGGATGAAAGAGGAGTACTGGGACAGTATATTCGCGGTGAACGTCAAGGGGACATTTTTTTGCTGCCGGGCGGCGGCGGCGGCTCTCCGGCGGCGGCGGGGCGTCATCGTCAATATTACCTCCATCGCCGGTATGACCGGATTGGGCAGTTCTCTCGCCTATTCCGCCTCCAAAGCCGCGGAGATCAGCATCACGAAGTCTCTGGCCCGCGTGCTGGCGCCGGAAGTCCGCGTCGTGGCCGTAGCGCCCGGCATTGTCACTACGCGCTGGGTGGAGGGACACGAGGATCATATCGCCCATTTGGCCGGCGGTACGCCGCTGGGGCGGGTGGCCGGGCCGGAAGATATAGCGGAAGCCGTATACGGTCTGATTGTCCACGGCGGTTTTATTACCGGGCAAAACATCGTCGTGGACGGCGGGGCCTTCATTTGACGGCATTTGACGGCTGCTCTGGGGCAAAAAAAAACCTGAGTCGCCTCAGGCGCGGGTGGCCCCGCTAAATATATTATTGTAAGGAAGGTATAAGAGCTATTCTCATTATAACGGCCGGAGTTGAGAATAAGCTTAGTAAAACGAATTTTTTTAAAAAAATTTTTTCGCCGGGAGAAGCAAAAAAAAAGCAAAAAAAAAGCTCGTGTTGGCACGAGCAAGTCCCTAATAAATAAGGGATGGTTTTAATGATTGTGACGATTATAACACACTTAGCTTAAAATAAGCTGAGAAAATGACCCGGAGAAAAAATTTTTTCTCCGGCCGCCGCGAAGGGAGGTGCGCGTTCCGTGCCGCGATCACAGGCGATCCGGCGCGTAATGACCTTAGTTGATGAGAAAATTAATTTATGGGGGCGGAATTTTGCTGCTGATTTGCGCCGGGGTGCTTTTATCGGCCTGCGGCGCCGGCGGAACGCCGGCGGAAAACGGAGCGCCGCCGGCCGAAACGGAACAAACGGGCAATCCGCCGCCGGGCGCCGGCGGCCAGCCCCCGGACGCGGTCGAGCCGGAGAAGCCGCCGCCGGATGAAGCGATGACGGGCATCAAAATCCTGACTTTCACCACGGATCTTTATTCGATCAGTTATCCTAATTATTGGGATTTAGAGGAAGGCGTAGAAACGACGGGTTATGAGGTGCTGACTTTCTGGAAGAAAGATCCGGACGTGTATGAGGACGGGGGCAAGGGAGTCCTGGATCCTAATTCCGCTAAAGTCAGCCTGTCGCTACTGGCGAAAAACGGCGACAGTCTGAACGATATAGCCTTGGCGGCTATAGAATTCAGCGAAGAAGATCTCCGCTCCGAAAATTTAGACGTCGGCGGCAAAAGAGCCGTTCGCTACACCTTCTCCTACGGGGAGGACCAGGTAATCAACACTTATATCGACTGGAGCGAGACGGAGTACGTCTGGCTGGCCGGCTACCACGGAACGGGGAGCGAGCGCGACACGATGCGCCGGGACATGCTTTATATTCACAATTCGCTCCGGGCAGCCGGCGCGGAGCAGTGAGGGCGCCGGAGCGCCCCGCCCTTGTTTTACACGCCTGCTGCGCGGTCTGCGCCGGTTATCCCCTCGCCCGGCTGCGGGACGAGTATGAGCCGCTCGTCTTTTTTTCCAACCCGAATATCGCTCCGCGGGCGGAATACGAGCGCCGGCGGGATGAATGCTGGCGTTACGCGCTGGCGCTCGGCTGTGTTTTTGTGGAGGATGCCGCCGCCGGGGACGGCTGGGAGCAGGCGGTGGGGGAATGGGCGGATGAACCGGAAGGCGGGCGGCGCTGCGCGGTCTGTATCCGTTATCGCCTGGCTCGGGCGGCCGCTTTCGCCCGGGAACGGGGCGTCGGTTTTTTCACAACGACGCTCACGGTGAGCCCGCATAAAAACAGCGTTCTGATTCTCGGGCTGGGAGCGGAACTGGCGGGGGAAAGTCCGGGCCTTGCTTTTTTGCCGGAGAATTTCAAAAAACAGGGCGGCTTCGAAAAAACGATGGCTATCGCCCGGGAATGGGGTTTTTACCGCCAGAGTTACTGCGGCTGCAGGGTATCGTAGAGTTACTGCGGCTGCCGCCCCTAATCCCTAATCCCTATTCCCTATTGATTTTCCCCCCGGCATATGCTAGTATGGAATTATACTGGTCTGACCAGCAGACCAAGAACGGAGGTGTCCCGATGGAAAAAAATGGATTGTACGAGCAGTTTGCCGCCCGGGTCGCCGCAGTCAACGCCGAATGTTACCGGGCTGCGGATACCAAGGAAATGCTCGCGCTGATCACGGCTGCCCTGGAAAAAAGGCAAGCGGCTAAAGTGGCCGTCTTTCCTTCGCCCCTGATCACGGAGGCCGGGCTCCCGGACGCGCTGGCGCAAAGCGGCTACGAAGTCTTCATCGACGATCTGCGGCGAAAGATACCGCAGGCGACGGTGGGGATCACGGAAACCCAATGGGGAATCGCGGAATTGGGTACCATGGCCCAGTATGCCCCGGAGGTGGATAACCGCCTGTGTTCAACGCTGGTGGACACGCATATCGCCTTGCTGAAACATTCCGCGATCTTGCCGGAACTGGACGACGCTTTGGCGGCGATCGCCTCGGGCGGCGCCCTGCCCAACTACGTCGGCTTCATCACCGGCCCCAGCCGCAGTTCCGACATCGAGCGCGTCTTGACCGTCGGGGTGCATGGGCCGAAAGAACTCGTGATCATTGTTGTGGACGAAGGGGGGCGCTGAGCATGGCCAACGCGGAACTGCGCCGGGAAATCGACCGCGCGCTTGACAACAACACGCTGCGTGGCGCGCTGGGCAAATTTGCCCGCGAATATCCGGTCGCGCGGGACAAGGCTTATACCGGTTACGATTTTGAGGCCCTGCGGGAACAGGTCAAGGAATACAAATCTTACTCCCGCGACCACTTGGACGAGGTGGTCGATGAATTCGAGCGCAAAATGGTTTTGCGCGGGGTCAAGGTTTTCCGCGCCCCGGACGGCAACGCGGCGAATGAATACGTAAAAAAAGTGGCCGCCGCCAATAATGTCAAAAAGGTGATCAAGTCCAAGTCGATGGCTTCCGAGGAAATATTCATGAACGAAGCCCTGCGCGAAGCCGGCATGGAGGTGCAGGAAACGGATCTGGGCGAGTTTATCATCGCCCTGAATGACGAGCATCCTTCCCATATGGTGCTGCCGGCCATTCACCTGACCAAGGAGCAGGTGGCGGACTTGTTCACGGATTATACGAACAGCAAAAACGCCCCCGTCATCGCCGAACTGGTGAAGACGGCCCGTTCCGTCATGCGGGCCAAATTCCTGGAAGCGGACATGGGCATATCCGGCGCCAATATCGCCGTGGCGGAAACAGGCACGCTCGTCATGATCAGCAACGAAGGCAACGCCCGCCTGACCTCCACCTTGCCCCGCGTGCATATTTATATCGTTGGCCTGGAAAAATTTATCAAGAACTTCCGCGAGATTTCTCCTATTTTGAAAACCCTGCCCCGCAACGGCACGGGCCAGAATATCACGACCTATGTTTCCATGTTTTCCGGTCCGACGGAAGCCTACCTGACGGACGAGGAAAAAGGCCCGAAGGAATTTCATGTGATCATCCTTGACAACGGGCGGCGGGCGCTGAGTAAAAACGAGGATTTCCGGGAGATGTTCCAATGTGTGCGCTGCGCGGCCTGCCTGAACGTATGTCCGGCCTTCCAATTCCTGGGCGGGCATGTTTTTGGCGGACACGCCTATACGGGCGGGATCGGCACGCTGCTCACGGCTTTTCTCACCTCGAAGGAACGGGGTCGCGATATTCAAAATCTCTGTCTGCAATGCGGCCGCTGCAGTGAAGTCTGCGCCGGCAAACTCGACATTCACGGCATGATTTTGAAACTGCGCAACAATTACGGCGACGAGGGAATGCCTTTTGTGCATAAATTCATTCTCGACGTTGTTTCCAACCGGCGCCTTTTCCATTCCATGCTCCGCGTCGCCTCCGTCGGTCAATTGCCCGTCAGCCGGGGAAAACCGACGATACGCCACCTGCCCCTCTTTTTGTCCGGCATGACCGAGGGGCGCAGCCTGCCGACGATAGCCCCCAGACCTTTCCGGGATATTTTTCCTCAGATCGCCCAGAACGTGTCCGCCCCGAAAGGAGTCGCCGCTCTTTACACCGGCTGTCTGCTTGATTTTGTCTATCCGGGCATCGCGGAATCCGTGGTCAAAACCCTGAATCAAGCCGGCTACCGGGTCGCGCTGCCGGAAACCCAATCCTGCTGCGGCGCGCCCGCCAATTATATGGGCGATCGGCAGAACGCGCGCAAAGCCGCGGAACTCAATATCCGCGGGCTGGAAGCGGAAAAATACGATTATATTGTTTCGGCCTGCCCGACCTGCACCCACGCCTTGCGCGAATACCCGGAACTGCTCGGCACCGGGGACAAAGACAAAGACAAGGATCTGGTCGCCCGGGCGGAAACCCTCGCGGCCAAGACTTTCGACTTCTCCAAGCTGCTGCATATGCTGGGCGGTGTGCCCGGCTCAGGTAACGGCGCGCCGCTGCGCGTGACCTACCACGACTCCTGCCATATGAAACGCACCATGCGCGTATTTGAGGAGCAGCGGGAAATCATCAGCGGCCAGACCGGCGTGGAATTGGTCGAGATGAAAGACTGCGACCAGTGCTGCGGTTTTGCCGGTTCTTACTCCATCAAGTACCCGGAAGTGTCCGGGCCGATCCTGGAGATGAAGATAAATAATATCCTGGCCACGGGCGCCGAGGCGGTACTCGTCGACTGCCCCGGCTGCATGATGCAGATCCGCGGCGGCTTGGACGCCCGGGATATCGGGATACCGGTAAAACACACGGCCGAACTGCTGGCGGAACGCAACTGACCGCTCGGCAGGAACAAAGGAGTAATAGCGATGAAAGTGTTGCTGATCAACGGTAGTCCGAGAAAAAAAGGGTGTACTTTTACGGCGTTGAGCGAAGTGGCGGGCGAATTGACCGCCCAGGGCCTGGAGACGGAGATTTTTCATATCGGGAACGCGCCCTTGCGCGGATGTCAGGCCTGCGGCCGCTGCCGCCGCCTGGAGAAACGCTGCTTTTACGACGACGATCCGGTCAACGAATGTCTGGCGCTGGCCGCTCAGGCGGACGGCCTGGTCGTGGGGACGCCGGTTTATTTCGCCGGCATTAACGCGGCCTTGGGCACGCTGCTGGATCGGATGTTTTACTCCGGCAGCGAGCTTTTGGCTTACAAACCGGCCTGCGGCGTCGTCAGCTGCCGCCGAGGCGGGGCGGGTTCGGCTTTCGACCGTCTGAACAAGTATTTTGCCATCAGCAATATGCCGATTGTGCCCTCCCAATATTGGAATTCCGTCCACGGCAACACGCCGGAGGAAGTGCGCCAAGACGCGGAAGGACTGCAGGTTATGCGGCGGTTGGGGCGCAATATGGCCTGGCTGGTCAAATCCCTGGCCGCCGCCCGGGCGTCCGTCCCGCTGCCGGAAGTGGAGACCCGGGTGCGAACCAACTTTATCCGCTAAATTGTACATTGTGCATTGTAAATTGTACATTGTAAAAGGGGTGCTTAGGCATGAGCCTGACCGCGGATATCAAGGATTTTGCCCTTGATCTGGGCTTCCAGGGGGTCGGGATCACGGCGGCGGAAGATTTTTCCGATTACTTGGCCCTTCTGGCCCAAAGAGGGGACTATGATTTTTATCTGGCTGATCCGCGCGATCCGGCGGCCGGAAGTTTCCCGCGCCAAACCATGCCCGGCGCCGAATCCATCATTGTCCTGGCTTGGGACTATGCCCAAAAAGCCTTTCCGCCGGAACTTACCGCTCTGATCGGCCGGATATACCTGGCCCGTTGCTATGGCGCGCCGGCGCATCGCCTTAATGGCGCCCGGAACCAGCTGATGCGTGATTTTCTGGAGCAATGCGGCTGCCGAACCAGCTTGGGCGGGTTTCTGCCCGGACGTTGGGCGGCGCGGCGAGCGGGAGTCGCCACCGGCGGACGCAACAATTTCGCTTATGTGAAAGGTTCGGGTTCCTTTGTCGTTCTCAGCTGGTTTTTGCTGGACAAGGAACTGGAATACGACGAGCCGACCATGGAATGTCGCTGTCCGGAAAACTGCCGCGCCTGTGTTGAAGCCTGTCCGACGGGGGCGCTTTCCCCGCTGCGCCTCGACCCGCGCAGATGCGTCTCTTTTAACAATTGGTGGACGCAGGAGGGGCGCCCGCTCGCCTCCGCCCACGTGCCGGAGGATTTGCGGGCCAAAATCGGCACACGCGTCCACGGCTGTGATTTATGCCAGGAAGCCTGCCCGCGGAATCAATTCTGTCTGCGCCGGCAATTGCCGGAGGATCCGTTCCTGGTGGCGGCGGCCGGGGAGTTCAGCCTGACAAAAATGCTGCTCGGCGAGGAAGATTTTTACCGGCGTTGGGTAGCGCCGCTCATGTACAACTACATCAAAGAGAAAAAATATTTTCAGCGCAACGCGGCCATTGCCCTGGGCAACGAGGGCCACCCGGATTCCGTGCCGGCGCTGCGCGGAGCGTTGAGCGACCCGGAGCCGCTGGTACGGGAATACGCCGCCTGGGCCCTGGGGCAAATCGGGGGCTCGGCGGCCCGCCGGGCGCTGGAACACGGGCTGGCGGGAGAGAAGACGCCGGCCGCGCGGCGGGAAATAGCGACGGCCTTGGAAAAACAATAGGGAGGGGGATGAAAGGCCGGAGGAATCACAAAAAAAATCCATGTAACATTTTATTAAAAATGTTACATGGGCGCCGCTCAAAAAAAGAGATTGTGCGGCGCTTGCGCCAGCGCCAATTTTTTCTGCGTATAATTGATTATACCACAAAACGGTTACGCGTGGTCACAAAGGGGGTCACAAAGGAAAAATTTTTATTGATTTTGCTATTGCTTAACCGGGCAAATCGTGATAAACTGTTTGAGGTTTATTCCTCGATAGCTCAATGGTAGAGCAACCGGCTGTTAACCGGTAGGTTGCAGGTTCGAGTCCTGCTCGGGGAGCCAGGGCAGGGTAGCCAAGAGGTTAAGGCAAGCGGTTCATACCCGCTCATTCGAGGGTTCGATTCCCCCCCCTGCTACCACATATAGAAGTCACCTTTGCGACAAAGGTGTTTGCAAAAAAGCAAAAACTCCCCGTTTATCGGGGAGTTTTTGCTGTGCCGGCGCGAAATCAGTGTATTGTCAGATCTCTCTTTGAGTTTGGGATTGAAGGGAACCACCCCGCCGGCTTCGCCGGCACCCCTCCAAAGGAGGGGAACCACCCCGGCGGCTTCGCCGCCACCCCCTTCTGAGAAGGGGGCGCTTGCGCCTACATTTTCCCGCCCCCTTCTTAGGAGGGGGCGCCGCGAAGGGGCGGAGGAATGCCTCCGGGGAGCAATTCCCTTCCTTTGAAGGGGGCACCGCGAAGGGGCAGGGAACGCCTCCGTGACCAATTCCCCTCCTTTGGAGGGGTGCCCCGAAGGGGCGGGGTGGTTTCTTTTCTTGTTTTATCTCATTTTTCGGAGTTCTTGAGCATGCGGTTTTAGATCGGCGTTATAAGGACGGCAACCCCCGGCCCTGCTCCCAATTGTGCATTGTGCATTGTGCATTGTGCATTGTACATTGTCGGCTCAGGGCCGTGCGAAGCGCTCCTCCACCCAGGCGGAGATCTCGCCCGGCTCCAGCAGCGCTTCCCGGCGCGCCGCCTTGTTTTCCAGTCCGCGCAGACCCGCGGGCACCGGCCAGTCCGTCTCCCGCTCCAGGGCCGCCAGGGCCGCGAACGGTTCCGGGGCCGGCGCCGCCGTTATGGCGCTCAGCACGGCCGGGGCAAATTTGAACGGACTGGCCGTGGAGACGACAATCGTGTAGGTATCGTCTCCGCTCTCCGCCCGGTATTGCTCCGCCACATGCCAGGCCACCGCCGTATGCGGATCCGGCAGGTAAGCCCTTTCCTGCCAGACGCGGCGGATGACGGCGCGGCAGTCGGACTCGTCCGCCCAACCGCTGCTGAACACGCTCTGGCAGGCGGCCAGCACCTCTTTTTCCACGCGAAAACGGCCGTATTCCCGCAAAGCGGCATACCAGCGCCGGATTTTACCCCCGTCCCGCCCGCCGGCCTCATAGAGCAGACGCTCGAAATTGCTGGAGACAAGGATATCCATCGAGGGGGACTCCGTGCGGTAAAACTCCCGGTTGGTGTCGTAGAGGCCCGTGTGGAAAAAATCCGTCAGAATATGGTTGCGGTTGGAGGCGCATATGAGCCGGCCCAGCGGCAGCCCCATGCTCCGCGCGTACCAGCCCGCGAGGATATTGCCGAAATTGCCCGTCGGTACGGCAAAATTGACCGGCTGACCGGGCCGCACGCATTTTTGCCGCACGGCTTCCAGGTAAGCCCAGACGTAGTAGACGATCTGGGGGAGCAGGCGGCCCCAATTAATGGAATTGGCGGAAGAAAGCAGGATACCGCGTTCCGCCAGAGCCGCCCGCAGCGGTTCTGAGGTAAAGGCTGTTTTGACCGCGCTCTGACAAAGGTCAAAATTACCGCGCACGCCGACGACAAAGGTGTTGCCGCCGCCCGTCGTCAGCATCTGTCTTTCCTGCACCGCGCTCACGCCGCCGTCGGGGTAAAAGACGCAGACCTGCGTGCCCGGCACGTCGCGGAAGCCTTCCAGCGCCGCCTTGCCCGTGTCGCCCGACGTGGCGGTCAGGATGAGGATTTTTTGTCCGGCGGCGGCGCGCCGGGCGGCCGCCGGCAGCAGATGGGGCAGAACCTGGAGGGCCATATCCTTGAATGCCGCCGTCGGCCCGCGCCAAAGCTCCAGTATCCCCAGATCTCCTGCCTGGAGCAGCAGAACCGGATACCCGGCGCCAAACCGGCCGTCGCCGTACACAGCCACTGCGGCGGCCCGATCGGCCGCCGGCAAATCGTCCAGCATCAGAGCCAGAATATAGGCGGCCACAGCGTCGTAATCCGCCTCCAGCCAGTCGCGCCAGGGCAGAAGCGGCAGGGTGCGCGGCACATACAGACCCCCGTCCGGCGCGAGGCCGGCCGTAATAACGGTGGCGGCGCCGACAACGGGCGGCGCGGCTGAACCGCGCGTGCTTTCATACAGCATTGTTAGTATCGACGCGCGTGCGCGTCGCCCCCTTTTTTATTGAAATAGCCCCACCATTATTATATTACAGGGCGGGCGGTGCTGTAAAGGCCGGGCAATAGGTTCAAAACGGCGCCAGGTCAGACAGATCAAAGGGCGTATCCTGATAAACGTAGTAGTTCAGCCAATTGGTCATGAGCAAATGCGCGTGGCTGCGCCAGGTCACGAGCGGCGGCCGCGTCGGATCGTCGGCGGGAAAATAATTTTTCGGCGGGGCAATCGGGAGCCCGCGGGCCACATCCCGATCGTACTCCGTTTTCAGCGTCAGCGGGTCGTACTCCGGGTGGCCGGTGATGAAAAGCTGGCGGCCGTCACGGCCCGTGATCAGACAAACCCCCGCGTCCTCCGAACAGGCGAGAATCTCCAGTTCCGGACACGCCGCCACTTCCTCGAAACGAATCCCCGTATGGCGGGAATGAGGCACGTGAAACAGGTCGTCAAAACCGCGCAAAAAACGGTTGTTGGCTTTGTGTAATATGCGATGGGCAAAAACCCCGAACATTTTTTCCGGGAGAACATGCTTTTTTATACCATAAAAATAGTAGAGCGCGGCCTGCGCTCCCCAACAGACAAACATCGTGGAAAACACGTTCCGCCGGGACCAGAGCAGTATCTCCGCCAGTTCCTCCCAATAGTCGACCTCCTCAAACTCCATCATTTCCACCGGCGCCCCCGTAATGATCAGCCCGTCAAAACGCTCGGCCCGCACATCGGCAAATGTGCTGTAAAACTGAGTCAGATGCTCGCCGGCGACATGGGCGGACGTATGCGTGCGCGTGTGCAGCAGCGTTACGTCAATCTGCAGGGGCGAGTTGCTTAAAAGGCGTAAATACTGGGTTTCCGTCACGATCTTCGTAGGCATCAGGTTCAGGAGGGCAATGCGGAGCGGGCGAATATCCTGCCGCAACGCCCGATCTTCTCCCATGACAAATATATTTTCTCTTTCCAAAATGCCGCGCGCCGGCAGATCATCGGCAATTCTGATTGGCATTGCTGCTTGGCTCCTTTGTTTCCATAACTTTATTGTGTTTCGGTTGCTATTGTACACGAAATACCGGGCGAAGGCAAGTTTGTATATAAATATAAATAATATAAAGCGGAACAGGCCGCTCAAATCGCGCCGACTAGGTTCAGCGCGTACAGCGGCAAATCGATCAGCGGCCCGCTTTCCTTAAAATTCGCGGCCGACGACCGGTAGGCCCGGCGGGATTCATATTTTTCCATGAAAAATTTCAGGCTTTTGGCTTTGAGATTGATCCCGGCCTTCGCCTCAATGGGCACGACGCCGAGTTCCGCGTCTTCAATCAGGAAATCTATTTCCGACGTGCTGTTTTGGTTCGCCCAATAATACGGGCGCTTTCCCTGCAGGAGCAGTTCCTGAAACACGAGCTGCTCCGTGAGCGCGCCCCGAAACTCTTCAAAGAGCGTTTTTTCCCCCAGCACAGAACGCGCCGCCGCGCCTTCCATCGCGCCCAAGAGGCCGACATCGTGCATGAAGAGCTTGTAGGCGGAAAAATCCTCATAGTGTTTCAGGGGGGCGGCGGGTTTTGAAACCTTGGGAACCTTGTGCAGCATGGAGCAGTCGAGCAGCCATTGAATCGCCGTTTCGAAATCCCGTGCGCGCGCCCCGCTTTTCACGGCGTTGAATACAAATCTCTTGTTTTCTTTGGCCAGTTGGGCAGGTATGCCGTTCCAGAGCAGGCGCAGCCTCGCTGAGAAGCGCGCCGTATTGTGCTTTGAAAAATCCGCGTCGCAGGCGCGCAATATGGATTGCTGTATTTTGCGCACACGGGCGTAATCCGGCGATTCCGAGAATGCCTGAACACATTCCGGCATGCCGCCGACGTACAGGTATTCCTTCAACAGCATGATCAGGCGGTCATGGGGAAGGAGGCCGTCGCGAAGGTTCTGGAGCGTGATGGATTCGCGCAGCGGCCTTTCTCCGAGCGCGTCGAGGAATTCAAAGAAGC
>JAISWK010000026.1 GCA_031270805.1 Gracilibacteraceae bacterium
TGTGCTCTGGCAAGGCGCCAGGTTCCGCTAATACTGGCTGTATTTGCGGGTTCTGGCAACGCAGCCAGAGTGCAAAAGGGCAAGTCAAATGTATAAGTTATTTGAGAACAGTTCCTTAGCATCTGCCAACGATACTGCGGGGCACACCCGTGAGTCGTTCCACCTGTCTTATCGAAAATCCATTGGCGCGCAACAACGCAATCGCAGCAGTGCGCTCCGCCTTTTGCACACCCGCGGCTTTGTTCGGTTCAAACCCCAAAATCCCCAACGCCTCTCGATGAAGCATGGCTTCGCTTTTTTTCTTCCCCTCGGCCGGCGCATACTCCAGTTCATCCAGCTTACCGTGAAACACGGCGAAGTCCGCGATTGCCGATTCGCGATCCTTCGATATGCCGCTCAATACAAAATCGGTGTCCGTCAAATTATCGCCGCCGCCCAAATATCCGGCGTAACTGCTCCACCGATACGCCTCGGGGCTTCCGGCGGCTCCGGCCTTTACGGGGTTTTGATGGATGTACCTTGCGAGAGTGAGCAAATACGATTCATCCTCAACACATTCGCTTTTGTACCGGTTCGCAATCAACGCCCCGCTTCGTCCATACTTCCGGTTGAACCAACCCGCATATTGAGTAAGAACTTTTCTCATGACAACCGCAATGTCGCCCGTCGACTTCTCCCGTATGAGCAAATGGACATGGTTGCTCATCAAGGCATAGGCGTACAAATCGAATAACATCGCCGCTTTTACCGCCTTCACCGCCGACAGGAATTTCTCGAAATCGGCGTCTTCCTCGAAAAGATGACAATGGTTAACGCCCCTGAAAAGAATGTGATATATCCCGGTTTTGCCGAATTCGCGTGCCCGTCTGCCCATTTCCTTCCTCCGATCGGATCGAAACCTCTGCCGCCGCACTCTGTTCAATAATATAATATCATAAGGCAGAAAGCAATGTGACAAAATTGTACCGTCCCCAAGTGTCCCACTCGCGATACGAAACCAATCACAAAGAATATATTTCCTTTGCCAGTTCAATGAATTTTTTGACGGCCGGCCGGGGGTTGGTTTTATAACCAAGTCCGATGTCAATCGGAAAGTCCCAGTCAACTGCTTTGGTGACCAGTGTAGGGAAACTTTTCCAGTACATTGAATAGTAGATAAGAATACAGCCTTCAAGTTCGCAGATAAGCGGCAGCGAACTGTTGTAATGGCTGATATCTATGATCCGCGCCTCTGGTTCGTGTTTGCTGATGTATTCCCGCAGCATATCGTCAGCCCGGGTGATGCCTTTCGCGTAGAGGATCAGTTTTTCGCCCCGCAGATCAGATAGTTTGATTTTATTCTTTTTTGCCAGATGATGTGAGCGGGACATGCCGCAGCAGTGCTTATCCTCGGTCAATTTGGCAAACTGGAAGTCCTTATTGTCGAAAAAATAGCCTGACATATACTCGGTTGTGAGGTCGAATTTTCCATCCACAAAATTCTTGAAATAGCTGTCCAGAGGGTATTCGACGAATTGCAGCCGGATCTGAGGATAGCGCAAGTTGTACTGGCGGCAGATTTCAGCCAAAAGTATCGGGGTAAAATTGGGCAGAGAGCCGATGCGCACGGTGTCGCGACTGGCTTCATCCAAAGCCAGACAGCGTCGCATGACACTGTGCGAGGTCTCAATAATCAACTTGGCTCCTTCGTAAAACTCCTGTCCGGCCGCTGTCAACCGGATGCCTTTATTGCTGCGCGTCAACAGTTGAAACCCGACGTGCTGCTCCAACAGATTTATCTGCTGTATCAAAGCTGTACGCGACACATACAGCGGTTCTGCGGCGGCCGAAAAACTGCCGGCTTCAACGACTGCGACAAAGGACTCCAGATGCTTGCTGTGCATGGTTTTTCTCCATTGTCATATTCTCTTACATGCATGTAAAGTATAGCCTTACAGTAAGGTTATACTTTACATAAGGATAACTCTTTTCGACTTCTCTGTCAAGTGTCGGCATGCTAAACTGTGTATACGAATTGAAAAATTTGAAAAATTCAAGAAGGAGGGTAGTGGTTCAGGTAGCGCACATGTCAGTACACATTTCTTAATTATGGAAAGGAGCTTTCAAATGGGTAAACTGAATCTGCCTCAGGGCAAAAAGATCGCTGTGAACCTGGGAATCGACGTCGACGCGCAATCGCTGTGGCTGGGCGGTTACAACCGGCCAAGCCCGTCTTTCATGTCTCGGGGTGAATTTGGCGCTGTTGTCGGTATGCCGCGAATTCTTGATCTTTTCAAGAAATATGGCGTCAAATCAACGTTTTTTACTCCAGCTCATACGCTGGAAACCTTTCCGGATATCATCAAAAGGGCTTTGTCTGAAGGCCATGAGATCGCACATCACGGGTATTATCATGAAAACCCGACGCTGATCAACCGTGAAACCGAAAAGCGGCTGCAGGATCTGTCTTTCAAGGCCTATAAAAACATTCTTGGCATCAGGCCAACCGGCTATCGCTCCCCATATTGGGATTACAGCGAAAACACACTGGACTTGCTGGAAGAACAAGGCTTTATATATGACAGCAGTCTGATGGCCAGAGACTTTGAAATCTACCGGCCTCAGCGCTGGCAGATCAGGTGGGAAAAGCCGAATATTGCCGGTCCCGGCAGCAAGGTTTTGGAAGCTCCGGTCAGCTGGTTTCTGGACGATTTTCCGCCGATGGCCTATACCGGCCAGCAGACAGGCTTGCAGGACACCGATGTGATATACCGCCGCTGGAGCGACGAGTTCCTGTATTGCTACAACCACGTCAGCAATGGCTTTTATGGCACGGCCATGCATCCGCAGGTCATCGGCCAGGGACACCTGATGATGTTTCTGGAGCGCCTGATCCAGTTCATGTTGTCCCATGACGGCGTGTGGTTTGCGAGCTGTGAGGATATCTGCAAGTGCTATGTCAACGACGCGGAGGACGAACGCCTGCTGGCGCTGCCTGATGTTCGCGGTGTGGAAGCGATGCCCAAGGATTATGGCTGGAAGTAAAAGATAGGAGGACACGCATGGCAAACACTGTAAAAATATCGGTTTGTCAATATGTACTGCGTCCGATTGCTGATTTTGAAGAGTTGGCCGGCAGGGTCAGGGCGCTGCTGAACCAGGTCCAGGGTTCGGATCTGGCCGTTTTCCCCGAACTCTTCACCGTAGAGCTGTTCATGACATTTAAAAACTGGCGGCAGACTCCGATCAGCGAACTCGGCATTATTGACAAGTACACCGACGATTATGTCAGACTTTTTTCTGAGGAAGCGGCCAAACGCGGACAGTTTATCTGCGGCGGCAGCCATCTGATGAAGGTGGACGGCAAACTGCTGAACGTTGGGCATCTGTTCTGCCCTGACGGTACGATCTACAAGCACGCCAAAACGCACATTTTCCCGGCTGAACGGGACTGGTTCACAGAGGAAGGCGATGAAATGAAGGTTTTCCAACTGCCTTTCGCTAAAGTTGGCTTCAATATTTGCTATGAGTCTGAGATTCCAGAGTGTCAGGCGACGCTGGCAGAACAAGGCGCTGAGATTATTCTCTGCCCGTCTGCTACGTTCACCGAGCAGGGATTCTGGCGCGTCCGGCATTGTGCGCAGGCAAACTGTATTTCCAACCAGGTTTATTTTGTCCACGTCGGTTTTGGAGCTCAGCCCGGGCTGGCGCCTATGCCAAGCGGCTACGCCCGCAGCTCTATCCTCGGCCCTTGTGACATGGCCTGGGAGAATCCGGCTGGTATAATCGCTGAGACCAAGATCAACTGGGAGATGACGGCGACTGGCATAGTGGATCTGGACAAATTGGATGAAAACAGGAAATCAGGCGCAGCTACAACTTTTTATGACCGGCGGCGGCGGGTAGACCGGTACAAAATCTGGCCAACCCATATAGGTTAGCAGTGACTGAGAGCAGCTCTTCGCGGGCTGCTCCTACATAATTGCCGTAAAGCCCCCGCCTTTAGGTGTGTGGATCCTGATAACCACCCCGCCGCTTCGCGGCACCCCTCCAAAGGAGGGGAATCCCTGCCCCGAAGGGGCGGGGGTCGCAGCGCCCTCAGACAATCTGCAAAGCCCGGGCCGGACATTGGCCGACGCAGGTGTAGCAGTGGCTGCAGCGCTCCGGGGCGGTGGCGGCGCTGAAAAAACGGCCGTTTTTTTCCACCAGCTCCAATACGGAGGTGGGGCAGAAAGCGGCGCAGAGCCCGCAGCCGATGCAAATTTCCTCGTTGACTTTGATTTCGGTTTTTTCGTTTTCCGCCAAATCGGCGCCCACGCGGTCGAGTACCGGCGGCAGGTAAATTTTGCGCCTTGATTCGGGGATACTCTTTTTGCCCAGTTTTTGCAGGGCCGGCGTGATTTTTTCCAGCAAGGAGGCGGGCAGGCTCAAATAAAGCTCGAAGTCGTCAATCTCGCTGGCCGCCCGCGAGCCGTAGCAACCCAGGGAGATGTTCATGGCGTCGCTCTGCATCGGCGTGACCACCAAATCGCTGCAAGCGGAATTGAAGCCGGAGAGGCGGAACTCCTGGCGCCGGCCGGTGGCGTAGGTTTGGGCGCAGCAGAGCCACATCGCCTGCTCCGGCCAGAGGGTGAAAATGACGACGTCCGGCTCGAAATCCGCGTCTTTGAGCGGGGCCAGCGCGGTGGCGGCATAGGCGCCTGAGGGGAACTCCGGCCGCTCGGCAATCATTTGCTGCGCCGTTGCGAGGTCGGGCATCTTGCGGAACAAGAGGTAGAGCTCACCGGAACGCAGTTTGGCCGACATCTCGACCAGGCCGAGGATACCGGCGCCGTCCGGGCAGGCGTGGCTGCGGGGCGGCATATAGAGCGCATTACCGCGCCTGGCGGCAATGACGGATTGACAGTGGCGGAGGCGCGTGGCGGGCTGGACGCAAGACGCGGGCTTGGCCTCGCCCGGACGCAGCATTTTCAGGGCCACGGGATCCCAGCGCAGGCCCAATTCCCGTTTTAGAACGGCGGCGATTGCTTTACAGTCCATAGTTTTTGCTGCTCCTTAATCCTCATTCTAGTTTTACAAATTCTTTTATCGCTCGATCGAAATCGCTTTCAAGCTGTTTCATTTCCCGCTCGCGGTAAATCTCAAATTCCTTTTTAGCCTTTTCGATGGCCTGCTTGTGGGAGATGCGTCCTGAGCCCTGCAATAATCTGATTGTCAATTAATTAATCACTAAGCGAACATTTATCCGAACCGATGAAACGGCATAATGTACTTGCAATATACACCAAGATTGAAAATATGTCAAGGCGCCTTGTCCTTTCGTACACTGTGCGATATAATTTTAGCAATGGGGGATATAAGGCCCTTGTCTTCTTGTATCCGTTTTTCTCCGTACGCAGGCGCACCGGGGAAAAAATTTTTCTTCTCCATAACTTCTACAAATCTTCCCCTTATACTGAACTTGTCACAGGCGAAAGAGGAAAGGATGATCAGGCATGGCGGTAAAAAAACAGCGGCTCCACATCGGCGGTATGACCTGCGTCAACTGCCGGAATAAAATTGAAAAGAGGCTCCGCGCCGCGGCCGGCGTTCTCGAGGCGGAGGTGAGTTACGGCGCGGCGACGGCGGACGTGACCTATGACGGCGAGGCAATAACGCTCGGCGAAATCAAGGCCGCCATTGCAGGGCTCGGCTATGAAGTGAGCGCCGGCGCGCCGCGGGCGGCGGCGGACAGCAACCGCACCTTCGGTCTGCTGATCATGATCGCCGCCTTGTTTATGCTTTTGCAGCAATTCGGCCTTTTGAACCTGCTCGCCCCAAGCCGGCTGGCCGACGCCCAAACGGGCTATGTCATGCTATTCGTTATCGGCCTGGTAACGTCCGTTCACTGTCTGGCCATGTGCGGCGGGATTAACCTCTCCCAGTGTATTCCACCCGGCGGGAGCGGCGGCGAGGGTAGGTTGGCGGCGCTGCGTCCGGCCTTCCTCTACAATCTCGGTCGCGTCGCCTCTTACACGGTGGTCGGGTTCATCGTCGGCGCCCTCGGTTCGGTCCTGGCCTTCTCCGACGTTTTCCAGGGCGGGTTAAAATTAGTCGCCGGCCTATTTATGATAATTATGGGCGTGAATATGCTGGGGATATTCCCCGCTCTCCGCCGCTTTGTCCCCACCGGGCCGAAGGTCTTGGCCGGCAAAATCCACGCAGAAAAAAGTAAGTCAAACAGCCCGCTGATTATCGGTTTGCTTAACGGACTGATGCCCTGCGGCCCGCTGCAGGCGATGCAGATTTACGCCCTGTCAACCGGGAGCGCTTTGGCGGGGGCCTTATCCATGTTCCTCTTTTCCCTTGGCACGGTTCCGCTCATGTTCGGGTTAGGCGCCCTATCAGCCATATTGAGTAAAAAATTCACCCGGAAGGTGATGACGGCCGGCGCGGTGCTTGTGGTCGTCCTTGGTCTGTCCATGCTCTCGCAGGGGTGGAATTTGTCCGGTTTGGAATTACCCGCCCTCGCCCTGCGGAACGCAAACACCCAGTCCGCTTATGCGGCCCAGCCGACAATCGTCGATGGCGTCCAACTGATAAACAGCACCCTCTCTTCCGGCAAATACCCGGTGATAACGGTTCAGGCGGGCACGCCCGTCCGCTGGGTGATCGACGCCCCCCAAGGCAGTATCAACGGCTGCAATAACCGCATGTTGATCCGCGAGTACGGGATTGAACACTCTTTCCGCACGGGGGAAAACATAATCGAGTTCACGCCGGCAGAGGCGAAAACAGTGCGCTACAGCTGTTGGATGGGCATGATCCGCGGCACGATAAACGTAATCGAACCGGGTGGCGCCGGAACGACCCCGGGTGAAACGCCGGGCGGGGATCTGCTGACGACCGCCGCGGCCGACGGGGCGGAACCGGTACCCACAGGCGTGGCGATCCCCACAGACTCTATCGCCGTCGCCGCTTCGCTGACGACGGAGTACCGCGGGACGGTGTTTGAGTATCAGCAGGTAAAAATCACGCTGACGGACGAGGGGTTCAGTCCGGCCATCGCGGTGGTGGAAGCGGGGGTGGAAACCGAGTGGATCATTGACGTTCAATCTGAGCGTTACGCGGATTTGACCTTGCTTGTCCCGCTGTACAACACGGCTATTCCGCTTGCCACGGGGGAAAACCCGCTCGGTCTGCTGCCGGCGGCCAGCTTCGAGTTTTCCAACGGCGACAGTGCGGCCTACGGCTATGTGAAAGTTGTGGACAGTATCGACGATATCGACCCGGAGGCGATTAAAGCGGAAGCGGCGGCGGTCAAAACGCTCATCTACCCGCCGGAATGGTATGAAGCCGGAGGGGCGCGCTGCCATTAAGGCAACAAAGGGAGGACGCTATGGGATTTATACTCAATCATTGGCATTGTATCATACCGGTGATCGGGATCATTATCGCGATGATCATAATGCGGGAAAAACCGAAAGACGACCGCAGCAGGCGCAGTCGCGTGGCAACGCGGCAAGTAGTCGATATACAGGAGGAAGTCGGCAATGGGGCAAAATAAGAAACCGCCGGACCGGGCAGCGAAATCTGAACCCCGGTCGCTGCTCCCCATCACAGTCATAGCCGTCGCCGTCGCTATCGTACTTGCCCTGATCGCCCTGAACGGCAAAATCGGCCCAAACGCCGGAGCCGAAACAAACGCCGCCGCCGAAACAAGCGCCGGAGCGGGAGCAAACGCCGCCGCCGAAACAAGCGGAGCGGAAACAAGCGCCGCCGTCCAGAATACGGATATAGTAATACCCGTCGACCAAGTAAGCGAACAGGCAGCCTTTTATCCCGCCGAAATCGATGGCACGAGCCTGGAGGTTATCGCGGTGAGAGCGCCCGATGGCACAATCCGCACGGCCTTCAATACCTGTCAGATCTGCTACGATTCGGGCCGGGGGTACTACAAGCAGGACGGCGACGCCCTGGTCTGCCAGAACTGCGGCAATAGGTTCAAGATGAGCCAGGTCGAAATCCAATCGGGGGGCTGTAATCCGTGGCCGATTTTTGCCGAGAGCAAAACCGTAAGCGAAGAAAACATTACCATCCCCTATAGTTATCTGCAAGAGGCGAAACAGATATTCGCCAACTGGAAACGCTCCTATTAAACCGCCGGGAAGGATGGTGCATATATGGAAAGCCAAATGTTAAGCATCCGCGGAATGACCTGCGCCGCCTGCGCCCAAAGGATTGAGCGGACAGTCCGCAAACTGGCGGGGATAGGGCAGGCGAACGTGAATTTCGCGAGCGAAAAACTGTTCGTCGAGTACGATACCGCCGCGCTGGCCCTGCCCGTGATCAAAGCGGCGGTCACGAAAATCGGCTACGAAGTCATTGAAAAAAACGACAGCCAAAACGTAACCATCCCGATCGGCGGTATGACCTGCGCCGCTTGTGCCGCGCGGGTCGAGAAAGCAATCCGCCGCTTGGAGGGCGTGGAGAGCGTATCGGTAAACTACGCGACGGAGAAGGCGACCGTGGCCTATCAGCCGCAAACAGTGCGCTTGGCGGCAATTCGCGCGGCCATCGAAAAAGCGGGCTACAAAGCCCTGGAAATCAACAAAACCGACGCGGGGGACGAGGATAGGGCGCGCAAGCAGCGGGAAATAAAAACGCTGTGGACGAAGTTTATTGTCTCCGCCCTGTTTTCGCTGCCGCTCCTCTACATCGCCATGGTGCCGATGATTAAGGCCGTGCGTCTGCCCTTCCCGGCCGGGCTTGACCCCATGCAGTATTCGCTCGTTTACGCCCTGGTGGAATTATTGCTCGTGCTGCCCGTAATCGGCGTGGGTTACCGCTTCTATACCGTGGGCTTCAAGGCTCTGCTCCAGCGCAGTCCAAATATGGACAGCCTGATTGCCCTCGGCACGAGCGCCGCCGTGCTGTACAGCGTTTACAACACCTTTCAAATAGCGCAGGGCAGCTTCGCCGCGGTGGAAAGCCTGTATTTTGAAACGGCGGGCGTGATTATAACGCTGATCCTGCTCGGCAAGTCCCTGGAAGCGGTGAGCAAAGGACGCACGAGCGAAGCGATCAAGAAGCTGATGGGCCTGGCGCCGAAAACGGCTATCCTGTGGCAGGACGGCGAGGAAAAGGAAATCCCCATCGCGGAAGTCGAAATCGGCGACATTATCGTCGTCAAGCCCGGCGCGAAAATCCCCGTCGACGGAACGGTTACGGACGGGCAAACTGCGATAGACGAAAGTATGTTGACGGGGGAGAGTATGCCGGTCGATAAAAAGGCGGGCGACGCCGTATACGCGGCTGCGCTGAACACGACGGGGACGGTGCGCTTCCGAGCGGAAAAAATCGGCGCCGACACGGCCTTGGCCCAGATCATCAAACTCGTGGAGGACGCCCAAGGCAGCAAAGCGCCGATTGCGGCCCTGGCGGATAAGGTTTCGGGCGTGTTTGTGCCCGTGGTGTGTCTTATCGCCCTGCTGGCGGGCGGCGCCTGGTTTATTGGCACGGGCGGCGATTTGCGCTTCGCTCTCACGATATTTATCTCCGTCCTCGTTATCGCCTGCCCCTGCGCCCTCGGGCTGGCCACGCCCACGGCGATTATGGTCGGCACGGGCAAAGGCGCGGAGAACGGCATCCTGATCAAAGGCGGGGAAGCGCTGGAAACAGCCCATAAAATCAACACCATCGTTTTCGACAAAACAGGCACGATTACAGAAGGCCGGCCTGCGGTCACGGACGTAACCAAGGACGGTATTTTGGATTATGCCGCGAGCGTGGAAAAACTGTCCGAACACCCGCTTGGGCTGGCGGTGGTAAACGCCGCGGCCGAAATCCACCCCGCGACGGAGTTTCAGTCCATAACGGGGATGGGGGTGCAGGCCGTCGTCGAGGGCAAACTCGTCAAAGTCGGGCGAGCGGCCTTCGCCGGCGCCGATATCACGGAGGGCGACGCTCTGGCGGCCCAGGGCAAAACGCCGCTCTTCGTTTCGATCGACGACGTTTACTGCGGGATTATCGCCGTCGCCGACGTCGTCAAGCCGTCAAGCCGGGCGGCGATTGAAAGTCTGCACCAAATGGGCGTCGAGGTCGCGATGATTACGGGCGACAATAAAAAGACCGCCGCCGCTATCGCGGCCCAAGTCGGGATTGAGCGGGTACTCGCAGAAGTTTTGCCCCAGGATAAGTCGAACGAAGTGAAAAAACTGCAAACCGAGGGGCGCAAGGTGGCCATGGTCGGAGACGGGATTAACGACGCCCCCGCCCTGGCCCAGGCAGATATAGGGATCGCGATTGGCAGCGGCACGGACGTGGCGATGGAGAGCGCGGACATTGTGCTGATGCGCTCCGACTTGCGCGACGTTCCGACCGCGTTGAATCTAAGCCGGGCCACCATCCGCAATATCAAGCAGAATCTGTTTTGGGCCTTCGGGTACAATGTAATCGGCATACCTGTGGCGGCGGGCCTGCTGCGTTTGTTCGGCGGGCCGCTGCTCAATCCGATTATCGCGGCGGCGGCGATGAGCCTGTCCAGCGTGTCCGTCCTCACGAACGCTTTGCGCCTGAAACGGTTTAAGGCGACGACCGGAAAGGATCAGTAAGAATGATGATGAGAAAAAAGACGACCGCGCTGGTCGCAATGCTTATCGCCGCCCTACTCGCGGGCTGCGCCTCGCTGGACGTCGTGGGCCGGCAGTCCGTGACTTCCTTCGATGCGGTTTTACAAGCCATTCCCGCCCAAGTCGCCGCCGACGAGACGAACGGCGGGTTCGCCCTGACTGCCCCCGATGGCGCGGTGCGCTTAATTTGGAGCGAGGATTACAGCCAGAGCCCATTGCACGACGTCATGCTGGAACTGGACGCCCAGCCCTTCCTGGACGCCGGGCTGGCGCCGGAAAAATTGCCCGCCGACTACATCTTTTATGAGGGCGAGGCTACGGGCGCTATGGCGGGCCCGCTGCTGATGGTCGGGGTGAAACTCGGCTCCGACGCGCTCCGCTACAGCGGTGAAGCGACGCCCCTCGCCGCCTACGAGCAAATTGTCAGCCGGTACCGCCAGAGCATAAACTTCCACACCGCCCTCGACCACTTCGGCGTGCTGCTCGGCGACGGCAATATGTTTGAATGGGCGAAGGATCTCAGCACGAACTCCGCGACGAATGAGGCCCAGGATAAGGACATCGTCTACGTCCTCAATCCCGAACCGCTGATTGCGGCGGGGGTCGATCCCGAAAAGCTCGCCGGCTGGGTTTACGCGCAAGTCCCAACCGACGACGGCGACGTCTGGAAATTTCTCAAGCCCTTTGACTTGAAATAATCAGTTTTGTGGGCCCACAGGAGAGCGCGGATGAGTAAAAGCAAAAATGTGCTGCTGGTGGACGACGAACCCAAGATTTTGGAAGTGCTGCACGCGCTTTTCGCGAGCAAGGGTTTTCGCGTCTTTCAAGCCGAAACAGGCCGAAAGGCCCTGACGATATTCGGCGAGCAGAATATCGCCCTGGTCGTGCTGGATCTCATGCTGCCCGACATAACGGGCGAGGAAGTATGCGCCGCCATCCGGCGGACTTCGCGGGCCCCCGTCATCATGCTCACGGCGAAGGCGGAAGAAGATGATTTAATCAAGGGTTTTGGCCAGGGGGCGGATGATTATGTCACGAAGCCCTTCAGCCTGAAAGAGCTGTACGTTCGGGCCGAAGCCCTCCTGCGCCGCAGCGGCGGCGACCTCGTGCCGCTGAGCGTCCGCAACTCCTTCAAGGGCGGTGATTTGACCGTTGATTTTGAAAAAAACATTTTTCAAAAGGCGGGGAACGCCGTCAGTCTGACGCCAAACGAAGCGCGGATTCTCTCCGCTCTGATCAAGTATCCCGGCAAGGTCTTTACCCGCGAGGAACTCATAGCCATCGCCCTCCCCGACAAGTTTGACGGCTACGACCGCGCCATCGACAGTCACATCAAAAACCTGCGGCAAAAGATTGAGGACAGCCCGAAGTCGCCCGTCTATGTCATGACCGTTCACGGAGTCGGTTACCGGTTTGGGGGGAGCGACGATTAAAACCTTGCGCAGCCGGCTTACCCTGACGATTCTGGCCGTCCTCTTGTTCACCGTCGCCCTCATAAGCGGTTTTTCCAATGTGTATATCAACCGCACATTTGAAAACTATATCGCCCGGGAGGAGCGGGAACAGAGCGAAAGCATCGTCGCGGACATTGAAAGCCGCTATAACGCCTTGGCCGGCGGTTGGAGCGAAGATTTTTTGCACACGCTCGGGATGTATTCGCTTTACGACGGTTATATCATCAGCGTTGCCGACGCGCGGGGCAATGTGCTTTGGAGCGCGGAAAACCACGATATGACGCAGTGCGGCCGGATTATGGCGGACATCGCCGCCCGGATGGCCGGCATCAACGGCGGCGGGTTTGAAACGCGTGACTACGCGCTTATGGTCGGGCAGCAAAAGGTCGGGAGCGTGGCGGTAACGTCTTACGGCCCCTTTTTCTATACGGAAAATGATTATCGCTTCATAAAAACGCTGAACGCCGCGACGCTGATAATCGCGCTGCTGGCCGCCGCGCTTGCCGTAGGGGCCGGCAGTCTGCTGGCGCGGCGCATAGCGCAGCCCGTGGCCCGAACGGCGGCTATAGCGGCGCAAATAGCGCGGGGAAATTATAACGAGCGCTTTGACGAGGCGCCGGATACGCGGGAACTGAACGATTTAGCGATTGCCGTCAATCAGCTGGCCGCATCCCTGGCCGAACAGGAGAATCTGCGCAAACGCCTGACCGCCGACGCGGCGCACGAACTCCGCACGCCGCTCACCGCCGTAGGTTCGCATTTGGAGGCCATGATCGAGGGGATTTGGGAAGCCACGCCCGAGCGGCTGAGGAGCTGTCACGAGGAAGTGCGGCGGCTCGGCTTGCTTGTGCAAGACCTGCAGGAACTCGCCAAGTTTGACAGCGACAACCTGAAATTGACCAAGACCGAAATCGACCTGGCCGAGCTTGTCCGCGCCGTCTGCCGCAACTTTGAAGCCGAAGCCGCGAAAAAAAATATCGCTTTATCCGTCTGCGCCGGCGCCGGCTTTGTCTCTGCCGATAAGGACAGAATGAACCAGGTAGTGACGAACCTGGTTTCCAACGCGGTAAAATACACGCCGGCAAACGGACATATATCCGTCGTCGCCGCCGCTTCCGCCGGCGCGGGCCTGATCGAAGTCAGCGACGACGGGATAGGCATAGCGGCAGACGAACTCCCGTTCGTATTCGAGCGTTTCTACCGTACGGACAAATCACGCAACCGCAAAACCGGCGGTGCGGGCGTGGGCCTGACCATCGCAAAATCAATCGTGGAAGCCCACGGCGGCACGATTGACGTTCACAGCCAAGTGGACGCCGGGAGTCGGTTTACGGTGACGCTACCCAGATAAGCAGTGCACAATGCACAATGCACAATGCACAAT
>JAISWK010000061.1 GCA_031270805.1 Gracilibacteraceae bacterium
ACCACATTCATAAAGCTGCTGATATTGCCGCCCGTCAGGTTGGAGCGGAAATGCACCTTCTTGCGAATCCAGTCGGCGCATTCGCGGGCGATAGCTTTCTGGGTCAGTTCATTGCGCAACTTGACCTCGAACTCCGTGCCGTAGAGGGAACGCTCGCGGTCGAGGCGGGGTATATAGAATTCACGCTTCGCCTTGGGTGCTTTCTCTTGAAGAAAGGTCGGCGAGGTGAAAATAAAGCGCAGTTCAGCAATGCCGTCAAGTTGCTGCTTGAGGACTTGGTAAGCGTATATGGAGAAACACGCCGCCGCCACCGACAGCTTGTCGCCCTTTTTTATTGTAACCGCCAAGTCGTCCTTGACAGTCTTGCTCACGTTGTCGAGCATCTCCGGCATTTGCATAATGTTGGTTCCTTAGATAACGGTTATTCTTTGATTTTGCCCTCGCGGATCCATTTACTCATTTCTCAGGCGTGGCGTTTTCAGATTCATTACTCATTTTGAAACCCACCAAAACCAACTTAAACATTATAACACCTGACATTCCAAATATCAAGAATAAAATCAAAGCAAGGATTTCATAACCCTCACACAAAAAAACCGGGAACGGGTGGCCACAATGGGATACCGCGTTCCCGTTTTTACAATTTTGCTGACAGTAAGCTAAGGAACTGTTCTCAAATAACTTATACATTTGACTTGCTCTTTTGCACTCTGGCTGCGTTGCCAGAACCCGCAAATACAACCAGTATTAGCGGAACCTGGCGCCTTGCCAGAGCACAAAATTGCTGCGTCAACTGCACAAGTTATTTATCAACAGTCCCTAACCTAATCCTCCGCCCCACTGCCCACTGCCCACTGCCCACTGCCCTCTGCCCTCTGCCCTCTGCCCTCTGCCCACTGCCCACTGCCCACCCGTTGCTCTGGCCTTACCTCTGCCGGGCATAGGCCGCAAAAATCAGGATGATGGCGATAAGGCCCAGCGCGCCCGCGAAAACAAAGGCCGGGCTGTAATTGCCGGTCACGTCCAGGAGCGCCGAAGCGCCCAGGGGGATGAAGGCCGAACCGATAGCCGCGGCGGCTTGCAAGTAACCCATACATACGCCGTAAGCGCGGCTGCCGCAGATTTGCCCCGTGATCAGGGGCATCGTAATATTCAGACTGGCCTGGCCCAAGCCCATGACGATGGCGCAGACCATCGCCAGGCCCGCGATGGCGCCGATTTCGCCGATGATGCCCAGGGCATAGCACAAGACCAGGCAAGCTACGCTGACAAAAAATCCCAGCCGGGCGCCGAATTTATCGCAGAAAGCGCCCAGTAATAACTTGCCCACGGTCAGCACCAGGGCGGTCACGGCGATCAGGGTGCCGACCATGATGAGGGAAATCCCCAATTTGCCGTTGTAGAATCCCGGCGCGTTGTTCACCCAGGTCTGGCAGACGCCGGCCACAAAAAGAAAGCCAAGGAGAATAGCCCAGAACTTCCCGGACTTCAGCGCCTCGCTGCCGCTCATCCCGTCCGGGGCGGGTTCTTCCCCCGCCGCCTGGGGGGCCGGCGGATCGTCGCCCAGCCGCTGCAGCCCTTTCACCTGGGGCGAAGGGGCAAAGGTGGCCAGCACCAGGGGCACGCACAGCAGACTGAGGAGGGCAAAGAGGAAAAAGCCCCAACGCCAGCTGTAGTCTTCAATAATAAAGGCCAGCAGCGGGCTGACCGCCATCGCGCCAATCCCGCTGCCTATCGTCGCCAGGGCGATGGCCTTGCCCTGCCGGCTCCGGCCGAACCAGGCCGCCACCATCATGGCGATCGGCACCATGCCGACAAAGGCCAGGGATATACCGCGGAGAGCGGCGAAAATGTTCAGTATCAGGAAATTGCCCGCCACCCCCATGCCGACATTGCTGCCCGCGCTGATCAGCAGCATCACAGTCACCAGTTTGCGCGTGCCAAAGCGGGTCAGCAGACCGCCGGCCACCGGGGAGGCGAACACCGCCGCCAGCATACCGACGGTCACGATCAGGGTCGCGGCCGTGTTGCTGACGCCGAAGGCATCGACCACCGGCACCAAAAACTGCCCGACCAAGGTCGTGCTGGGGGCGTAGGCTAAAGCCATAAGAAAAAAACAAGTGCCGACGACGTACCAGCCGAAGTAAAGACCGCCTTTTCCTTTTTCTGTCATGTCAGCGGCCCCCTCCCTGGTCCTTGAGCGCCGCCAGCAATTGGGGCGTTACTTCGTACAAATCGCCGATAATCGTGTAGTCGGCCGCTTCCACAATCGGGGCGGCGTCGTTTTTTTCCACGGCGACAATGCATTTGCTGTCCCGGACGCCCGACATATGCTGGATCTGACCGGAAACGCCCAGGGTAATATACAGCTCCGGCGCCGCTTTTTGGCCGGTGATGCCGAGATAGCATTTTTCCGGCAGCCAGCGCCGTTCTTCGGCTATCGGCCGGGTGCAGCCGATTTCCCCGCCGAAAGCGGCAGCCAAATCCCGGGCCAGGCGCAAATCTTCCTGTTTCAGCAACCCGCGGCCGACGCAGACGATAACCCGGGCCTCCGTCAAAGCCGAAACGCTCGGCTGCGGGCGCAATTCCACCAGGCGCACCGGATCCGGCCGCGTCCCGCTCATATTTTCCACCGCCACCGCCGCCCGGGCCGGCAAGGGCGTGACTTTTCCCGCCGGGATTGTCGCCAGCAAAGGGCGTCGGGTCGTCGTTTCCCCCAGCAGGGCCAAACCGCCGTATATATAGCGTTCGCTGTAATAACCCTCCCCTTCTCCCTGTCGCAGCTGCACGCAATCGGAGACCAGGCCCGCGTCCAGCCCTGCGGCCAGAGCGGCCGCGATCTCTTTCGCCCGCCGGTCGGCCCCCAGTAAAATGGCTGCGGGTTCCTCCCGCTGCGCCAGAGCCAGCCAATCCGGGACATAGGCTTCCGGCCGGGCGGCCCCGCTAAAAAGCAGGACGCGATCCGCGCCCTGTACCGCTGCCGCGGCGGCGGCGGCGGGATTGCCGGTCAGGCAGACAAGTTGCTCCGCCGGCCCCAGCTCTTTGGCCCAGGCCAGCAATTCCACGGCCGTGTCGGCTTTTTCCGCGATTACCCACAGTTTTGCCATCTCATATCCTCCTTTCAGCAGCGCCCCTCCGCTCGCAGTTTGGTCAGCAGTTCCGCCACCGCGCCCTCGCCCCGGAGTACGATCCGCTTACGGTCGGCTACCGTGCCCAGCAGACTTTCCCGCCGCGCCCGCGGTTCCAGCGCCTCGGGCCCTAGCCCCAGCTCGGCCGGCGTCAGGCGGACAACCGGTTTTTTGCCGGCGGCCAGGATTTGTTTCAAATTGGGGATCCGCGCTTCGCCTATATCCGGCAAGACCGTGACCAGGGCCGGCAGGTCGGTCTCCACGATTTCCAGGCCTTCTTCCAGCTTTCGTTCCGCCCGCAAGACCCGGCCGCTCAGCGTCAGCCCGCTGACAGAGGTGACCGCCGGGATCCCCAGCAGCGCCGCCAGCCGCGGCCCCGTTTGCTGGTTGTAATAATCGCTCGAACCTTCCCCGCAAATAAGCAGGTCATACTCGCCGATATGGCGCACCGCCGCAGCCAGGGTTTTGGCCACCGCGGCGGCGTCCGCCCCGCTCAATTCCGGACAGCCGACCCAGACCGCGTGCGCCGGGCCGCGGGAAAGAGCGTCTTTGAGCGAATCCGCCACCTCCGGGCCGCCCACGCTCAGCGCGACGGCCTCGCCGCCCTGTTCCTCCGCCAGGCGCACCCCGCACTCAATGGCGTTGCGATCATAGGGACTGATGCGCTGGCGGACGTGGTCAAGGGCCAGGGCCCGCGTCTCCCGGTCCACCCGGATATCTTCCTCATCCAAAGTCCATTTATAACAGACGATAAACCTCATAAAATAACGACCATTCCTTTCCCGGCCGCAGCAGTGCCGCCGCGGGAGAAGCGACTTCTCCCGCAGCGGCGCCCGCCTATGCTTTGAGCAGACGACCGGCAATCACCACCCGCTGAATCTGGTTTGTGCCTTCAAAGATCTGCATGATTTTCGCGTCCCGCATCAGTTTTTCTATCGGGTAATCCCGGCTGTAGCCATACCCGCCAAAAATCTGCACAGCGTCCGTCGTCACCTGCATCGCCGTATCGCCGGCAAAGGTCTTGGCCATAGCCGACTCCATGCTATAAGGCAAGCCCTGGTCCTGCAGCCAGGCGGCGCGGCGCACCAGCCAGCGGGCCGCCTCTGTTTGGGTCGCCATATCCGCCAGCATAAATTGAATGGCCTGATTGGCGCCGATCGGCTTACCAAACTGCTTGCGTTCGTTGGCGTAACGAATCGAGGCTTCCAGGGCCGCCTGGCAGATGCCGACCGCCTGCGCCCCCACGCTGTGGCGCGAACGATCCAGCGTCGTCATGGCGATCTTAAAGCCGTCGCCTTCCCGGCCCAGCAAATGAGAGGCCGGCACCCGCACATTTGTAAAAACAACGTCCGTGGTATTGGAGGCGCGGATGCCCATCTTGTTTTCTTCTTTACCCACGCTGAGGCCGGCCCGGCCGCGTTCGACCATAAAGGCGCTCAGCCCCTTCAGCCCCCGGCTCCGGTCCACCGTGGCAAAGACCGTGTAGATGCCGGCGACGCCGCCGTTGGTGATAAAAGTCTTGCTCCCGTTCAACACGTAGTCGCCGCCGTCGCGCTCAGCGGTCGCGGCCACCGAGCCCGAGTCCGAACCGGCCCCCGGCTCCGTCAGACAAAAAGCACCCAGCGCCCCGGCCATAATAGTATCAAAATAGAGCTTTTTTTGCTCTTCGTTCCCGGCAATCAGCACCGGGTAACAGGAGAGACCGGTGGCCCCCAGCGTCGTGGCGATGCCGGCGCAGGCTTTCGACATTTCTTCCGCCAGAATGGACATCAGCACGGAGGAAATCCCGGCGCCGCCGTAGGCTTCCGGTATCGGCAGAGCGTGCAGCCCAAGCTCGATTCCTTTTTTTACCACATCCCAGGGGAACTCGCCGGTCGCGTCGGCCTCTTTGGCGGCCGGAGCGATGACGTTTTCCGAGTATTCACGCACGCTCTGGAGCATGAGTTGTTCTTCCTGGCTCAAGGTCATATCATACATAAAACTTCCGTCTCCTTCATAACAAAAATCACTGATCAGTCAAAATCATCCGGAAACATATTGCCCTGGGCGATGGCCTGGGCCCGCAGTTCCGCCCGGAAATCCGGATGAGCGATATTGATGATGGCCTTGATCCGCTCCTTATTGCTGCGCAAAAATACGTCGGCGACGCCGTATTCCGTCACCAGGTACATGACATCGTAGCGCGGCGTGCTGACGATGGAGCCTTCCGGCAGTTTGGCCACAATATTGGAGTGAACCCGGCCTTCCTTGTCCTTGCGGGTGGAGCGCAGACACATGAACGATTTGCCCCCGGGGGATTTGGCCGCGCCGCGGACAAAGTCGATCTGGCCCCCGACGGCCGAATACTGGGTGACCCCGATCGCCTCCGAGCAGCACTGGCCGATGATATCGGTCAGCATCGTGGCGTTAATGGAGACAAAATTGGGCACCTTGCCGATGGACTCCGGCTCCAGCTGATCCCGGCAGTCGCTGAACGACACGCGCGGGTCGTCGAACATATCGTACAGGCGCTGATCGCCGAAAGCCCCCGCCGCGTAGATATGATCCACGGCCCCGCATTCCAGCAGATCGACCATGCAATTGGTCATGATCTCGGTGCGGATAATGAGGCCTTTCTTTTTCACCAGCCCCATCCCGATACTGTCGCCCAAGCCGCCCATCCCGATCTGGAACGTGGTTCCCTGATTGATATGCGGTAAAATATATGACGCGATCTTCTCGTCAATCGCCTCCGGCGGATTAGTGGGCAGGGAAGGGAGCGGGTGGTCGTGGCGGATAAAATGCTGAAAACGGCTGAGCGGAACTTTTATCTTGACCGCGTCGCCCCGAACCGGTTTGTTGTATTTGTTGATCACCGCAATGAGCTTGGGGGCGTTGCGCATGATATTGGGCGTCCAGCCCACGCCCAAAGCGCTCAGATTGACATAACCTTCTTCATCCGGTTCACAGACCTCCGTGATGACGGAGTTGACCCGGTAGACATCTTGGGCCGCCCGCTCCCAGTAGCTGTAGGGCGCGGAATGGAACTCGACCGCGCCGATTTTGGCGGCGTTGCGCTCCAACACGTTGGGAAAGATGGTCATGGTGCGGAAGGCTTTTTTATACTTGGGATCGCTCAAAATCTGGAAAGGGGCCAGGTACATACTGGCAATCAAAAGGACGTCGCGCAGTTCTTCATAACGCGGGGCCAGCGCCTCCAGCACACCGTAGGGCACGCAGGTCGTGCTGCCCAACCAGATCCGATCGCCGGACTCGACGGTGGCGGCCGCTTCCTCCACACTGATCATCCGGTCTGCTACAAATTTTTTCCAATCCGACATTCTGCTTTCTCCTTAAAAAATTTTTTAGCGCCGTCGCGCTTAATTAGCGGCGGACTCTTTGTAGCCGGCAATCGTTTCCATATATTCGGTGATGATCGCCTTGATTTCATCCGTCTTTTTGTAGCGGCCGTCGGTGGCGTCCACATCCAGGTACAGGGTCGGAATCCCAAATTTTTCCTGGATCAAGTCGGTGATGATTTTGGCCGCCGCCCAGGTATGCTTGCAGCCCACATGCCCGATAAACATGGAGACATTGGCCTTATAATCGGCCATCGTGTTTTCCACCAAGTCGATATAGTCTTCCACCGGGCCGGCCGCGCCGTGAATCATGGGCAGGGCCAGACCTTTTTTGGCCAAATCGATGCAGACTGTGTCCAAATCGTCCAAATCCGTGAATAAATGGCCGCGCTGGTAGCCGAAGGCGTCCATGACCAAGATGGCCCCGAACTGCCGCTCCATCCAATCGAGAATTCCCACATTGGACCAGAGCATGTTCTGCAGCCAGGACACCCGGTAATTTTCTTTTTTTACCGCGCCGACCCCCTCGCTCGCCAGCTTTTGCCCCAATTCGTACTGGGCCTCCAGGTAGGCGAGCATGGCCGGATGCCCCGTCATCCCGGGGATCATTTCGTTCAACACCAGCAACCGGCCCGGGAGCGGGCAGGGGATGATTTTGCGCAGGTCGGCAATCTTGTTCATGAGCTCGTTCGTTTTGTTGGAAATGATCATGATCTCCCGGAATTTATCCCAATCCAGCTTTGTCCCGGTCAATTTTTCCAAAAAAGTGATGATCTCCTTATATTGCTCGGCCATATAGCGATAGCCCCGCTCGCTTTTGCTGAAGGGGGCGTCCATGCAGTAGGAGGGGCAGCCCAGCCGCTCGGCAATAAAGGGGTAGGCCGTGCGGGAATTGTCGCAGGGAACGGTGGAATAAATGAAGGCGTCGGGTTTATCCGGCATATCGCCGGAGAGGATGGCCCCGATATCAACTTTATCGATGCCGCACATGGTCGGCGCGATATACTGCTCCGCCAGGTCGATATATTTGGCGGCGACGTCCGGCGTGGAAGCGAGCCGGGTCGGGATCATATCGAGGACAAAAGGCACGCAGTCAAAGGCGTAGATCAATTCCACCGGCGCGCAGGCCCCGACATAGATCAGGCGTTTGCCTTCGTCATGGGCATGGTAAACGGCATCCCAGGACGCTTTTTGCACATCAAACATCCACATTTGCTCAGGGTATTTTTTTTCCGCATGCTTTATGATGCTGTCAACCTGGTTGGAAATAGTACCAATCAAGTGCTCACTCATGGATTTTACCTCCCACCTGTTTCTCGATCATCTCAATGAAAGCCTCGGCCCGAACCGCCAGCTGACCGCTGCTCGTCATTATTTCTTCTCTTTCCAGCAAGATCTGGGGAATATTTTCTTCTTGCAGCTGTTCATTGAAGTACAGCCCTTCGCCCCCCCAGACTTCGCAATACTTGACCCGGGAATAAATAATTCCGTCCACCCGGTAATCTTTGGCCATCCCAATCATAAAATCCCGGAACTCGTTGTGCAGGTCCACCATCCGCGGACAGACCGGCCGGCCCAGGTAGGATTTGGCGATCGCGGTCAGGGCATCGCCCTCCTCCGGCTCCACCGGTTCCCAGAGATAGCGGGTGCCGAAACAAAGCGCGTCGGTGACGACCAGACCGCCCTTTTCCTCGATAATCCTGATATATTCCGGGTCGTCCAGCGCGCTCCCGACCAGCATGATGCGGGCCCGCCCGGCGGCGACCGGTTTCCGGCTTCCGGCTGTCGCCAGGAAAGCCCGGAGCTGCTCGTTAAATTTTTCTTTCGGCGTGGAGGAAGCAGCCAGGATGATGCGCAGCCGTTCCTCGCCGCTGAGGACCGGGGTATCGCTTTTGCTCAACTCATATAGTTCGCGGATCAGGCGCCGGGTTTCATTGTACAATTGCACGGAAGCCCGCAGTTTTTCCTCCGTTATTTTAACGCCGCCCCAGACCTCCAGACCCTGGCGCAGAGTTTCCAGATGCTCCCGGTAATACTCGATGGATTTGGGGGTGAAAGTACGGGGCGCGGCGATTTGTTGGAAAAAGATCTCCTCCTTATCTTTGTTTATATCCACATATTTCCAATTATCGTAAATACGGCCCGCCATCAGACAGCCGTCGGAGGCGACCAGACCGTCTATGAAGGCAAAAGTGCCGTCAATCAAATATTGGAGACAGCCGCGGGCATAACTGCAGGTAAAAGGGGACATCCAGGCGTCGCCCTCACTGGTTTCCGTCACGCCGGTCGCCCGCAGGCGATAGGGCAGCATGCCGGCCGCGTGGATGATCTCCTCCGGCACGTGACAGCAAATTGTGCCGACGACCTTGCCCCCGTCGGCTTTCCAGGCCTCGACAGCGGAGTTCTTCAGTTCGCTGCCGTCGATTAATGTTTCATTCATAATAAGCTCAACTCCTATTTGAATTCCGGTTTTCTTTTTTGCAAAAAAGCGGCGACGCCTTCCTGGCCGTCGGCGGAGACCATACACAGGCCCTGGGCGATCGCTTCCATATCCAGCAGTTCGTCGATGCCGACATCGAGGCCCATGTGGAGCAGAGCCTTGGACTGGGCCATGGAAAGACCGGGCTGGGCCGCCAGGCGCGCCGCCATTTTGGCGGTGACTTCCGCCAGTTTGTCCGGCTCGGCCACCTGATTGACAATGCCCAGAGCCAGCGCTTCCCGGGCGTCGATATTAGCGCCGGTAAAAACCAGTTCCTTGGCTTTGGCTAAGCCGACCAGGCGGGGCAGGAAGTAGAGGCTGCCGCAATCCGGCGTTAAGCCGATATTGACAAAGGCCGCGCCAAACACGGCCTGGGCGGAGGCGATTACCAGATCGCTGAGCAGGGCCAGGGAAAGACCGGCCCCCACGGCGAAGCCGTTGACCGAAGCGAGGATCGGCTTGGGGCATTGGGTGAAGGCGCGCACCAGGGACTTGGAGGTGGCCTTGATCCCGTCCACCGCTTCCTCCAAACCCACGCCGGCAAAGGCGGTCACGTCGCCGCCGGCGCAAAAAGCGCGCCCAGCCCCGGTCAGGACGACGACTTTGACCTGAGCGTCGGCCCCGGCCTCCGCCAGCGCCGCCACGAGTTCCCGGCCCAGCCTGACGTCCAGCGCGTTCATCTTGGCCGGCTGGCACATCGTGATGGTGGCCACGCGGTCGGCGACCTGGTACTGTATACTTTGGTAAGTCATTTTTTTAAGTTTTCCTTCCTATAAGGTATTGCCGTAGGGGACGATGGCAATCGTCCCGTATACGCCGGATCGGGCTGCCGCGTCCGACAGGGCCCGCTCCAGAATGGTTTTGACCGCCAAGGGCACGGGGGAGTCCAGCGGCAGTTCCAGCAGCGGCCGGTTGCTCCGGTCGAAACTGTTCAGCAGGTCGTCCTCCGGGATAGAACCAAAAATATTCAACCCGGTTTTTCCCACCAGGTCGGACAGCGGTTCATCCCCGCGCACGCGATTGACGATCAGTCCCGCCCGCCGCACGCTGATGCCGTGTTCCGCGCTCCGGGCCACCTTAATGATCCCGGCCGCCGTCTCCAGACTGCGGGCCGACATGTCCGCCACCACCAGCAGCACGTCTATATTTTTGATTACCCGGCGGTTCAGCTGTTCCGGGCCGGCTTCCCCGTCGATCACCGCCAGACGGTAATCCTTGATCAAGCTATCGATGCCGAAACGCAGCAATTCGTTCACGGCGCAGAAACAGCCGGGCTCTTCCGGCCGGCCCATCGCCAGCAGGTCAAACCCGGGCCCGGGCGTCAAAATTTTTTTCATCACATTCCTGGTCGGAGCGGCGTTCAGTTCATCCTTGGCCTGCTGTTTGCCCAGCAAATCCCGCCGCACTTCGCTGACGGTCCGCTTCACCTGCAAGCCGAGAGTATAGGGCAGACTGCTGGCCGAGTCGGCGTCGATCGCCAGAATTTCCCCCGGGTATTTTGCCGCCAGCCAGCGGATAAGCAAAGTGGCAAGCACAGTTTTGCCCGCGCCGCCCTTACCGGTGACGGCGATGGTTTTAATCGAGTCCATTGCACCTCCTGTGCGGATATATTTACTCAGAGCTGTTGCCAATAGACGACAGCTGAGCATACGGTATAATTTCAACTACCAAGAGTGTTGGGGACGATGGCAATCGTCCCGCGTCCCCCCCGCAAGGGCGTAGGGGACGATGGCAGTTCGGCTTGGGCGGCATAGGAGACTCCATTCGGCCTCGCCGAATGGTTAGTCGAACTTGTGCAGGAACCTAGCCGCTGTTCCCGCCAACCCCCCGAGAGGAATGTTCATGCGGGTTACAGCGGCTTGGTT
>JAISWK010000069.1 GCA_031270805.1 Gracilibacteraceae bacterium
CCCGTTCTTGTGCGGGACTTTTTGATATGTGGCATTCAACACGCCTTTTCTCATGCTCTGAATCCCGCCGATTTCTTCAACAATCTCATCACGTCTTGCCGTGAGTTGGGTGAGTTGCAGCATCTCTTTACCGCCTTTCAAATATTATGGTATCTATACCTTAATATTTTACTCTGCGAGTACTTCCACGTCAAGCCTTTTCTGTCCTCCCTTGCAGCGCTTTATTTTTTTGTCGTACACCCGGTAAGTTGGTTTTTCTTGCCGTATAATACGCCCTGTGCTATAATGTGCTGATGGAAGACGGCCTGAAGCAGAGCACAGAGACAGAAGGAGTAAGCATATGATTAAGCATCAAATCAAGCCTCTGACGGAGGAAGAAGCGGCGACCAGCCGGCGAGAGTTCGGCGACAACCGCCTGACGCCCCCGGCCCAGAGTTCGTTCCTGGCGGAGCTATGGGACACGTTTCGCGGCGACGCCCTGATCCGCATTTTAACCGTAGCCCTCGTTATCACGCTGGTACTCGCTTTTCTGGGCTGGGGCGAATGGCTGGAGGCAGTCGGCATCGCGATTGCCGTCGTTTTGGCCACGACGGTCGCCACTTACAGCGAATACTCCAACAACAGACTCTTTCAGAAATTGCAGGAAGAATACTCAAAAATTGTCTGCAAGGTTTTTCGGCTTCAGGACGGGCAGACGCGGATTTGCGATATTTTTATCGACGACGTCGTCACCGGAGACTATATCCTGTTGCAGGCCGGGGATAAGCTGCCGGCGGACGGCACGATCGTCGACGGGGAAATCAAGGTGAATCAGGCCAGCCTGAACGGGGAGAGCGAGGACGCCGGCAAAAAAGAAGCGGACGCCTCTTATCCCTTTGACGCCGACCATGTGGACTTTCTCGATCCGCACAGCGTTTTTCGCGGCACGGTGGTTACCTCCGGCGAGGCGGTGATGGTGGCGCGGGCGGTGGGCGACCGGTCGCAATTCGGTCGTCTGGCGCAGGAACTGGCCGAGGACGAGGAACGGGAATCGCCGCTGAAGGTAAAATTAGGCAAGGTGGCCGATGGCATCTCCCGCTTCGGCTACATCGGCGGCGTCTTGATCGCGGTCGCTTTCATGATCAACAGTATTTTTATCTCCCCCGACCTGGCCCCGGGCGCGGTCGAATATCTCTCGGCGGCGAATCTCCCTCAAATCATCCGGGATATTGTCGCTTCCGTCACGCTGGCTATCGTCATCATCGTGGTCGCCGTGCCCGAGGGTCTGCCGATGATGATCGCCCTCGTCTCCGGCCTGAATATGAAAAAACTGCTGAAGGACAATATCCTGATCCGCAAGATCGACGGGGCGGAGACCTCCGGCAGCCTGAACATCCTTTTTTCTGACAAAACTGGCACCATCACCCGCGGCCTCCTGCAGACGACCGCGTTTTACTCGGCGGAGGACAAAGAGTTCGAAAGCCTGGACGCCCTGCCCGCCGCTCTGGGGGAGCTCGCGCTGCTCAGTCTGAGCGCCAACAGCAACGCCGTCTGCATGTTGAGCGGCGACGAACTGCAGATCACCGGCGGCAACGCCACGGAACGCGCACTGCACGAGTTTGCCGGGGCGCAGGGCTGGCGGCGGTATGAGTCCATGCGGGTCGAGTTGGGGGAAGCCCTGATGTTCAACAGCCAGAACAAGTATTCGGCCTGCGAGGTAAAAAACGGGCGGAATCTGACCCTGGTGAAAGGGGCCCCGGAAAAACTGCTCGACGTCTGCACCCGCTACTATGACGAAGCGGGAAATTTGCAGGCGATGACGCCGCAGATCCGGGCCGCGCTGGAAAACCGGATGACGGAACTTTCGGCCAAAGCGATGCGCGTGCTGGCTTTTGCCACGTCGGAACGGAAAATCGAAGAGGATTTTCTGGCCGACCTGGCTTTCACCGGCCTGGTGGGAATCAGGGACGAATTGCGTCCGGAGGCCGCCGCCGCGATCGCCCAGGCCCGGAAGGCCGGTATTCAGGTGGTCATGGTCACGGGCGATAAGAAGGAAACGGCCCTGGCCATCGCCCGCGACGCGAAGCTGGTGACGGAAGAAGCGGATTTGGTGCTGACGAGCGAAGAACTGAACGCTTTGACGGACGACGCCCTGAAAGAGCTGCTCCCGCGTCTGCGCGTGGTGGCCCGCGCTCTGCCCACCGACAAGAGCCGCCTCGTCCGCGCCTCCCAGGAATTGGACCTCGTGGTCGGGATGACGGGCGACGGCGTCAACGACGCTCCGGCCTTAAAACGGGCCGACGTCGGTTTTGCCATGGGTTCGGGCACGGAGGTCTCCAAGGAAGCCGCCGATATTACCATCCTGGACGACAATTTTCAGTCGCTGGTCAAAACAGTGCTTTACGGCCGGACTATCTACAATAATATCCGTAAGTTCATCGTTTTCCAGCTGACGATCAATGTCAGCGCCGTCATGATCGCCTTCATCGGGCCGTTTATCGGACTGGGCACCCCCCTGGCCGTGACGCAGATGCTCTGGGTGAATATCGTGATGGACACGCTGGCCGCCCTGGCTCTGGGCGGGGAGCCGCCGCTGGAGCGCTACATGGAGGAAAAACCCAAACAGCGGAGCGAATCGATCATCAGCGGCAATATGTGGTCGGCGATTCTCTTTAACGGTATTTACCTGATGGCCGCCAGCTGCGCTTTTCTGCTCCATCCCTTTTTCCGCGGCCTGTTCCGGGAGGTCAGCGGCCCGGAGACGGCTGTTTTCGGCGACTTGAGCATCTACTTTATGACCGGTTTCTTCTGCTTCTATGTGCTGAGCGCGATGCTGAACGGATTCAACGCCCGGACGGAGCGGCTGAACTGCTTTGACCATATCGGGCAAAATCCGGGTTTCATCAGCATCATGGCCCTGATTGCCGTCGTGCAGGTCGTGATGACCTTCGTCGGCGGCGGCATCCTGCGCACCGTGCCGCTCCAGGCGGGAGAATGGGGCGTAGTCGTCGCCCTGGCCCTGGTCATTATTCCGGTCGGCCTGCTGCGCAAGCTCATTTTTCCCCAGCGCGCCTGAGTATGGTAAAAGATGAATTTCTGGCCGAGCGGGAGGCGGCGCTGAGCGAGGAAAAACGGCGGGAAAAAATGCTGGCCCGTTACGGGCTGGGAAGGGTCTTGTCTTTTTTGGCCGCCGCCGTGGCGGCGGCCGGGGCCTTGAGCGAGCGCTCCGCGCTGCTGGCGGCGGCGGCGCTGGTGCTGCTGGCTGTTTTTATCCTGCTCGTGCACCGCAGTCTCCGCGCCCGGGAAGAAAAAACCCTGGCCGCCAGCCGCCGGATCGTGATCGAGGGTTTTCTCAGCCGTCTGGACGCCTCCTGGCAAAAACACGGCCCGACCGGGGAGGCTTTTTTGACGGACGAATTTCCCCCCGGTCGCGACCTGGACATTTTCGGGCCCGGCTCCCTCTACCAGTACCTGTCCCTGACCCACACCCCCTGGGGGCGGGAGGCTCTCAGCCGCCTGCTGACAGAACCCGGCCAAAGCGGCGGGCCGGAGGTGCTGGCCGCGGCCCGGACCCGGCAGGAGGCGGTGCGGGAATTGCTGGCCAAAAAAGACTTTGTCCTGGAATTCGCGGCCCGCAGCCGGCTGCCGGAGGCGGAAAAAAATCTTTCCGCCCAGAATCTGGAAGAATTTCGCACCAGCGCCGCCGCCGCTCCCTGGCCGGCGGCGCTGGTTCCGCTTTTTTGGCTGGCCCCCGCCGTGACCCTGGCGGCGCTGGTTCTGGCCCTGGTCGGCCTGACTTCTTTTTTACCCTTTGCCGTCTGTTTTCTGCTCCAATTTCTCGCCCGCCTGGCCGGAGGCAAGGCGCTCGGTCCTCTGCTCGGCCCCCTCGCCGCTTTCCGCCGCAGTCTGCGCCACATCGCCCCCCTGCTGGCGCTGATTGAGCGCGAACCGTTCACGAGTGATTACCTGCGCCGCCTGCGCGAGCCGCTCACGGCCAAAGGCGGGGCCGCCCGGGCCATAGCCGCTCTGGCGGCCGTGGAAGACATGGCCGCCTGGCGCTTTCAGCCGATCGCCTACTTCTTCGCCACCGGAATACTTATGTGGGATTTTCACGCCGCCTGCCGGCTGCTGGCCTGGAAAGCCCGGCACGCCGCCGATCTGACTCCCTGGCTGACCGCCGTCGGGGAAACGGAAGCCCTGATGAGCCTCGCCACCATCGGTTTCACCCGCGACACATACTGCTTCCCGGACCTGCTCCCGACGGCCGAGCCGCTCTTGCAGCTGGAAGAACTCGTCCATCCCCTGCTGGATCCCGCCGCCGCCGTGGCGAACAGCCTGACCCTCGCCGCCGGCGTCTGCGTCCTGACCGGATCCAATATGTCGGGCAAAACGACGTTTTTGCGCAGTATCGGGCTGGCCCTGGTGCTGGCTTACGCCGGCGGGCCTGTTTGCGCCCGGGCCGGCGCGGTCTCGGGTCTGCGACTTTTTTCCTCGCTCCGCGTCTGGGACGACGTGAACTTGGGCGTCTCCACCTTTTACGCCGAAATACTGCGCATCCGGGCCATGGTGGCTTACAGCGCCGAAAAAGCGCCCATGCTGGCCCTGATCGACGAAATATATAAAGGAACGAACACAGCCGACCGCGTCGTCGGCGCCGAGGCCACGCTAAAAAAAATGTCCGCGCCCTGGATTATCTGCGTCGTCGCCACCCATGATTTTGAACTCTGCGAACTGGAAAACGACGAAGGCGTTAAGGCCCGGAACTGTCATTTTGCCGAACATTACGCCGGCGACGAACTGCGCTTTGACTACAAACTGCGGCCCGGCCGCTGCCAGACCACGAACGCCCGCCATATCCTGCGCATGGCCGGCTTGCTTTGACGGGGACTGCTGAGTAGGTTCGCCCGGATTACCGCGACCGTCCGCGATCGCCGGGCGGACAGGCGGACGCCCGCTCCACGGCGCCCGTCGTCACCAGGGCTGTCCCGGCCCCGAGAATATCGGCCAGGAGTACGCGCCCGCTCTCTACCGGCGCGTCCAGGCACAGATCGCGCAGCAGGGCGACGGCGGGCAGGAGCAAATCCCGGGGCAGCGGGGCGGCGCTGCGCACGCTGACCAGGGGCAAACGCCCGCCGCGCACTTTAACTGTCGAAGTCAGCGTGCGGCGCGGGTCGGTCATTTCCTGCTCCGCGTATTCTATCCCCCGGGCGCAGCCCGCTCCGTTTATTTGCCGGGCGGCGGGATTCGCTTCGGCCCAGACCAGGCGCAGCCGGCAGCCGGTGGGGCAAATAAGGCAAGGAATCTCTTTTTCAGGCATCGGTCACAAGCACCTCCAAAGCCTTAGCTCCGGGCGGCACCGCCTCCCGCAGCTCCAAGCGCACCATCTCCGCCGGGGCCAGACGCGGAAAAACGCGTTCCGCCAGCGTCCGGCCCCCCGCCCGCGCCACCAAGCGCCGCCGGCCCGTCGGCTCGCTCACGCGGAGGGAGAGGAGCGGGCGCGTCCCCACCCGCACCGAAAAAGGCAGGACATAACGCACGCCGGCGCCCGGCCGGACAGGCAGCCCCGGCTCGCCCGCCCCGCCCGCCCGGCTAAAGGCGACGGCGGCCCGGGCCGCATTTTCCGCTTCCGCCGAGGCGTAATCAACGAGGTCGTGGACGTGGAGAGAATTGCCGCAGGCAAAAATTCCGGGGATATTGGTCTGCCAGGCGTCGTCAACCAGCGGGCCGCCGGTCACGGAGCTGAGATGGACGCCGGCTTTCAGGGCCAGCTCGTTTTCCGGGATCAGTCCGACGGAAAGAATAATCGTGTCGCAATCATAGACCTGCTCCGTGCCCGGAATTTCACGGCCCTCTGCGTCCAAGCGCGCGACCGCCGCCCGCTCCACCCGCTGCTCGCCCTCGATCCGGGTCACGGTGTGACTGAGGCGGAGCGGGATATTATAATCATCCAGGCACTGGGCGATATTGCGAGCCAGACCGCCGGGATAGGGCAGTTTTTCCACCACGACCGGCACTTGCCCTCCTTCGAGCGTCAGGCGCCGGGCCATGATCAGGCCCACGTCGCCGGAGCCCAGAATCAGCGCGCGGCGGCCGACCATGATATTTTGCCGGTTCAGGTAATACTGAGCGACGCCGGCCGTGAAAATCCCCGCCGGGCGGGAGCCGGGAATCCGCACCGCTCCCCGCGTCCGTTCCCGGCAGCCCGTGGCCAGGATAACGGCGCCCGCCTCGATCGTCATATAGCCCCGCGGGCCGAGAGCCTGGAGGCGCCGTTCCGGCGTCAGTCCCAGCACCATCGTCCGGGTCAGAATCTCCGCGCCTGATTCCCGGGCCGCCCGCAAAAAACGCCCGGCGTATTCCGGCCCGGTCAGCGTTTCCCCGAACCGCACCAGCCCGAAGCCGTCGTGAATACATTGATTCAAAATACCGCCGGGCCTTTCTTCTCGTTCCAGGACGAGCACCCGCTCCGCGCCGGCGGCCCGGGCCCCCGCCGCCGCCGCCAGTCCCGCCGGGCCGGCGCCGATAATCGCCACATCCGGGCGGATAATCGCCACATCCGGGCGGACAAGCGCTCCCTTCTTCATTTGACCGCACCGGTAAAAAGCCAGGACTCCGTTCCCTGCCAGCGCATGTCTTCCGGGCGGACTCCGTATTCGTCCCGCAAAATGGCCACGATCCGCTGCTGACAGTAACCGCCCTGACAGCGGCCGGTCATGGCGCGGGAACGGGCCCGCACCCCGGTCAGACTGCGCACGCCGAGCGGGTTGTCCAGCGCGGTCAGTATTTCCCGCCGCGTCACCGTCTCGCAGCGGCAGACGATCTCCCTCAGGGCCGGATCGCCGGCGGCCGCGGCTTGCCGTTCTTCCGGTTCCAGGGCCCGAAACGGAACCGCCGACCGGCGTTCGGGCTGAAAAGCGGCTTTCCGGGGCAGAGGGATTTTTTCGCCGAGCAGACGCAGCACGAGGCGGGCCAGGGGCAGGGAGGCGGTCAGCCCGGGCGATTCGATCCCGATGAGGTTCAACAGGCCCGGCGTCCGGCGGCTGTGTTCCACGATAAAATCCCCGAAATTCTGCGCTCCGGCCGGGACGATTTTGCTGCGCAGACCGGCGTAAGCCGCGATCACAGCGCATCCGGCCAGGGCGGGCAGGAGGAGCAGCGCTTCCTGCCATAAGCGGGCCATGACCGTCGCCGTCGTGCCCGTGTCGGAGCGGGAAGAAATATATTCGGCGCTCGGCCCGACCAGCACATTGCCGTCGATGGTCGGCGTCAAATGGACGCCCAAACCGCCCACCCCCGGTCGAGGGGCCGGGTAGACCGGTGCGCGCAGCAGAGCGGCCGCCGGTTTATCCAAAATAAGGTATTCGCCGCGGCAGGGATAGATCCGGTATCCGTCGTCCCCGGCCAGAGCCGCCACACGATCGGCGTACAGCCCGGCGGCGTTGACAATCCAATCCGCCCGCAGGGCGCGCCGGCCGGAGCGGAGAATAAAACCATCCCCCGTCCGGAGGATGGCTTCTACAGGAAAATTAAGGAAAATCTCGGCCCCGTTAGCCAGAGCGTTTTCCGCCAGGGCGATGGTATAAAGCAGCGGATTGGTAATCCCCGTGCTTCCGGACCAGAGCGCGGCGGCGGCCTGGATATGCGGTTCCCGCGCCCTCACCTGCTCCCGCGTCCACAGAGCCAAATCCGGCACGCCGCTCGCGCGGCCCTGAGCGAGCAAGCGCTCCAGCAGCGGGATATCCTCCGCCCCCAGGGCCGTGACAAGTTTGCCCGTGCGCCGGTAGGGCACGCCCAACTCGCGGCAGGCGGCGGCAAAACCGGCGCAGCCTTCGACGCAGAGCCGCGCCGCCAGGGAAGCGGGCGGATTATTAAAGCCGGCGTGGACGACGGCGCTGTTCTTGCCGCTCGTGCCCCGGGCTACATCGTTTTCTTTTTCCAGCAAGGCGACGGACAGAGCGGAGCGGCTCAATTCCCGCGCGATGGCGCAACCCACGGCCCCGCCGCCGACGATGGCGACGTCGAAGCGTTTTTCCATTTTTATAGCGTCAGCGCTTCACCCGGAGCGAGAACGACCACCCGCGTCCGGAAGTGAGGCGGAAACAGGCGTGCCCCAAAAATTGTATGTTCATGGCTACCTCCCGGACTCAGCAAGATTACCACGAAAACAGGGAAGGTATTCTATGGTGACCCGTACGGGATTCGAACCCGTGTTACCGCCGTGAGAGGGCGGTGTCTTAGGCCGCTTGACCAACGGGCCCCCGGTTGTTTTCATATTATACCGCGTCAGCGCCGCTTTGTCCAGTGCTTATATCCGGGCGGGGGAAAAATTTATGGCGCGATAAAATTCACCAAAAAGTCCGGCAAAATTCACAAAAAACATCCTTTTTTCAAGCAGAAGGTGCTTTTTTTTTTGGCTGAACAATGCTATAATGAAAGTAACTATTATTTTTCTAAAAGGAGGTGACAATTTATGGTCGCAAAAATATTTCGCGTTCTTATAGCTCTGGTCGCGGGCGCCGGAGGCGCTCTGCTCGTCTACAAACTGTCCCAGGTCGATCCTCTGCATGTTTACCTGGACTCCCCCTGGCAATTGCTGGCCGCATACGCCGTCTCGACTATTTTATTCGCAATTATCGGGTTTATTATCGCCCCTTTTGTGATCCGTCTTTTTGTTAAACTGGCCAAAACCATTGAATCCCGACTGACAGGCATGCCGATCGCCGATCTGCTGGGGGCTTGTCTCGGCCTTATATTGGGCTTGATTATCGCCAGCATATTTCAGAGCTCTTTTGCCTCGGTGCCGTACTTCGGCACGATCCTCAGCGTCGTCCTGAGCCTGCTCCTGGGTTACGTCGGCATGACGGTCGGGGCGAAGCGCAAAAGCGATATCTGGAACTTTATCACGATCATCCCCCGCATCAGGGCGGAAAAAGCGGAAAAGCTGAAAGAAGCGCGCAAGCTGCCGGAAACGGCGCCTCCCGGCACTTCATATAAAATCCTGGACACGAGCGTGATTATCGACGGGCGGATCGCCGATATCGTGAAAACCGGCTTCATGGACGGCGTTTTGCTGGTGCCGGCCTTCGTGCTGGACGAGCTGCGTCACGTCGCTGATTCGTCCGACTTGCTGAAGCGCAACCGCGGTCGGCGCGGCCTGGATATTCTGAACGAAATTTCCCATGCCGAACAGATTCCGGTGGAAATAACCGAAAAGAATTTTGAGGAAGTGACGGAGGTGGACAGCAAACTGGTGCGTCTGGCCCAGTCGCTGAACTGCCCGATCCTGACCAATGACTACAATCTGAACAAAGTGGCGGAACTGCAGGGCGTCAAAGTGCTGAACATCAACGAGCTGGCGAACTCGCTCAAGCCGGTGGTGCTGCCCGGCGAGGAAATGCAGGTGCAGGTGATGCGGGAAGGCAAGGAAGCCAGCCAGGGGGTGGCCTACCTGGACGACGGCACGATGATTGTGATTGACGGCGGTCGCCGCCATATCGGCCAGCAGATTCCAGTCCTCGTGACCACGGTGCTGCAGACGGCGGCGGGGCGGATGATCTTCGCCAAACCCCGGCTGAGCGTCGAGCAGGAGGCCGCGGCGCATGGATATTGAGCGGCCGGAGACGGCAGCCGTTATCCCGGCGGGCGGCCGGGGGCGGCGCATGGGCGGGCCGGGCAACAAACTGTTTTTGCCGCTGCTCGGCGTTCCCATCCTGGCCCGCACGCTGCTGACCTTTGAAATCTGCGCGGCGGTGGATTCCGTCCTCGTGCCGGTGGCGGCGGAGGACAGGGAAGCTCTGCGCCGCCTGACGCGCACCTACGGGCTAACCAAGACGGTGATCGCGGAGGGCGGGGCGGAACGCCGCTTTTCCGTCCGCAACGCCCTGCGCTTGCTGGGGCCGTCCGCGCGGCGGGTGGTCGTCCACGACGGGGCGCGCCCGCTCCTGACCGAGCGGGATCTGAGCCTGTTTTTGCTGGAGAGCCGGCATGTGGCGGCGGCCGTCGCGGCCGTGCCCGTCAAGGATACGATCAAGGAGGCCGAGGACGGCTGGGTGAAAGCCACTTTGCCCCGCCGGGCCTTGCGCGCCGTGCAGACGCCGCAGGTTTTTGCCCGGGATCTGCTGACGGCGGCGCACGAAGCCGCCGCGGACGACCTTCCCTGGACGGACGACGCTGCCCTCGTGGAGTACAGCGGCGTCCGGGTGCGGTTGCTGCCGGGCTGGGAAGAAAATATCAAAATCACGACCCGGATTGATTTGCTCGCCGCCGAGGCTATCCTGCGGGAGAGAGCGCGGGAGGGCCGGGCGTGAGAGTGGGGCTGGGTTTTGACGTCCACCGGCTGGCGGAAGGGCGGGCGCTCGTGCTGGGCGGCGTGCGGATTCCCTTTGCCCGCGGTCTGCTCGGACATTCCGACGCCGATGTCCTGACCCACAGCGTCATGGACGCCGTCCTCGGCGCCTGCGCCCTCGGGGATATCGGCCGCCATTTTCCCGATACGGACCCCGCTTACCGGGACGCTTCCAGTATCCGCCTGCTGGGCGCGGTGCGCCGGAAAGCGGCGGCGGCGGGCTGCGCGGTCGTCGGCCTGGACGCCGTGATCATGGCGGAACAGCCGAAACTCGCTCCCTATATCGACGCCATGCGGGCGGAACTGGCCGGGGCGCTGGAACTGCAAGTTGAGCGGGTCTCCGTGAAAGCCACCACGACCGAGGGGCTGGGTTTTACCGGCCGGGGCGAGGGCATGGCGGCGCAGGCGGTGGTATTACTGGAGGAAACGGCGGGTAGATAAATCTTGGCGGGGCGCCGTCCCCAGGCCCCGATACGTTCCTGAAAAGGCAGGAGGGAAGAAAATGTTTGAAACATGGCAAAGAAAAAAAGAGGTTGCTGCGCAGCGGGAGCAGGAAAGCGCCGGGACGGAGAGGATGGTTCCTGTCGCGGCTGAGATGCAGAAAGAAGAAAGCGCCCGGGCCCTGACACCGCAATTTTTGCCCACTCAGACCAGGGCTCTGAGTACGGCTCCGCCCCCCGCCTCCCTTACGAAGGGCGTATCCAAGGGCGGAAAGATACTCCGGCTCAGTAAAAAAGAGATATACCAAACCCATTTCGACACGCAGCGAATGGGTGTTAGAGGCGCCATTTTGGAAAACGCTCTGCTGGATCGGCGTGACGCCACCCTTTCCAAAAAATTGAGAAATATCGTGAACGATATCAAAGCCTACGAGGAAATAGAGGGCACGGCGGTGACGAAACGAGCGACGGACAGGGAAAACGCTCTGCTGGCCGGTATCCGGAGCCGTCTCGCGGCGCACTTGGGGGAACTCACGGATCCCGGGCAAAAGGAATACTGGCTTACCAAGATGTACCAGGATTATTTTGACACAAGCGTGGATGGTTATTTACAGATTCCCGAAAACGAAAGCCAAACCGACAAAAAAGCAGGCTATCCGACGCCCGTCGTGGTGGACGCCACTTACAATGAGGCCGCCCCCGGCACGGATATCCCCGTGGCCATGCGTTCCGCGAGAGATGAAGCCCTTTTCCCGCATGAGCCATCCATACATGATATAAGGCAGGGCGGTCTGGGCGACTGCTACCTGCTGGCGGCTCTGGCCTCAATGGTAAACGCCAACCCGCAGCTGCTCAAGGATTGCATGAGAGATAACGGCGACGGCACGGTAACGGTACGCTTTTACAAGCAAGTCGCGGGAGCGGTGGTAAACGGCGTAAAAGAGGCGGATTATGGCGAAAGAAATTATGTGCGGGTCACAAAAGAAGTCCCCCAAGGTGATATATTTGCCCGGGGTTCCCTCTGGGTGCAGATGATCGAAAAGGCTTACACGGCATCCGGGCTTCATAAAAAAGCGGGCAACGGGAGCGAGAAGCCCCGGTATGAGGACATAAGCGGCGGAGATTCGGTGGATTTTCTGTTCGCGATGACCGGAAAAAGGGCGGCCCATATACATGAAAGTCAGATCAGTTTCGCCAACCAAAGGGGTTCTTATTTGAGCGTGTTTTTCCAAAAACTCAACGACGGCTATGTCGTTAAGGATGCAAATAAGAGCCAAAATGCAAGCGGCGATGGCGGCACAAGACTGGAAATGATCAAAAGAAAAGTACATTTAATGGGCGTAAACTTTTTGCGCCATTTTGTGGGGAGAAAGGCTACTTACCCCGATTTTACTCCCGCTGAACTTGATATTACGCAGCCGCAGGCGCTGACCGATTCTGAAATTCGACAGCGGATTGAGCAGCACCAGGTCAGGGATGAAATAGCCGGGGTGTCTGTGCAATATGAGGTGTTGCAGTTCCTGCAAGGCATTAAAACCAGGGTGGATGCCGATGGAAAGGTCAAAAACAGGCGAACGGGCGCGATCCAGCCGATTCATTACTTTTCCGATATCCTGAGGTCGGAAGAATTGGGGCAGGTTATCAGGGAGGTCGATTTTTCCAAGATGCCCAGTGCGCATTTAACAGCCGCAGAGAAGCCCGTTCTCAAAGAGCGCCTGCTGCGAAAAATGCACAAGGTTCCTAATATGCCGCAGATACATGAGGCGTTTTCAGGCAAGTATACCGGGGAAGCTCTGCAAAAGCACCAGCAGATCGATGAGGCCCTCAAAAGGGGGGGCATGCTTACGGCGGCGAGTACGGTTTTTGTCCCTCGTAACCTGGTCGCCGGCGGGACGGGGCTGAACGCCGAGCATGTAAGCCGGGGGATCGTCCAGGCTCACGCCTATACTGTTCTCGGGGCCGAGGTCAGGGGGGGCGTACATTTTATCAAACTGATGAATCCCTGGGGTTCCGGCGCCCTGGCTTACAGAAAAACCGGGGAACGGAGCCTGGATGGCAGCAGTCAGGGTTTTTTTCTCATGGAACTCAACGATTTTCTGGCTGCCTTCAGCAGGGTCAGCGAAAGCTGATAAAGGGGGGAGAGGATGAACAAATTTAAGCCGGTGCGCATAAACAAGGAAAACGGCCTGGCCTTTCGCCCTTATATTGTGGCGGAATATTTCGCGGGACTGTTGAAAAAAAACAACTACGGCCTGGGTCTGCTGACGGAGGATGGTCTGGCCGCCGGGGCGATTGCCTGTACCCATGAGGGCGCAGCCCTTACCCTGAACTCGATTTTTGTGGACGAAGGCGTACGCGGTCAGGGCGGGGGAACCCTGCTGGTGGGCCTGGCCAAGACATTGGCCCAAAAATTGGACGCCGTGCTGCGGGTGTGCTATGCCTATCCCGGCCAGCGGGAAATGGAGGCCTTTTTCCGCAAGCAGGGGTTTGCCGGGCCGGATACAGGGAACACCATTTTTTCCGTATCTTTTGAGGCGATTGGCGCCAGCACCTTTATCAATCGGGATTTCGGGAGAGCGGACAAATTTATCCCCTTTCATGAAGCGCCGCCGGGGGCTGTTTTGGACTACAGGGCCAGAGTGGGTAAAGATATTCCCTCGTTTGCGGCGGTGGAAAAGGCCCAGGGGGCGTTAGTCCCGGAGGCGACCCTCGCCCATTTGCGCGAAGGGCGGATTTGCTCATTTATTGTATCGACCGTTCTCGACGACGGAAGCTTTTATCTGAACTCGCTCTACATGGAAAAGGCGGACACCCCCAGTCTGCCCGCCCTGATCCAGGCGGCGCTGCGCGCTCTTTACGCGAAAAGCGGCGGCACGGGACGGTTGTACATCGCAGCGCATAATGACGCCGGGCTGTCCCTTACCAGCCATCTGCTGCGGGAGGCGCCGCCGGAGGCCGTGGAAACGCAACAGATCCGCAGCATGGTTTATGTTCCGGCATATGAAAGGAGAATCATGGATATGGCAAGTCTGGACTATGTGGATCCCGCGCTTGATATGCTGCTGCCGAAGCTGTCCGGGCTTTCGGAGATGATGACGGGATTGGGGATAGAGAATGTACTGATTGTCCGACTGGAGGCGGCATCCTACGTCTCGGTGGCGGCCGGAAGCGGAGGGGGCGCGGATTTTCCGGAAATCCGCCTCAGCTATGCCCCCTCCGACACAGGCAGCGCCGGCCAATATGTTTTGACGGCGTTCGCGGCTCTTCCCCTGCCTGAAAGCGGCGATATTTCCGGCATAGCCCTGTGTGAGGATTTTAACGCGGTTACCCTGGGTCCCTTCGCCTACGGGGCGCTTTTTGACAATGTGATCTTTCTCAGGAGCAACTTGCCCGAAAAGGAATTTCCGGTGTCTGAGGGGGTGTTCGGATATTTCTGGGAGCTGTTTCTGGCAGGGATATCAGGAATGAAAGCGCTGATAGGGGAAGCGGCGGACAGTTGAGATCGCGGGGCGGGGCGCGGAAACGCCGGTTGATTCAAACAGTATATTCAGTATACCGGTTTTCCTTGGGATTTCCATCGAAATTCCTGTCCGGCTTTCCGTATCCCGACTTTCAGTCGTACTTCAGGATTGAGACATTAACTCGTTGGAAGGATACGGTTCCGTATTATCGCAATGTTTTATCGGAGGGGGTGAGGATCGGTGCATGATTCGGATCGTGAGACGCTTTCCCGCTATCGGCTTGAGCAAGCTCTGACAAATGCCACCGCAATACTCATTACCGGCGCCGGTCCGACCGGATTCGTCGGTCGCAATCTTGCGGAGGTGTTGCGCGAAAAATATACGGTGTTTTC
>JAISWK010000077.1 GCA_031270805.1 Gracilibacteraceae bacterium
AACGGTTGAACAACCCGAATCTCGTAGGGGCGCGCATTGCGCGCCCGCAGGACAAAAGGGGGACACGGGCGCGCAATGCGCGCCCCGACGATACCCCCGCATCGGCAGTTTTAATTGACAAAGTCCTTTTCGCCGCTTATAATGTAAACCGCAGGTTTCTTCGGTATTGGGCGCGGGTCTCAGGAAACGGAGGGAATGTTATGGCGATTGTCGCAGTAAATATGGTTCCTTTGGGCAAAGGTACGAGCGTCAGCCGGTACGTAGCGGCGGCGGAGCAGGTTCTCCTCGGTCGCCCCGGCCTCAAGCGCGACCTGGGTCCGATGTTTACGACGCTGGAAGGCGAACTGGACGAAGTTCTCAGCGCCGTCCGCGACATGCAGGAAGCTGTTTTTGCCGCAGGCGTAGAGCGCCTGGTCACAACGATCAAGATCGACGACCGGCGGGACAAAAAAGCCACGATGGAGGCCAAGCTGGCTTCCGTCAACAGCAAATTGGACATATGAGCGCTCCGGGGCAAGGGAATCCGGGCGCCGCCGACCGGAAGACTTCATTGGTAAAAATGGGAGCGTGGATCGCTGTTTTCCTGCTCTTGAGCATCTCGCTGGTCTTTCAAATTTTTACCTGGCTGACGGTGCGTGAATTGCGGGAAGCCGCCCCGGCGCCCTCCAACCGCGATTTGCTGGAAAATATGCAGACGGAACTGGCGGATATGAATCAGACCTTGAGCAGCCTGGCCCGGGAACAGCGCTGGCTGCAGGACTGCGTTTTTCTGCTCGACAAGGAAAATTCGCGCCAGGAAAATATGGCGGTGCAGGTGAACGCCCTGTTCAGCCGCCTGGGCGAGGAGGAAACCCCGTTTATCCGCTACCGGCCCAAGGGCGAGGAGGAATGGACGGAGGAAGAACTGCACCTGACGCAAGGCCTGGAATATTCCACCCGTATTTTGCTTTCACCGTTCTATGAATACGAGTACATGGCGGTGGCGCGGGGGGCCATGGAAATTTCCAGCGACACGGCCCTGATTCCGTATAATGTCTACGGTCTGCCGCGCTGGAGTACGGATTTGAAACTCAGCTTCGCCAGCGGCTCCAACGCCGTCGATTTTACGATTTTCGTCCTGGTCAGCCAGAACGCGCCGCTGCCGGAAATGCGGGCGGCCCGGGTGAGCCTGCGGGTGGAAAGCCCCGGGCTGGAGCCGGAGTCGGTTCTCTTCACGGAAGACCGCAACGCGGCCGGCGCCTGGAGTACCGCCTGGTCGCTGCCGGATGCCGCCGTCGTCAATGAGATCTCTGTTTTCATTGATGTCGCCTATGAAAACGGCCTGACCCGGAGCGAGCCGTTCGAGCTGCTGAAAGACCGCGTGCGCTACGAGACCGGGCGGTCCTGAGCCATGCCGGCCGTCAGTGTGATCATGCCGGTGTACAATGGCGGCGTCCTGCTTGATCGCGCCGTGCGCTCCATACTCGCCCAGACCCTGACCGACCTGGAACTTATTCTCATCGACGACGGGTCCGACGACGATTCGCCCGCCCGCTGCGAGGCTTGGGCCGGCCGCGACCCCCGCGTCCGCGTCCTGCACCAGGAAAGGCGCGGGCCGGGGCCGGCGCGCGCCGCCGGCATCGCCGCCGCCGCCGGCGCCTATGTAGGTTTTGCCGACAGCGACGACTACGCGCTGCCGGAATTATACCGGGTTCTCTTCGCGGCTGCGGCCGGAGACGGGGCGGCCGCCGTCAAATGCGGCGCTTTTGTCCTGCCGGCCGCCGCTTACGCCCCGCCCGGCCCTCAGAGCGAGGCCGAGGCCCTCCGCCGCTGGCCGGAACTGCGCTCCGGGCAATATTACTACGCCGCCCAGGAGATCGCCGGCGCGGCCATCCTGCGCTACTTGAGCAACAATTTGCTGGACAATTCCCTCTGGACGCTGCTGCTCAGCGCGGATCTCTGCCGCGCCGTCCCTTTCACGGAGCGGCTGCGCATGGAAGACAGCTATTTTTACATGGAGCTGGCCGGACGGCTGGATCGTCTGCGCCTGCTGCCCGAACGCCTTTACCTCTACCTGGCGCGCCCGGATAGCGTGTCCCGGAGCGCGAATCCCGCTCTGCTCCTGGAACGCGCCGCCCACGACCGGGAGCTTTTTCAGCGGGCGGCGGCGCTGGGACAGGCGGACACGGCCACGAACGCTTTCAACCGGCTGGCGCGTACGCTGAATCAATACGGCGCCGGCGGCGAGCGACCGGCGACGGAAGCGGATCTGCGCCTCTATTTGGAAATAATTACCTTTTTTCGCGATAATATGGCCCGCTACTTACCGGCCCACCGCGCTCATCAGGCGGAAGACCCGTTCGCCGTCCGCTGTTTTCTGCTGCCCCGCTCGGATGGAACCGAGACCGCGCTGGATTTTGCCACTGTGGCAAAACTGGATTTGCTCTGAGGGCTCTCGAGCGCCGGTCTGTCCGCCGCCGTCCCTATACAGGGTTCTTTTGCCGCAGGGCCCGCCGCAATAATACATAAGCCTGCAGCGCCGCGGCCAATTCTTCGGCGGCGACGGGCGCGCCGGCAAAAACCGCTCTTTCGTACAGGGCGGTCAGCGGACACAAATCCACCCCGTGCCGGCTGCGGGCGAATTCGGCCAGCATCCGCGGCGTCTGCGGGGCCGTCGGGACGCGGTGCCGGCGGGAGAGCAGGGCTTGCGTCCGTTTGTACAGGAGCAGCAAGCCTTCCCGCCCGCCCGTCCTTCGCACCCGGCGGCGAAAAAGGGCTTCCCGCCCGGCCCCTGCCGCAGAGCGCACGATAATGAGCAGCAGCAGCGCTCCGCCCAGACCGGCGGCGATGGGCAGGGCGATGCGGCGCCAAGCGGCGCCGGCGTCGGCCGGCGGCTCGGCCCGCGCTTCCGTGTAATTTACCGTCGGTTCGAATACCGTCCAGCCGTAGCCGGGCAAAAATATTTCCACATAAGCATGGGCGCTGCCGGTCGTCACTTGGGCCAGGCCGTTTTCGCCGGGCGGCGGGGAATAAAAACCCTCGACATAGCGGGCGTTCAGGCCCGCGGCCCGGGCCAGCAGCGTCATGGCCGTCGCGTAGTCCGAGCAGGTTCCCCGCCGGCTGGTAAAAACGAAATATTCGATATCGGTGCGGTATTGCGACGGCGGGACATAATCCAGGTCGTAGACAAAATCGTTTTCGTGGAAATACCGCTCCAGGGCGAACGCTTTGGCGTAGTCGGCGGGCAGGCCCAGGGTCAGAACCGTGGCCAGCCGCTCCAGGCGCTCCGGGACGGCGTAAGTCGTCAGGGTGCGGAAAACAGTCGCTTTTTCCACCTCCGCTCCAAAGGTGCGGGCAGCGGTCTGGGCCCCGAAGCGGCCGCCCCGGGCGAAGGCCGTGCTCATATCGCTCAGTAGCGTCTCATAATCGAAGGCGGACAAATAGGCCAGCACCTGTTCCTGCGGCGGCTGGCGGTAATAGGAGAGGCTGTAGCGCGCATCGCCCGGCAGGCGGGACGGCCAGAGAACGATCTCCCCGTTCGGCGTCTGCAGCGTATTTTCGTTCAGCGGCAGCCCGGCGACGGTAAAACTTGTTTCCGGATGGGGTACATAGGCGGTACTCAGGCCCAGGTGTCTGATTTCCGCCGTCAGCGCCGCCGCCTCCGGGTCGGGGACGGGGGCGGAGGAACCATAGCGGGCCGCGAAGTCCGGATCCACCGCCGCCGCCTGGCGGATCAGCGCCAGCAAATTGCTCACGCTCAGCTGAGCCCGCTCGTTTTGCCAATCCTCGCGCACGGTGAAAAAATATTCCCCCGTGGCCGCGTTCCATTGGCCGCGGCTGAAAGCGCCGAAAACCTGCCGCTTCAGATAGAGGGATTCCGCTGCCCGCACCTCGAAAAGCGGCCGTTCGTTCCGGGCTTCCGGCTGCCCGCGCCCCGACTGCATGGTCAGATTTTCAAAATTGCCGTACATGCGGCGGAAATAATCGTAGGGCGTGCTCCCGCTCTCCGGGAGGAGAAGGAGGAAAACCGCGAGCAGGAGCAGTGCCCCCAGAGCGAGCAGCGGGAAAAACCGGGGGGAAAGGAAGCGGCCCGCCCGGGCCATGTCGTTCCGGCGGCTCTCGGCGACGGCGGCGACAAAAAGGGGAATGATCACGGCCGCATAAACCGGGGAGGCGGTCGTCAGGCGCGAGGCGCACAGCATGTAGGGCACGACGACGATGAGGGCCAGCATCAGCGTATTGCCGCTGACCCGGGTGAAATAGAACACGCCGGAGGCGATAAAATAACAGGCCGCCGGGGCCAGGCCCAGCAAGGCCAGCGGTGGCAGGTCGCCGCTTTTCAGGAGGTAGATCAGCCCGAGGGTATCGCGGGCGTCCCCCGCTCCGGCCAGACGGAACAGCGCCGCCGCCAGCAGACAGGCGATCAGGTAGAGCAGGGGGCCGAGTTTTTTCTGCCGCCGCACCGCGCCGCAAAGGAGAAAGACCAGGTAGTTGAAAACCAGCACCGGCAGGGCGAAGAAAGGGGCCCGGGGGGAATAGAGGCTGAGGGTCAGCGTCGAGAGCGCCGCCGAGAGCAAGAGGGGAATGATGCTCTTTCTGAACTCGCCCCGCACAGTTAAAGACCTGCGCGGACCAGGGCGAAGTCCGGCGTCACCCGCCAGGCGCCGCCCCGGTTTTGCGCCGTCAGGGTCGTCGCTTCCGCGCCGGTCTGTTTCAGGGCCGCCGCCATCTCCGCCAGGGCGTCCGTCCGGTTGGAAAGCAAGAGGGCCGTTCCGGTTCCCGGCTCAATCTCCGGTAATTCCGTCAGTCGATCGACCAGATCGTCGAGAAAACGGAAGCGGGCCATTTTATATTGCATCTCGCGCACGTCGTCCTCCGTTTCCGGCGTCTCCCCGCGCCAGCGGCCGCCGGAAAAAACATGGACGGTGCAGCTCAGGCCGGCCCGCACAAAAAGCAGAGTCAGTCCCAGCATGACCTCCACCAGTCTTTCCTCCCGGCGCCAATTCTCCGCCTGCTTCTCTCGCCCCGCAGCGCCGGGGGCCGAGCGATCCAGGATCAGCGCCACCCGGACGCGGGCGGCCGGTTCGTTCAGGCGCACCATGTAGGCGCCGAGCCGGGCCGAAAGTTTCCAATTGACCCGTTTCAACTGATCGCCCGGGATATAAGCCCTGTGTTCAAAACCCGGCATCCCCGCGGCATAAGGCGGCGCATCCCGCGTTTCTTCTTCTTCCTCGTCGTCGGCGACTCGTACCGCCAATAGCTCCCGCAGCAGATCCGTTTCCTGTAAATCAGGCAAATCCGGTAATATTTCCACCTCCGGCGTCAGGGAGGCCGTCAGGGCTTCCGCCTTAAACTCATAGCGGCAGAGCCCGAAAAAATCCGTCCCTTCCAAGCTGCGCACCCCCACCGCCGCCACCCCCCAGAGCGCTGCTGTGTAAATTTTTTCCAATTGTTCGGCGCGGGGCCAAGGGATAAAGACCAGGTTTTTGTCATCGTCCCCGGTAAAATGCGGCGGGTTGCGGAAGGTGAGCCGCAGGAAAACAAAGGCCGGCGCGGCGGATTTGAGGCGCAGGGTGAAGCGAACCGTCTCTCCTTTGCGCAGCACGCGGGCCGAGGCTTCACCCTCGAGGCGAAAACCGCGCAGAGCGAAGATGTTAACGATATGGAGCAGCGGCGGCAGCGCGACGAGTACCAGCAAAAAAGGCAGACCGAAACGAATATCGATGAAGAGGGCATAGGCCAGGCAAACAAGGCAAGTTAGCGCGTACAACGCCGTATTGCGCCAGATCACGGAAATTCGCATGGCCTTCGCCCGCCTCCTTCACCCTTGGTATGAACAGTATATCACAAGTCTGATTTTTTTCGGAAAATAAAAGAGAAAAAACTATTTTTTTGCCAAGTATCTGTTGACAAAGCTGTTAGCATAAGCTAAAATATTATTAGCAAAAGCTAATGAAAACCGGGAGGTACGAAGTTTGAGCGTCGTCATCATCGGCGGCAATGACCGCATGGTCTGTCGCTACAAGGAAATCTGCGAGGAACACGGATGTAAGGCAAAAGTTTTTACCCAAATGCCGGGCAATCTCAATGGACGCATCGGGTGTCCAGATTTGATGATTCTTTTCACCCACACCGTATCCCACAAAATGGTCAGCGGGGCCGTCCAAGAAGCCGCCCGCCGTAATATCCCGATCGAGCGGATACACAGCAGCAGCGCCTGCGCCCTGAAGAATGTGCTGGAGACATGGCGGGGGCGGAGGTAATAGAACCGTCAGACTGTGTGAAAAAGGGAGTCGTAGGGGCGCGCATTGCGCGCACGCAGAACAAAATGGGGGACACGGGCGCGCAATGCGCGCCCCTACGATACCCGGGGGTTGCCGCCAATGCTTTCTAACACAGTCTGACGCCGCCCTCGGCGTCCCGCCCCGTGTTTGTCAACTAAATTTTCACATTAGTTGACAGCGATTTC
>JAISWK010000140.1 GCA_031270805.1 Gracilibacteraceae bacterium
TTGCGAATAATTTATTTGCATACGCGAGCCGTGAAATTGGAAACGACGACTTTTTCAGCAGCCTCCGAGGGCGGCGTCCCCTAATCCCTAATCCCTAATCCCTAATCCCTAATCCCTAAAATATGAAAAACAGGGCTTGCCGCTGGGTAAAAAATGCAGTATAATAAACAGGCGGGCGGGTGTAGCTCAGTGGTAGAGCACTGGCTTCCCAAGCCTGGTGTCGCGGGTTCGAGCCCCGTCACCCGCTCCATATAATAAAAAGAGTCCTGCAAATAAAGAACCGCCCGCTCAGGGTGGTTTTTGTTTTTCCCCCAAAAATTATTTTTTTCTGCTTGACAAGCGCTCGCGGCGGTAGTATTATTATATTAAGCATATAAATTTTATATGCAATATCTGGCGACTGGATGACTGGATGACCGGAGACCAGGGAGTCGTCGCCTGCTTTTTCTTTTTTCCGCTGAGAGGAAAGGACCGCTTGAACATGGAGACTTCGCAGATCAGCGAAAAATTCAGCCATCTGGTGATGAATCATCCCTGCCTGGGCCGCGCCCCCCACAGAGGCCGGCTGCACTTGCCCGTCAGCCCCGCCTGCAATATTAAATGCCGCTTTTGCACGCGCTCGTTTAACCGGCGGGAAAACCGCCCCGGCGTGACGCGCTCCGTGCTTCCCGTGGCGGAGGCTATGGAAGTTGTGGCTCAGGCTATTCAATTGTGCCCGGAAATCTCGGTGGTCGGTATAGCCGGCCCCGGCGACAGCCTGGCTACCGATCACGCGCTGGATTGTTTCCGGCGCCTGCGCGAGGAATATCCGGATCTGATCGGCTGCCTCAGCACCAACGGCCTGTCGCTGCCGCAGCAGGCTCGGGCTATCGCCGCCGCCGGCGTCCATTCGGTCACGGTGACGGTAAACGCCGTTGATCCCGCGATTCAAGCGCAAATCATCGACTGGATCGCGCTGGACGGCCGGCGCCTGAGCGGGGCGGCCGCCGCTGCGGTTTTGATTGACAGCCAGTTGACCGGCATCCGTCTTTTGTCCGAGCTGAACATCCTGGTCAAGATCAATTGCGTGCTGATTCCGTCCCTGAACGGCGCGCATATCGGCGAGATCGCCCGCGTGACCGCCGCAGCCGGCGCCGCGATTATCAATATAATCCCCCTCATACCCCAGGGAGATTTTGCCGACTGGCCGGCGCCGGACTGCGACGATCTGCAGCAGGCTCGCTCGGCGGCCGAGCGGTTTTTGCCCGTTTTTCGCCATTGCCGGCATTGCCGCGCCGACGCCTGCGGTCTCCTCGGCCGGGACGTTTCCGCTGAGCTTTACCGCGATGTCAGCGCCGAAAATACTTTCTCTCACGGTTAAGGTAGCAATAGCTAACTCGACTGGAAAAATTCCCCTTTGCCTCAGGCGAGCGGCGTGGTATAATTGAGCAAAACGGGAGTCCCCGGAGGTGCGAGACGGGCATGACAAAGATGAACCCGCCGGCTTCCGCCTCCTCGCCCTTGCTTGTCAACCGCTGGCGGCTCGTGCTGGGCAAGTATGCCGCAGGCGCCCTGGGGGGCTGCTCCGACGCGGGAGAGGGAGAGCAGGCGGATTACGCCGAAATAGACGAGCTGCTTCATTTTTTATACGACCGGGAATACAGCGCAGAACGCGGCGTCCGGGAGGGCGGGGCGGAAGATTCCCGCCTTAGCGTACCGGTCTGGCTGCGGCGGGTGCAACGGCTTTTTCCCCGGGAAACGGCGGAAAAACTGGAAGCCCACGCCCTGGATCGGTACGGGCTGACGGATTTGCTCCGCGACGCCTCTGTTTTGGCCAGCCTGGAACCGAATATGACGCTGCTGAAACAGATTCTGGCCTTGAAGGGCCTGATGAAAGGCGCGGCGCTCAATATGGCCCGCCGCATTGTGCGCCAGGTCACGGAAGAATTGAAGCGCAAAATGCAATACGAGGTTCGAGCCGCCATTACCGGCCGGCGGGATCGCCATGAATCCACCCGCATTCGTTGCGCGAAAAACTTCGATATCAAAAAAACAATTCGGAAAAACCTGAAAAATTACAACCGGGAACGGGAATGTCTCCTGGTGGAGCGGGTGTTTTTTTACCGCAACCTGACGCGGTTCAACCCCTACCATATTATCATCTGCGTGGACGAAAGCGGCAGTATGGTGGAAAATGTCATCCACTCCGCCGTAATGGCCGGAAGTTTTGCTTCCTTGCCCGTCCTGGCCGTAAAACTGGTCGTCTTTGACACGAATGTCGTCGATTTGTCCGAATACGTGCAAGACCCGACGGAAGCCCTCATGAGCGTCCAATTGGGCGGCGGCACGGATATCGGCCGGGCCCTCGCTTATTGCGAAACCCTGATCAGCACGCCGCATAGAACCATCGTCGTCCTCGTCAGTGATTTGTGCGACGGCCAGGGATACCGGCCAATGTACGCCGGCGCGCGCCGCATTGTCGAAACGGGGGCCCGCCTTATTGCCCTGACCTCGCTGGACCAAAACTGCGTGGGGATGTATGACCGGACGGCCGCCAAGCACTTGGCCGCTCTCGGCGCCTCCGTGGCGGCCCTGACGCCGGGTCGGCTGGCGGACTGGATCGGGGAAGTCATGGCCGGCGGGGGAAAACTGTGAGCCTCAGCCAGATCATCCGGGCCGCGGACGCGGATTTTCTCATCGCTCTGAGCAATAAGGGCTTGTATAATCGCGCCCGGCGTGAACTGGCTGAGGCGGGCGTGCGGGCCGAGGTGAGCGGGGATAGTCTGCGGGCGGAATTTGCCGACGGAACGGTACTCACCCTGACGAGGACTATTCAGAATTACACTTGCTCCTGCCCGTCCCGCGTCCTGTGCAAACACTTGCTCATGGCCGTGCTGGCCGCGCAGGAAACAGGCGCCGCAGCCGAGGACTCGCCGCCGCCGCCGGTGGCCGATTTTTCCGCTCTGGCCGCTATTTCCGCAGCCGAACTGGTTCACCTGGCCGGAGCCAAGGCCGTGCGCGCCGCCGTGGCCGAAACGCGGCCCCCGGTTACGGCGACCATAACCGCCGCCGCCGTCCTGACCGTTTACCTGCCGGAGAGCGGCGCGACGACGCGGTTTTTACCCGGCGCCCCTCTTACGGCCGCAACCTGCTCCTGTAAAGCGGATAATTTTTGCCCTCATCGCCTCCGGGCGGTGCTGCAATATATTCTGGCCGCCAAGGGCGCGCTGCCGGCGGATTTTTACCCGGAGGAAACGGCGGAGGCGATCGCCCCGGAGGCGCCGGCCTATGTCCGCGAGTTCGTAACGGAAATCCTGGGCGGCGGACTCGTGCGGCTGCCGGAGGACGGGGCGGACAGGTTATTGCAGTTGGCGGCTATTTGCCGCGGCCGCCGCCTGCCGAATATGGAACGGCTCGCCGCCCGCGCCGCCGGGCAGCTGGAGCGTTACGCCCGGCGCAGCGCGCTTTTTCAGCGGGAAGAACTCGCAGACGACCTCGGCGCGCTGCTGCTTTTGGCCGAAAAAATAGAGGCCGGCGCGGCGGACAAGGCGACCGTCGGGGTTTTTCGCACCGAGTACCTGCCCGCGCCGCCTTTTTTTCTCACCGGGCTCGGCGCCGAGGGCTGGCAGTCGGCCAGCGGGTACAGCGGCGTGACCGTCGTCATGTATTCGCCGGATTTGGGCCGGGTGCTGCGCTATACCACGACGCTGAAAACGGCGCAGGCGCCCGGGCTGGAGAAAATGTTCCGCCAACGGGCGCCCTGGGGGCTGAATATCGGCTTGAATCGACTGGCCCGGAGCCGTTTGCGCCTGAGCGGCGGCCGGATCAGCGGCGCGGGCCGTCTTTCCGCCTCGGAGGCCGGTCGGGCGGAATTGCTCGGCCCGACCTTTCTCGCCGACCCGGCCCTGGACGACATTGTCTACGACGATTTTGCCGCCCTGCTGGACGCCCTCTGGCAGCAGCGGGAAAAAGACGCGGACAGCCGCTTTTATGCTCTCCTGAAACCGGCGGGCGCGGAAAGCGGCGCCTATGACCGGATCAACCAGGTCTATACCCTGCCTTTACGCGACGGGGACGGGCGCCTTTTGTCCATCAAGGTGCGGTATGCTCCGGCCACGCGCCTGCTGATAGATAATTTGCGCCGCCTGGAATCCCGCTTGGCCGATTATTGCGGGATTTTTCTTGTTTCTCTTTATATTGAGGCGGGGCGGCTCACGGCTTTCCCGCTCACATATTACGGCGACGGTTTCTGGCAGCTCGGCTTGGAAGAACCCCGGGCTCAGAGCGGCGCCGACCGGGAGCCATAAAATGGAATACACGGCTTTGCGCCGCTTGCTGACGGACGGGCAGGCGGAACTGGACGATCTCTTTGCCTGCGGACTCAACCGCGGCGATCGCCATATTGCGGCTTTAGGAGAAATGGCGGCCGAATTCACCCGGGCCGGTCTTGCCGCTGGGGCGACCGCTTGGGCCCGGTTGGCGGAGGCGCTGGCCGGGGCCAGAGTGGACGCGGAGTGGACGGCGGCGGGGGCGGCCGTCTGTTTTGCCCGCTGCCGGGATTATTTGCGGGTTTGTCTGGAGCGGCTGGATTACCTGGAAGCGGCGGCGCGGCTGCGGGAAAATCCGTAAGAGCGTCGCCGGAGCGATTGTGCCGGCGCTATTGTACTTTTCCCCCCGGTGGGTTATAATAAAAATGAATCCGACAGACTGTGTGAGAAAGGGAGTCGTAGGGGCGCGCATTGCGCGCCCGCAGAACAAAATGGGGGACACGGGCGCGCAATGCGCGCCCCTACGATACCCGGGGGTTGCTGCCAATGCTTTTCCACACAGTCTGCCGTCGCCATTTGTTATTGCCGCCTTTCTCAGTCCGGGTTATCGGGTAACGGTTTCATTTCCTTCGTCAAGCAAGCGTTTTTTTAAATGTCTGTCCTTTCCCCGCTCCGATACATATTTCACGGACAAAAGCATTGTTCGGGGGTTTTATCGCTTCCGGCGAGCTTTCGGCAGGCGCCGGGCGGCCCTCTTTCAGTTCGGTATGCACCCACAGGGAAGCAGCGTCGGCAACCATTTCCATTGCCTCGGCCAAGGTATCGCCTTCGGTCACGCAGCCCGGTAAATCAGGGACTTCAACGGTATAGCCCGAACCATCGTCCCACGGGTAGAATATTGCCGGATATGCCAGCGTCATGTTGTCACCTCCTGTAAATGTTTGCTTGTCGCAAGATAGAGTTCACGGTTTTGATGTTCAGATGCCTACCCCCTATTTTTTTCTCAACGCTTCAAGCGGTATCGGCCTTCTCTGATGTCGTAGATTCGGCATTGCCCTTTTTAGCCGCCGCGTAACGTTCGCGGACAAGGGCGAGGGCCTCCTCCTCGGTTAAGCCCTGGATTCGGGGTTCTTCTGGTTTTTGTTTAGTTTCCATATTTTTGACTAAATTGCGGACATATTCCACGAACATTTCCCGATGTGTTTTAGGTAAAGTTAAATAAATCTCAAGAATATTCCGCTCTGTTTCATTCAAGCTGTATTTTTTTGCAAGGTGGTCTATGGATTCCACGCCCGCCGCGTGAAAGATATCGCCTTCTCCCGTGCGGAGCCATGTTTCATTAACACCAAACACAGAACACACTGCTTTAAATGATGGGCCAGAAGGGACGACAACACCGCGCTCCCAGTTATTGACAACGCTTCGACTTACCCCAAGACGCTCTCCGAATTCAGACTGAGATAGCCCTTTGTCCTTCCGTACATATCTGAATCTCTCGTTTAGTTTCATCGTTATACCTCCCTATAGAAATAATACATCGGCGGCATGAGCATGTCAAGCCAGTGAGAAGAAAAATATTTTTCTTAATGGGCTTGACACGTAAGGTTAGTATAAAATGAGCGTATCAAGTCAAGGGAGCGAGGGGGGTTGAAATATGGTCAACGTCATCTGGGCCTGTATGACGACCGCCTGCGCGTGGATACCGTTGACCACAACAGCTTGGTGGAGGCGTTGCGGGAGCAAGAAGAGGTGTGGAGCGATGATGATTGACGCTAGGGCGGCGGCGTTTAAGTTCAAGCCGTTCAGCCGCCAGCAAAAGAAGATTCTGACTTGGTGGCTGCCGGAAGCGCCGGTAAGCAGTCTGTCCGGGATCATCGCCGACGGTGCTATCAGGAGCGGCAAAACTCTCAGCATGTCCCTCGCGTTTGCGATCTGGGGCATGGAAACCTTTGCCAGCCAGAAGCTTGCTCTATGCGGTAAATCTATCGGCTCGCTCCGGCGCAACGTCGTGGACAACTTGAAGCTAATGCTCCTGTCCTTGGGGTACGGCGTGAAGGATAACCGCGGCGATAACAAATTGATCGTCAGCGGCGCCGGGCGGCAAAACGTGTTCCATCTGTTTGGCGGCAAGGATGAGGCGTCGCAGGATTTGATCCAGGGCGTCACCCTGGCCGGCATAATGTTTGACGAGGTGGCGCTTATGCCGGAGAGTTTTGTCAACCAGGCCATCGGGCGCTGCTCCGTGATGGGGTCGCGGTTTTGGTTCAACTGCAACCCGGAAATGCCTATGCACTGGTTCAAAACAGGCTGGATTGACCGGGCGGCGGAAAAACGGCTGGTTTATCTGCATTTCACGATGGACGATAACCGAACCCTGGGCGACGAGATGAAAGAGCGGTATCGCAACATGTACTTCGGCGTGTTCTACCGCCGCTTCATCCTCGGCCAGTGGGTGGCGGCCGACGGTTTGATCTATGACATGTTTGACGAGACCGCCCACGTTATCACGGATGCGGACATTCCGACCGGCATGATTCATCACCCGCGCACCCGGCGCTATGTCGGCATCGACTTCGGCGCGGCTAACGCCACGGCTTGCCTGGACGTATACGACGACGGACAGACCTTCTGGGTGCTCAGCGAGTATTATCACAGCGGCCGGCAGAGCATGAAGCAAAAGACCATCACGGAGTACGCGGACGATCTGGCGGTCTTTATCGCGCCGGTGAACGAGGACACGCCCGGCGTCAGTTTTTTTATCATCGATCCCTCGGCGCTGCCGTTCCGGCTGGAGCTGATCAAGCGCGGGCTCCGGGTAAAAGAAGCGGACAACGAAGTGCTGGACGGGATCCGGGTAA
>JAISWK010000154.1 GCA_031270805.1 Gracilibacteraceae bacterium
CGGCGCAAATGGATTCTGCGACGGAGGCGCGACCCCCGGTAATGACCCCGGCGCGCCTCCGCGCAGAATGACAAAAAGGGATGACTTACCAGTACCAGCGGCTCGGGGCTCGCTGGGTACGTCTCTCGCAATCCGCCCGTTGGTTTTCGGGACCCGGGGGGTGCGGGACGCCGTGGGCGTGGGCGGCGTCCCTACGACAGAGTAGACTCCATTCGGCAGGGCAGAATGGAGTCTCCTCTGTCTTTTCCACTTTCCTCACATCATAGCCAATTCTGATAGTGCAATAAATTATTATGATTTTACATACAGTCTGAATGATGTTTTAATGGAAGCACAGGAGGGATGGCAAAGGGGGTGGCGACATGTATATTGTGTCTATTGATGATGATCAGTGTTCCGGCTGTGACTCGTGCGCCGACGGTTGTCCGGCCCGAATTTTGAGTTTTGACCGCAGCAGGGGCAAGGCGTATGTATCGGGCGACGAGGCGGAATGTATGGGGTGCGAAGCCTGCGTGGCAGTATGTCCGGGCGGGGCGATCATAATAACTGAGATGTAACTTGTAGTAACAGGAGGCTGTTTATGGAGGAAGAAAGAAAAACTCCCCGGCTGGACGAACTGGAGCGCGGCCCGTGGCCAAGTTTTGTCACAGAAATCAAGCGGGCGGCGGTTAAGAGCGAAGCGGCCGATGATTTACTCGGTTTGCTGGAAAAATCTTATGAAGACAAGGTCGGACATTGGAAGCATGGCGGCATCGTCGGCGTAAAAGGTTACGGCGGCGGCGTCATCGGTCGTTACACCGATATGCCGGAGGAATTTCCGCATTTGCGCGAGTTTCACACGATGCGGCTCAATCAGCCCAGCGGCTGGTTTTACACATCGGAAGCCCTGCGGAAAATCTGTGATATTTGGGAAAAGCACGGCAGCGGCCTGACTAATTTTCATGGTTCCACCGGCGACGTTATTCTGCTGGGAACCACGACGAGCGAGTTGCAGCCGACCTTTGACGAATTCAGCGACGCCGGATTCGATCTGGGCGGTTCCGGTTCCGATCTCCGCTCGCCCAGCTGCTGCGTGGGGCCCGGCCGCTGCGAATTTGCCTGTTATGATACGTTGGATATGTGCTTTGATCTGACGAACGAGTATCAGGACGAGTTGCACCGCCCGATGTGGCCCTATAAATTCAAAATCAAAATGTCCGGTTGCGCCAACGACTGCGTCGCCGCCATCGCCCGCGCCGACCTCTCGGTTATCGGCACTTGGCGGGATTGTATCAGGATTGACCAGGACGAGGTGAAAGCCTATGCGGCCGGCGGTCTGGACATCCAGACGGCCGTCTGTGACAAATGTCCGACCCGGGCGCTGCATTTCAACGCCCGCAGCGGCGAACTGAGCGTGGACGGCGAAGACTGCTCCCGCTGTATGCACTGCGTCAACGTGATGACAAAGGCGATCCGGCAGGGGCGGGAAAAAGGCGCGACGCTTCTGATCGGCGCCAAGTCCACGATTGTCAAATCAGCGTTCCTCTCCTGGGTCGTCGTGCCTTTTATGAAGCTGGAATCCCCTTACACGGAGTTCAAAGAACTGCTGAGCCGGATTTGGGATTGGTGGGATGAAAACGGCAAGACTAGGGAAAGAATCGGCGAACTGATTTACCGGGTCGGGATGGGTGAGTTCTTGCGGGCGGTTGGTCTGCCCCCCGTTCCGCAGATGGTTTTTCGCCCGCGGGCCAATCCGTATGTTTTCTGGCCGGAGGATGAGATCGTGAAGCAGGAGCAGCAAGCGGCGCCCCCCGAGAGCGGGCAGGAGTGAAATTAAATGGCAAAAACTGACAAAGGGCCCCCGGATTACAGGCAGTTCCTGCCTCCGATTATCAAAGAGAATTACGGCAAATGGAAATATCATGAACATGTAAAGCCCGGAGTGCTTAAACATGTCGGCGAGACGGGCGAGCTTTACAGCATCCGCGTCGGTTCGCCCCGCCTGGTCAGCGTGGATTTCATCCGCGATATTTGCGACTTGGCCGATGAATTCTGTGACGGACACCTCCGTTTTACAAGCAGAAACAATATTGAGTTTCTCACGCCGGATCAGGCGAAAGTCGATCCCTTGATTGAGGCTTGCCGGGCCAAAGGTCTGCCGGTTGGCGGCACCGGCAAGGCCATGAGCAATATTGTCCATACCCAGGGCTGGATCCACTGCCACACGCCGGCCACGGACGCTTCCGGCATCGTCAAGGCGGTCATGGATGATCTTTTTGAGTATTTCACCCGGGACGACCTGCCCAATAAACTGACGGTGGCCATGGCCTGCTGCCTGAATATGTGCGGCGCCGTCCATTGCAGCGACATCGCCATCCTGGGCGTACACCGCACCGTGCCGCGGATCAATCATGACATTATTCGCAAGGGTACGGAGATCCCCAGCTTGGTCGCCTGCTGTCCGACGGCGGCCATCCGGCCGGATCCGAAAAACAAGAGCGTCTCCCTGCATAACGCCCGCTGCATGTACTGCGGTAACTGTTATACCATGTCGCCGGGGATGGAAATCATGGACGCCGCCAACGACGGGATCGCTATTCTGGTAGGGGGCAAGGTTTCCAACGCCCGCTCCGCCCCCAGTTTTTCCCGCATGGTCATTCCGTTCCTGCCGAACAACCCGCCGCGCTGGCCGGAGACCACGGAAGCCGTCCGCCACATCGTTGAGATCTGGGTGCGGCAGGCCCGAAAAGGAGAGCGCGTCGGCGAATGGATCGAGCGCATCGGTTGGGAACGGTTTTTCACCCTGGCCGACATTCCCTTCTCGGATAAGCTCATCGACGACTACGTTTTTTCCCGGGAAACTTATCGGACGACAGCCGCCTTCAAGTATTGAGCAAGCAAATTCAGTCAGGAGCGTGAAAGCAATGGACAAAGGCCCGGCTAACCCCGAAATCAAGGAAAAGGTTTTACAGTATTTGGATACGGTGGAGAAAGCCAAAAGCAAGGATATTGCCAAAGCAATCGGAGAGGAAAAGGGCGCCGTGGATTTGGCCGTCAAAGAACTCTCCATGGAAGACAAGGTGGAGTACCTCTATATCACGACGACTTTTGTGGCGCTGAAAGGCAAGGTCGGCGCCCCGGCGTGAGCAAGCGAGGCGGAACGGCGGCGGGGGCGATGCAATTATCAATTTATGATGTGCTGGAAGAGAAAAAACCGGGTATTCTGAAACGCTGGCGCCAGGCGATCGCCGGGCGGGGTGAAACAGAGCCGTTCGCGGGCGCGCCCGGGGGCAGCCGCTTTACAAACCCCGCCCGCCATACGGTCGAGCAGGCGGCGGCGGATATCTTCGCTTGGCTGACGGAGCGGGAGAGTCCGGCGGAGCTGAAACCGGTTCTGCGTGACATCTGTCAGCTCAAGGCGGTTCAGGACGCCGCCCCGGGCCAGGCGCTGGCTTTTATCTTTGAACTGAAGGATATTCTGGACGCGGAGTTGACGAATAGCGACGGCTCAATGACCTGGTCCGCCGAGGTCAGAAAAATCGAACGGCGGATTGACGAAATTATGTTGACGGCCTTTGATCTGTACGCGGAGCAGCAGCGGCGGATTTCTGATATTCGCCTGGCCGAGATGAAAAGGGCGCGGGGGAGGGAAGCGGTATGAAGATCTGGCCCTCTTTTCTGGCGGCCCTGGCCCTGGTTTTGCTGGCCTGGGCGGGGGTGGGCCTTTTTCACTGGCAGACCCTGTTCGGCGTCGTCATTCCCTACCTGGCTTTCCTGACCTTTGTCGCCGGTTTCATCCGCCGCGTCGTCCTGTGGGGCCGGTCGGCCGTACCCTTTCGGATTCCGACTACCTGCGGCCAGCAGAAAACCCTGCCATGGATTAAACAGGATAAACTGGAAAATCCTTCTTCGCCCTGGCAGGTTCTGGGGCGGATGTGCCTGGAGGTTTTCCTGTTTCGTTCCCTTTTTCGCAATATCCGGACGGAGAAGCGCGGCGCGGCCTTGGGCTTCGGTTCGGCGAAATGGCTCTGGCTGGGCGGTCTGGTCTTTCACTGGTCGATGCTGATCATCCTGCTCCGGCATCTGCGCCTGTTCCTGAATCCGGTTCCGGCCCCGATCCGGGGGCTGGAGGCGCTTGACAGTTTTTTACAAATCGGGGCGCCGCTGCTCTATATTACCGACCTGACCATTGTTTTTGCCCTGACTTATCTTTTCCTGCGCCGCGTCGTCGTCCCCAGTGTCAGGTATATTTCCCAGCCCGCCGATTACTTCCCCTTGCTGCTCCTTTTGGCGGCGGCGCTCAGCGGCATACTGATGCGCTGGTTCTTCCGGGTCGATATTCGCGCGGTCAAAGAACTGACGATGGGCCTGGTTACTTTCCATCCGCTTCCGCCCGGGCAGCTTTCCATCGGCGTGATCTTTTATATCCATATTTTTCTCGTCTCCTGTCTTTTCGCTTATTTTCCCTGGAGCAAGCTCATGCACGCGGGCGGCGTTTTCCTCAGTCCCACGCGCAATATGAGCAATAACAGCCGCGCCGTTCGCCACGTCAACCCCTGGAATTATCCGGTCAAAACCCACGCTTACGCAGAGTACGAGGAACAGTTCCGGGAGAAAATGCGTAAAGCCGGCTTACCGTTAGAAACGGAGTGAAACAAATGGCCAGAGCGCCAAAAGCACCGAAAGCGGAAGAACTGCTCGATTTTGATTTCAGCCCGCCCGCCGCCGACTGGATGGAGACGCCGGTGGATTTCAAACCGGGAACCTTTTGTTACGGCGCCAAGGGTAAAAACCTGGACATTATGGATTTGCCCAATGCCCGCGACTGGTCGCCCACGGACGAGGATTGGCGGCTGCCGGCCGAATGGCAGGGAACGATCATCGAAGGTCTGGCCGACCGGATGAAGAAATACCGCTCCTTCCGTCTTTTTTTGGATATATGCGTCCGCTGCGGCGCCTGCGCGGATAAATGCCATTTTTATCTGGGATCGGGCGATCCGAAGAATATGCCCGTTCTGCGGGCGGAGCTCCTGCGCTCGGTCTACCGCCGGTATTTTACCCGGCCGGGCAAATTGTTCGGCCGCCTGGCCGGGGCCCGCGATCTCACCGTGGATGTCCTCAAGGAATGGTGGTACTACTTTTTTCAATGTACCGAATGCCGCCGCTGTTCCGTTTTTTGCCCTTATGGCATCGACCAGGCGGAGATCACGCTTATGGGCCGGGAACTGCTTAATCTCCTGGGCCTGAATACCGACTGGATTGCCGGCCCCGTAGCCAATTGTTTTATGAACGGCAACCATGTGGGGCTGGAACCGCAGACGATCATGAGCAATGTGGAGTTCCTGCTGGAAGATATTGAGACGATCACCGGCCGCCATATCGAACCTTCCTTTAACCGCAAAGGGGCGGAGATACTTTTTGTCGCCCCTTCCGGCGACCTTTACGCCGAGCCGGGCACTTACACCTGCATGGGCTACCTGATGCTTTTTGACCAGCTGGGCCTGGATTATACGATGAGCACTTACGCCTCCGAAGGCGGCAATTTCGGCTTTTTCACCTCCAATGAAACGGCGAAAAGGCTCAACGCCAAAATATACGCCGAGGCCAGGCGGCTGGGGGTTAAATGGATTTTGGGCGGGGAATGCGGGCATATGTGGCGCCTGGTTAACCAATATATGGATACCTGGAACGGCCCGGCTGACTTCCTGGAACAGCCGGTTTCGCCGGTGACCGGGACGAAATTTACCAACGCGGCTGCGACCAGGATGGTGCATATCACCGAGTTTACCGCCGACCTGCTTTACCACAATAAGATTAAGGTCGATAAAAGCCGCAACGACCATCTGGTTATCACTTACCACGATTCCTGCAACACCGCGCGGGGTATGGGACTGCTGGAAGAACCGCGTTATATCCTGCGCCGGATTTGCAATAATTTTGTCGAAATGCCGGAGGACACGATCCGGGAAAAAACTTTTTGCTGCGGCAGCGGCGCCGGCCTGAACGCCGGGGAAAACATGGAACTCCGTCTGCGCGGCGGATTTCCCCGGGCCAATGCGGTGAAGTATGTCCGGGAGAAACATGGAGTCAATGTCCTGGCCAATATCTGCGCCCTGGATCGGGCCTCTTTGCCGGCACTGATGGATTATTGGGTTCCCGGCGTCAAAGTGATGGGCGTACATGAACTGCTCGGCAACGCCCTGGTGCTGGACGGGGAAATCGAGCGGACGCTGGATCTGCGCAGTGACGATTTGCCGGGAAAGGAGGAGGAAGCAATTGTATAAAGGCGGCGGGATCATCGTCGGGTTGACCGTTTTCTGCCTGGTGGCGACGGCGCCTTTCCTGTTGAATATCGGCCGGGCGGCGGAGAGCGGCCCGACCCTGAGTCTGGACACGCCGGCCATCCACCTGCTCTCCGACCCCAGCTGCGTGGAGTCCGCGAGCTATATGCGGGCCGAACACATGCGCCTCCTGGCCGAATGGCGCGATCAGGCCGTGCGCGAGGGGCGGAGCGAATATGTGAACAGCGCCGGGGCAATATTTGCCCTCAGCCTGGAGGAAAGCTGTCTCCAATGCCACTCCAACCGGGCGGAGTTTTGCGACGCCTGCCACAATTACGCGGCGGTGGAGCCTTATTGCTGGGAATGTCATGACGGAGGGGCGACCGGGTCATGAAAAGACGCGAGTTTATCAAGGGCGGACTCCTGCTGGGCGCCGCCGGGTTGGGCGGCGCGCTGAGTCTCGGCGCTCTCCGGCCGGCCGCTGCTCTCCCGCCAACCGGGGCTGCGTCGGGCGCCCGGCGCTGGGGTCTGGTCATTGATCTGGATAAATACAATCAGAGCGCCGACAGGGAAAAAATCGCGGCCCTCTGTCACCGCCGTCACAATGTCCCGGACATCCCGGATACGAAAACCGAGATCAAATGGATCTGGGAGGATGATTTTGCCCATAGCTTCGCGGAGATGGAAAGCCCTTACCTGAGCGACCGGATCAAGGAAATGCGCTTCCCGGTGCTTTGCAACCATTGCGCCGAACCGGCCTGCGTGAAGGTCTGTCCGACCCAGGCGACTTTTCAGCGGCCGGACGGGATCGTCAATATGGATTACCATCGCTGCATCGGCTGTCGTTTTTGCATGGCCGGCTGCCCGTTCGGGGCGCGCAGCTTCAATTTCTTTGACCCGCGCCCGTATATCGCCGAGATTGATCCCCTTTATCCGACCCGCACCGGCGGCGTCGTGGAAAAATGCACCTTCTGCGTGGAACGCCTGACGGCGGGGCTGCCGCCTTACTGCGTCGAGGCGGCGGCGGGGGCGATCATCTTCGGTGATTTGAGTGACCCGGCCTCGGAAGCGCGCCGGGCCCTGGCTTCCGGTTTCGCGATCCGGCGCAAAGCGGAGTTGGGGACGGAGCCCTCTGTCTACTATCTTCTGGGGGGAGGCGGAGGCGATGCTTGAAAAAGCCTTGAGCGGCAGCCGGCGTTATTATGGCTGGCTGGCTTTTCTGGGAATAGTGATCGTCGTTGGTGTGATCGCCTACTGCCGGCAGTTTTCCCATGGTCTGGGCCTTACCGGCATGAGCCGGGACGTCACCTGGGGTTTGTATATCTCCCAGTTCACTTTTTTGGTCGGGGTCGCCGCCTCCGGGGTCATGGTCGCTATTCCCTACTACCTGCATAATTATAAGGCCTTCGCCAAGATCGTCATTCTCGGGGAATTTTTGGCTGTCGCGGCCGTGCTTATGGCGATGCTCTTTATCTTCGTCGATTTAGGCCAGCCGGTGCGCGTCTTGAACGTGCTGCTCCATCCGACACCCCATTCCGTCATGTTCTGGGATATGTGCGTCTTGTGCGGTTACCTCGTCCTGAACATCCTCATCGGCTGGACGGCGCTGGGCGCGGAGAAAAAAGGCTTCCCCCCGCCGCGCTGGACGAAAACACTGGCCTATATAGCGATCCCCTGGGCCGTGAGTATTCACACCGTGACCGCCTTTCTCTACGCCGGCCTGCCCGGCCGTTACTACTGGCTTTCGGCGATTATGGCCGCCCGCTTTCTCTCGTCGGCTTTTGCCGCCGGGCCGGCGCTTTTGATCCTGCTCTGTCTGATCGTGCGCCGCTATAGCTCGTTCAAGGCTTCCGACGAGTCGATCGGCGCTCTGGCCAAGATTGTCTGTTACGCTATGATTACCAATGTTTTCTTTTTCCTGCTCGAAGTATTCACCGCCTTTTACAGCAATATCCCGGGCCATAAAGCCGCGTTGCTCTACTTGTTCTTTGGTCTGGAAGGGCACGCCAACCTCGTGCCTTTTATGTGGCTTGCCGCCCTGCTGGCTTTTTTTGGTATCCTGCTCCTCACGGTGCCCAAGTGGCGGCGGGGGAAAAAAACGCTGCCGGCGGCTTTGGTCGCCGTCTTTGCCGCTTGCTGGCTGGATAAAGGCCTGGGGCTTATTCTGGGCGGTTTTGTCCCCAATTCCTTCGAGCGGGTCGTCGAATATATCCCCACAGTGAATGAAATACTGGTCGTGATGGGCGTCTATGGAATCGGCTTTTTTGTGCTGACGATTCTGTACAAGGTCGCCGTGGCGATCAGGGAGACCGGGAAGGGCGGGCCTGAGGCCCCGACTCCGCTCCCTGAGCAATAAATAAGGAGGAAAAGAAAATGGCTGAATTAGTGGTTGGAGATCGCAAACTGCTCTTAGACGAAGACGGTTTTTTGGACAGCGCCGATGAATGGGATGAGGAAGTCGCCCAGAAACTGGCGGAAACCGAAGAAGTGGAACTGACGGAGGAACACTGGGCCATCATCAATTATCTGCGGAATTACTACGCCGAATTCAGCGTAGCGCCGATGGTGCGCCGGATGCTGAAGGATGTAAAAAAATCCCAGTCTGAGATTTACGAACTATTTCCCAGCGGTCCCGGCAAGGGCGCCTGCAAGATTGCCGGCTTGCCGAAACCGACCGGTTGCGTGTGATTCGCCCGGAAGGCGGGAGCGGCGATCGAATCCCCTCCGGCTATCCCCGTCTGATGCTCGCCGCTCCCAGCGGGCGCAGCGGTAAGACGGTTTTAGCCCTGGGTCTTTTGCGCGCTTACCGCCGGCAAAATCTGGCGGCGCAGCCCTTCAAGAAAGGCCCGGATTTTATCGATCCGGGCTGGCACTCGCTGGCCGCCGGCCGGAGAAGCCGCAACCTGGACGCGTTTTTTATGAATGGCAGTCAATTAACGACCGTGTTGCGGACATGCGCCGGGGACGCCGACATTTCCATTATCGAAGGGGCGATGGGGCTCTTCGACGGGCTGGGGGCGCAGGACGCCAATTCTACGGCCGCCGTCGCCAAGATACTCCGCACCCCGGTTATTCTGGTGCTGGACGTGCGGCGGATGACACGAACCGCGGCCGCGCTGGTCATGGGCTGCCAGCATTTTGATCCGGAGCTTAAAATCGCCGGGGTCATTTTGAACAGGGTGGGCAGCGGCCGGCGCCACCAACAGACCCTGCGGGAATCAATCGAAACATGCTGTCATATCCCGGTGATCGGCGCGGTGCCGACGGACGCCCGGCTGGAAATTCCGGATCGTCACTTGGGATTAATTTCCAGTACGGAAGACGCCGGCGCGGAGAAACTGCTGGATACCGCAGCGGATATTATCGCCGAACACGTCGACCTGGAGGCCCTGCGCGCCCTCGCCGGCGCGGGAGCGCCGCTGCTTAAGTCCGCGCCGGCCTCCCCGCCGCCTTATCCGGTCGCGGCGGGGGCCGCGCGGCCGCGCCTGGCGATCATCCGGGATGAGGCTTTCTGTTTTTATTACGAGGAAAATCTTGAGGCCCTGCGCGCCGCCGGCGCCGAACTCGTCTTTGCCGACAGTCTGCGGGACAGGGCCCTGCCGGCGGATATTGACGCTTTGTATATCGGCGGCGGTTTTCCCGAGGTTTTTGCCGCCCGGCTGACGGCTAACACCGGGTTTCGGGCTTCGGTGCGCTCCCAGGCGGAAGCGGGATTACCGATTTACGCGGAATGCGGCGGCTTGATGTACCTGGCGCGCAGTCTCGCTTACAACGGCGCGGCCTGGCCGATGACCGGGGTTTTGCCGCTGGATACGACTATGGAGGCTAAACGGCAGGCCCATGGTTACACCATCCTGGTCGCCGCCGGCCATAATCCCTGGTTTACCGCCGGCGAGCGGCTCCTGGGGCATGAGTTCCATCATTCCCGGATCATCAACAAAGATCCCGCCGCGGGCGCCGTTTTTCACAATCAGCGGGGCTGCGGCGTAGACGGGGCGGCGGACGGCGTCCGCTATAAAAATGTTATCGCCGCTTACACCCATGTGAACGCTCTGGCCTCGCCGGCCTGGGCGCCGGCGCTCGTGGCCCAGGCCGCCCGCTCCGGCCGCGCCAATGCTTCATGAAAAATATCGCGCCCGTCCGTAAACTGTGGACAGCCTTCAAATCAATGAAAACGGGGCTCGGTCTGCTGGCGCTATTGATTATTTTCTCCGGCCTTGGCTCCGTGCTGACATCCGATATCTACCGCAGCCCCGGCTTCAAATTCATTTTAGTCTTACTCGCCCTGAATCTTCTCAGTTGCAATCTCACCCGGGCGAAAGGGGTATGGCAAAAAACCTTTCGCCCGGTTTTACCCCGGAGCGCGGCCGACGTCCCCCAAAACCTGCATGGCAAAATTTCCGGCGAATCGGCCGAATTGAGCCGCCGGCTGGAGCAGGCCGCGCGCCGGCGGGGTTATAGAGTTTGGCGCTCGGCGGACAGGCCGGCCGCTGCCTGGTCTTTGGTCGCCGTCAAGCGCCGGCTGGGCTATTGGGGCACATTTGCCGCGCACCTGGCTTTTGTCCTCCTGCTGCTCGGCGCCCAGATCGGCACTCTGGGTTTTTCCGGCCGCCTGACTGTTCTAAGCGGCGAGACGCGCCCCCTGGCCGACCTGGTTGTGGAATCCGGTGCCGTCAATAAGGATTACGCGATACATGTCAATTCGGTGGAGGATCGCTTTCTGCCCGGCGGCGAACGGGACAATTGGTACACGGATCTGAGCGTCACGCGCGACGACAGTCTGCTGGCCCGGGGGGTTTTATCGGTGAACTCCCCCTTCAGCTATGACGGCGTCGCCTATTATCAAAGCAGTTATCAGGAATTTGCCGCGGTGCAACTGAACCGGGGCGACGAGTTCTTGCTGCCGTTGAGCGGCGCGGTCGACGCCGCGGAAGCCTCTCAGCGCCTGGACCACCTTTTCGGCTGGCCGTTAGGGGAAACGGATTACCTGGTCAAGGCCGTCAAAGCGCGGAGCGAGGGGGGGGTCTATTTACGGCTGGAACGGAGCGACGGGACGGCGGTGGGAGAAGATCAGGCGTACCTGCTGCGGGAAGGTGAAACCGGCGAATTCGGCCCCGGGCTGCAACTCACGTACCTGCGCCTGACCCAAGCCACCGGCCTGATCGTGAAGGCCGATCCCGGCCTGGCCTTGGTCTGGTTCGCCTGCGGCCTGCTCAGCCTGGGCCTGCTCGCCGCCTTTTACTATCAGCCCCTGCGCCTGGCGGCGATTTATACCGCGGCGGGCGCCGCCGGCGTATTGTCCCTGGGCCTGGACGCCGGCAAAAATCCGTCTCCGGCGGCCAGCGGGGAGCTGGCGGCCTTGCTGGCCGAATTAACGCCGGAGGGCGGCACGGAGGTAAAACAATGTTCCTGTACCTGACAATGATTATTTACGGATTGGCGGCGCTGGGCTCCGGCCTGTATATGGCCGTCAAGCAGCCGTTCCTGGGCCGGGCCGCTTATATCGCCGGCGCCGCCGGTTTTGCCGCCAATACCCTGCTTATCGCCGAACGGGCCCTGGCGGCGCAGCGTTGGCCCCTGGCCAACGGATATGAGTTTATTATCTCTTTTTGTTGGGGGATCGTCCTTATTTTTCTGGTCGTTGCCTATCGCTGTAAAATCCCGGCTCTCGGCGCCTTCGTCCTGCCGTGCCCCTTCCTGCTCCTGGTTTTCGCCGTTCTGATTATGGGCCGGGATATCGGCGTCGTCACGGCAATGCCGCCGGTGCTGAAAAGCAATTGGCTGACTTTTCACGTCTTGACGGCGGTTTTCTCCTATGGGGCCTTCGCCGTCTCATTCGGCCTCTCCCTGATGTACTTGTTGCGTTCCGGTTCCGGTTCCGGCGCCGCTGCCGCCGATCGTAGCGCCCGCCTGCCGGCGCCGGAACGCCTGGATGATTTGGCTTACCGGGTTATCGCCTTCGGCTTTCCCCTGCTGACGCTGGTGATCATCACCGGCGCGATCTGGGCCAATTACGCCTGGGGTACGTATTGGTCCTGGGATCCGAAAGAAACCTGGGCCCTGATCACCTGGGGCATCTACGCGATCTACCTGCACGCCCGCCTGGTCTTACGCTGGCGGGGCCGGCGCTCCGCCTGGCTGGCGGTGTTGGGGTTTATCGCCGTGCTGTTCACTTTTTTCGGCGTGAATTTTTTGTTGCCGGGGTTGCATTCTTACGCGTAAATGCGATTTACAATGCACAATTGAGAATTGTACCCAGGCGTCATTCGGAGACTTACCCGGCGAGTCTCCATCCCGGGAACGGCAGACTGTGTGAGAAAGGGAGTCGCAGGGGACGATGGCAATCGTCCCGTATACGCCGAATCGGGCGGCGTCCCCTACGGAATCACCGCGAGCCGCCGAAGGCATACACTTTCTCGCACAGTCTGCCATCCCCATTTTGTCCGAGCAGAACTTCCGATAAGTTCCCGACCACCCCGCCGCTTCGCGGCACCCCTCCAAAGGAGGGGAATCCCGCGGCGCCCATCCCTCATCTCTCATCTCTCATCTCTCATCTCTCATCTCTCATCTCTCATCTCTCTCCCCAACTGTGAACTATGAACTATGAACTATGAACTGTATAGAACCGGATATCCCGGGAACGCGGCCATCCTGGCCGCCAATACGCCCGCGCGACACCATTGTACAATGGACAATGGGGAGAATTGTGAATTGAGAATTGGGAAATCGCTCGACAAAAACGAATTTTATCGCTTGCTGCGCCGAGGCGATTTTGCGGCGATCACGGATATTTTCGACCAAAACCCATTGGCTGTCCGCCGTCTGCTCACCCGCCTTTCCTACGCCCCGGCGGACGACTTGCACCGGAACGGCATCCTCTGCTGGCGGGAATTATCGGCCCGGCGCGCGACCGCGCGGCCGGATTTTTTCCGGGAGGTTATTCGCCGGCATATTTGGGGCATGAACGACGAGGGCGGCAATATCGACTGGTCCGCCCCGGAGATCATCGGGGCGATCGTCGCCGGAGCCCCGGAACTCTACGCGGAATTTATCCCGATCATGCGGATGGCCGCCGAAGCGGAGCCGCTCTTGCATCCGAGCCTGCAAGCCGCGCTGACCATGCTGTCCCGGGATCAGCCATAGCGTTCACCTTTTTCCGGGAAAAATACATAGCTGAACGAAGGCTCGCCAGGTGAGTCTGAATTTTTCCTGCTTTTTTCTCCTCCCAGGCAGGAATAATTAAGTTCGTCCCGAAATACCAAGTGGAACATGGTGGCATAAAGTGACTTATTATGGCGCGTAGTGGCGGGGAGAGTATGTTCAGGAGTACCTTTGAGCACACTATTGATGAAAAAGGACGGGTGATCATTCCGACGAAATTCCGGGAGGAGCTTGGCGCCCGGTTTTTCGCCGCGCGTGGCCCCGAGAACTGCATCTATCTTTACCCTTGCGCCGAGTGGGAAAAAATAGAGTCGCAATTATGCGCCCTGGTGACCACCAAACCCAAGGAACGCGCTTTTGTCCGCCTGATGATGTCCAGCGTAGCCGACTGCGAGACAAACGCTCAGGGTCGGGTGACGCTGCCGCCGCATTTGCGCGGACACGCCCGCCTGCGGAAAAACGTCGTCCTCTTCGGGGCCCTGACGCATGTGGAAGTATGGGACAGCGAACTGTGGGCCGCTTACTGCGAGGAGAACGGTACGGTGGAGCAGCTGGGCACGGATTTGGAAATCCGGTTCTGAGCGGTGACGGCGTCCGCGCGCTTTGCCCATACGAGCGTACTGGGCCCGGAAACGGTTAGCGCCGTTCTGGGCAGACGCGACGGGGTTTATGTGGACGCCACCCTGGGCGGCGGCGGACATAGCGCCCTGCTGCTGCGGGAGCTCCAGCCGGCGGCCCGGTTGGTGGGTCTGGACAAGGACGAATGGGCGATCGCCCATTGCCGGGAACGCTTTGCCGCCGACGAGCGCGTGATCCTGCGCCGGCGTGATTTCCGCCAGTTGGGCCTGACCTTGGCCGAACTGGGTTTCGGGACTGTGGACGGCGTCATGGCCGATCTGGGCCTGTCCTCCCCCCAAGTGGACGAAGCGGAGCGCGGATTCAGCTACAACTACGACGCACCGCTGGATATGCGGATGGATCGCGGGCAAACCCTCACCGCCCGCGCCATTGTCAACGAATGGCCGGCGGAAGAACTGCGCCGCATCCTGCGTCTCTACGGCGAGGAAAAATGGGCCGCTCGGATCGCCGCTCATATAGCGGAGGCCCGCCGGGCCGAACCGATTTTGACGACCGGCCGTCTCGCAGCCCTGATCAAGGAAGCCATCCCGGCCGCCGCGCGCCGAACCGGGCCGCATCCGGCCAAACGCTCCTTCCAGGCCCTGCGGATTGCGGTCAACGACGAATTGGCGGCTTTGGCGGAATTGTTGGAGCAGGCCTTTCGCCTCTTGGGGCCAGCCGGGCGTCTGGCCGTCGTCACTTTTCACTCGCTGGAAGACAGGATAGTCAAGCAGCGTTTTGCCGGATGGCAGGGCCGCTGTGTCTGTCCGCCGGGACTGCCGCTCTGCGTCTGCGGGGCGCGAACGCTGGCCCGCGCCGCCAAACCGGTTTTACCCGGACGGGCAGAAATTGAAGCGAATCCCCGCGCGCGCAGCGCCAAACTGCGTAGCGCGATAAAAACTGTGGATACCCGGGAGGAATTACTATGACGACTGCGCGGAACAGGGCGCGCTATATTGAAAGTGAATATAGTTTTACGGACGAATTGAGCGCCGGAGCGGAAGACCAATACGTCACCCCCCGGCAGGAAATAAGCGCCCCCCGAACCGCCGGGCGCAAAAAAAAGCGCCGCCAGGCCTCTTTTCACCTGTCGGTCGGGGCGGTGGTTTTCGCCTTGTTCACCTTTTTGGCTATCGGGGCGATCTGCGCAACGGCGATCCACGCCGAGTACCTGAACCGGGAAGCGGAGCAGTTGGAGAAAGAATTGAGCAATCTGCGGGATGCCAACGATATGCTGCAGATTGAAGCGGATAGGCTCAGTTCGGTGGAACGGATCGAGCAGGCGGCCCTCGCTCTCGGCATGGTGCGCCCGGCCAATAAAATGTATGTCGCCAGCGACCTGCTGACGCCGGTCGACAGAGCCGAGACGGCGGACACGCAATCGGCGCCGCCGGAGGCGGCTGAGGCGGAAGTCAGCTACGGCGCTGCCCTCAGGGCCCTCGAAACCTTCGCCGGTTTTTTCGCCTATGCCCACGGATAGAAGGAAAACTCTCTCCGAATTGGCCGCGCACGTACCGGGCGCCGTTTTGACCGGCGAAGCGCCGGTGTCCGGTCTTGAGGCGAATTCCCGCCTGACGGGTCCGGGCGATCTTTTTGTCTGCATACCCGGATTTCATGTGGACGGACACGATTTTGCCGCTGCGGCTCTCGCCCGGGGAGCGGCGGCCTTGCTCGTCTCCCACCCCCTCGCCTTGGCGGCGCCGCAATTGATTGTTCCCGACGTGCGGGCGGCCGTCGGCCCGCTGGCGGCGGCTTTTTATGACGAACCGTGCCGGCGGCTGCGCCTGACCGGCGTCACCGGCACCAACGGCAAAACGACGGTAACGCATCTGATGGCAGAGGCCGTGCGGGCAGCGGGCCGGCCGGCCGGACTCATCGGCACGCTGGGCGCGCGTTGCGGCGGGCGGATCGTCCCCACCGAACATACGACGCCGGAAGCCGTGGTATTGCAGGCGCTGCTGGCCTGGATGGCCGAAGAGGGCGCGCGGGAAGTGATCATGGAAGCGTCTTCCCAGGCTTTGGATCTGCGGCGGGTCGACGGCTGTGTTTTCGCCGCCGCCGTCTTCACGAACCTGACCCAGGATCACTTGGATTATCACGGCGACATGGAGCGCTACCTGGAGGCTAAGGCCCGCTTGTTCACCGCGCTGACCGCGCCGGACGCTTTCGCTCTCCTCAACGCGGACAGCGAGGCCGGTCGGCGTTTGGCGGCCCTCACCCCCTGCCGCCGCGTTACTTACGGCCTGGAAAACCCGGCGGCGGATTACGCGGCCGGCCAAATCCGCCAGGAAGCCGGCGGCGTCCGCTTTGTCGTTCGCCGGGGTGAGGAGGCGGAAGAACTTTTTTGCGCGACGCCCGGGCGTTTCAGCGTCTATAACGCTTTGACCGTCTGGGCCTGGGGCCGGGAGAGCGGTTACGAGCCGGAGGCGCTGCGGCGGGCTTTGGCCGCGGGCGTGCCGGGGCGGTTTGAAACGATCCGCGCCGGCCAGGATTTCCGCGTTATCGTCGATTACGCCCATACGCCCGACGGCTTGGACAATGTGCTGGCTGCGGCGCGGGAGATCACCACCGGCCGCCTGATCACCGTTTTCGGCTGCGGCGGCTGCCGTGACCGGGGCAAAAGGCCGCTTATGGGCGCGGCGGCGGCGCGGCACAGCGATTATATTATCATTACTTCGGATAATCCGCGCACGGAGGATCCGGAAGCTATTATCAGCGACATCGAACCGGGCGTCAGGGGCAAAAAAGTTTATTGGGAAATAATTCCAGATAGACGCGGCGCGATCCGGCGGGCCGTCGCCCTGGCCGCGACCGGAGATACGGTAGTGGTCGCCGGCAAAGGACACGAGGATTACCAGATTATCGGCGAGGAAAAATTCCCTTTTGACGACCGGGAAGAAGTGCGCCTGGCCCTGGCGCCTCCGGCGCGTGGGGCCGGTTAATTGGAGGCGCTGACCGCCGGTGCGGCGGCCGCCCTCACCCAGGGCACGCTTTACGGCCCTGCCTCCGCCCCCCTGACCGGCTGCGCGATTGACAGCCGGGCGGTGAAAGCGGGGATGCTGTTTGTCGCCTTGCCCGGCACGCGCACGGACGGCCGCCGCTTTATCGGCGCGGCTTTCGCGGCCGGGGCCGGGGTCGTGCTGAGCGGGCCCGGCCCGGAGCAGCCGCCGGCGGGCAAAGCCCTGATTACTACGGATGATCCGCTGGCCGCCCTGCAAAAACTGGCCCGGGCCTGGCGCGAACGCTTGCAGGCTCGGGTCGTGGCGATCACGGGCAGCAGCGGGAAAACGACGACGAAGGATTTGACGGCGGCGGTGCTGGCCGCCCGTTTTCCCGTCCATAAAAGCGAGGGCAATTACAATAATGAAATCGGCCTGCCCCTGGCCGTTCTGAACGCACCGGCGGGAACCCGGATTCTCACCCTGGAAATGGGGATGCGCGGTCCGGGGCAGATTGCCGCCCTTTGCCGCATTTGTCCGCCGGACACGGGCGTGCTGACCAATATCAGCGCCGCGCATTTGGAAATGCTCGGCAGCCTGGAGAATATCGCGCGGGCTAAGTGGGAATTAGTAGAGAGTTTGCCGGCGGAAGGCTTGGCGGTGCTGAACGCGGAAGATGAATGGTGTGCGGCTTTGGGCGGGCAATGGGGCGGGCGGAAAGTTTTTTATGGTACGACCGGAGGCCGGATTCGTCCCGCCGTGCGCGCCTCCGGTCTGCGGGCGGCGGGCGGCGGCGACCTGGTCACCCTGTTCCGGGCGGAAGCGGATTGGGACGGCCGCCGTGAGTCGGCGCCGGTTCGCCTCCCTCTGGCCGGTGAACATAATGTGCTGGACGCGCTGGCCGCGCTGAGCGTCGGACTTGATTACGGCGTCAGCCTGGCGGCCGGGGCGGCGGCGCTGGAAACGGCGCGTCTTTCCGCCGGCCGGCTGGAACTGCGCCCGGGCGAGGGCGGCTGCACGGTCATTGACGATTCTTATAACGCCAATCCCGCTTCCGTGACGGCTTCGCTGGGCGTGCTGGCCGAGCGGGGCGGCCGCCAAACCGTGGCCGTACTCGGCGATATGTACGAACTGGGCGCGGCGGCGGCGGAAGAACACAGGCGCGTGGGAGCGGCGGCGGCCGCGCTCAATATCGGCGCTTTGGTCGGCACAGGCGAGCTGGGGGCGCTGATCAGCGCGGGGGCTCTGGCCGCCGGGATGAACCCGGCCTGCGTCGCAACCTGCCGGGATACGGAAGAAGCGCTGGCGGCGGCCCGCCGAATCCTGCGCCGGCAAGGCCCGGGCGCCTGGGTACTCGTCAAGGGTTCGCGCGCGGCGGGGATGGAAGCGATCAGCCGGGCGCTGACCGGCTAGTTCAACAATGTACAATTCACAATTCACAATTCACAATTGGGAGAGCGTAGGGGACGATGGCAATCGTCCCCTACGATGTCCTGGGTTGCTGTCAATGCTTTTTCACACAGTCTGCCGGCCCCATTTTGTCCCGTTCCCGGACACGGGTCTTTTTTAGTAGGCAAAAGAGTCAATTGCGGGCGTGTATCGGGACACGGGCGCGCAATGGCAGCGACCTACTAGGGAGGACGACCACCCCGCCGCTTCGCGGCACCCCTCCAAAGGAGGGGAATCTCCCCCATTGTGCATTGTGCATTGTGCATTGTGAATTGTTATATGCTCCTCAATAGCTCCCCCGCGATATCCATATTTTCGATTCGCATAACGCTTTCTTCCGCTGTACCATAGCTGAGAAGATTGATACTTCCGAACCATACGACCCGCTGATCCATAATCGCGAATTTCTGATGGATTCGGTCTTTGGTTTTCACTGTAATGCCATGTTTTGTAAGTAGCGCAATACACTCCGCGATTTTCGCCATATCCTTTTCGGCATAATTATCAGGCGGTTTTGTAACCACCGTAACCTTCGCGTTGGCGGCAGCCATATAATTCAAAGCGGACAAGATCCGCCGCTTTGTTACAAATGGGCTGACAATCAAAATTTCAGCTTGAGCCGCTAAAATATCAGCGGAATAAATCGGGAAGAACGTATTTTTGTCAAAAATTGCATGAACTTCTTCCAACGGCTGTGGCGTTCCCTTCGCTTTGTATCCGATGGCGGCGTAGCCTCTCAGTCGCTTTTGATACATTTTTTCCAGCATCTCCACATGAACATCTACATAATCATAAACTTGAACTTCACTCTTGCCTTCATATAAACGGTGCAAGCGCCCGGCGTACTGTTGGAGTGTTCCTTTCCACGATATGGGCATGGCGAGAAAAAGCGTGTCTAAGCGTGGCATATCAAAGCCTTCGCCTACATATTTCCCTGTGGCCACAAGGGCAAACGGCTCATCGTCAGGAATATCTGCAACAAATTGCAGGGTTTCGCGCTTTTTCTTCTGGAGGCCTCCGCCTGTTAAAGCTAATACGTTTTTTATGTGTCGTCCCAACCGCTCTGTCAGATAATCCACATGGGCGGTGCGTTCGGTAAGGATTATAGGATTTCTCCCCTGTTCCACAGCGGAAATGACATCATCCACGATTAGATTATTGCGAAGTTCACTGTTTTGAATATCATCACAAACCTCATGAAACTCCCACTTGCCATCACGATGGGCAGGCTTTTGAAAGCGGGTAAATCGTGGGATAATGAAGTGCTCAAACGGGCGTGTCTCCGCTTGCTTTTTCGCATCCACGCGATAACGGATTTTTCCGCAGTGCATATAAATAATGGGATGATGACCGTCCTGTCGCGTTGGCGTTGCGGTCAGGCCATAAACATATTTGGCGTTTACGGTTTTCAGTACTTGCTCAAAACTGAATGCCGACACATGATGACATTCGTCCACAATTACCATGCCGTAATTTCTCACCAGCTCCTTGACCTCATCCCCGGATACTAAAGACTGCATAACTGCCACATCTATAATACCGCTCGGATTGTTTTTGCCCCCGCCGATTTGACCGATGATAGCTTTCTTGCGGTTACGCCCCTTGGGTGTGAGTTCGATTATCGGTTCTTCATTGATTATTAAAAACTCATTCAGTCTCTCTATCCACTGGGACAATAAATTTGTACGGTGTACCAAAATCAGCGTATTTACCTTACGGTTCGCTATGCAATTTGCCCCGATAACGGTTTTCCCAAACGCCGTGGCAGCGGACAAAACACCATTGTTATGTATCAAAAGCGCCTCCGTAGCCTGTTGCTGTTCGCCGCGCAGCTCACCTTTAAATTCAACATCGATCCTGCGCCCTCTATTGGTTTCATCATTGCATTGTATCCTGACGCCGCTATCTTGCAAAAGTTCACAGACCTCGTCTTCCAAACCGCGCGGCAAAGATAAATATTGTTCAGTTTCGTCAGAGCAGAAAATAACCCTTGCTTTACCGAACGTAGAAAGCCGCATCGCCTGCGCCTTGTAAAAATCAGGGTTGCGAAACGCCGCCAAACGTTTCAGCGTGTTAAGCGCGGGGCTTGAAATTCCTGCCTTCTCAACGTATAACATATTGGCGCGGACAATTTTTACCGTATCCGGGAAGTCAAATCTCGTTGGCTTTTGTTCCGGTTTCTTGCCTTCCCACGGGTTTTCCTCCTCGGAATCCCTGCGCAAAGTACCAAGCTCGCCTGACGGCGACAATTGCTTAATAAACGACTCTATTTCTTCCAGCGTATATTTATTGACTTTGGACAAATAGTTCCACTGGTCAGCATAGGCATTGAAATTTTCATCAACAAATGCGCTGTTCCCATGTCCGCGAGGTATTTTTTGTAACGGAAGTGCGATTAAGTTGCCGAATCCGCCCTTTGGCAATGTGTCTTGATTAGGAATCATTCTGTCATACGTCTTAAATGACAACTCATGATGGCGGCTCATAGTATGAGTAATCAGACTGCTGCCAAATTTCCGCGCTGTGACTGCCGGAATGTTTTCGGCAAAGAAGATCCAGAAGTGAATCCCCTTGCCGGAACGTGAACGTTCCACCGCCATGCTTATGCCTTTTTCAGCGCAAACCTCGCGAATAGCGGTAACATCGCGGCGCAAATCCTCCGGGCTATAATCTTTGCCATCGAAGTCGAAGGCCAAAAATCTGCAGGTTTCATCAGGAAACATCGGATACAGTCCGGCGGTCAGCTGCCCTTTCAGATGTTTTTCAACTGCGCCCGCATCATACTTCGCAAAATTCTGATTAGGACATTCCCCGCATTTCATCTTACCGCCGCCAAATTTTGGGCAAAGTGGCGACCATTCGTTTTGGCAGACGGGAACATATCCGGCAGAGCCTTTTTTATCGTTTTCCCATCGTTTGGCGTAAACGTCGTCACGTCCCACAAACAACGACATAAACAGTTCCACTTTTTCGGCCGGCGTACTGTAATTATGAATACCCGTCGGCGGTTCCTGTACAAGCTCGTCAATATGTGTGAACCGTTTGACATGACACCCGTTGCGTTCGACAATGTCGTCCCACATCGCCGCCGGACGCGCCCAAAACCCGCCATTGCTGGACGATGCCCGGTAAATCACCACTTCCTCATGCGTTTCGCTGTGGGTCGCCGTGCCGATAACTTCGTATTCGTCACCTTTGAAGTGAACGTATTTACCCGGTTTAATCGCCTCGTTTGTCATATTTTGTAAATTCGCTCCCGGTTTTCCCGTACATTCTTCATCGCGTTGCGCGTATCCACCACGAGATCCGCGTGCCGGGCGACCAGTTCATAATCCACCGCGCTGTGGTCGGTCAGGATCAGCACACAATCCGCCGCCGCCAGAGCCTCCGGCGTAAGCACCCGGCTTTCCAGGCGCTCGCCGTCGCGCATTTCCAGCTCCGGGGCCCAGGGATCGCTGTAACTGAGCCGCGCCCCGTCCCGGCGCAGCAGTTCCATGATGATGAGGGCCGGCGACTCCCGCACATCGGCAATGTCTTTTTTATAGGCGACGCCGAGGACGAAAATCCGCGCCTCCCGCAGGCTTTTTTTCCGCGTGTTCAGCGCCTGATACACTTTTCTCACCACGTAGTAGCTCACTTCGACGTTGATTTCACCGGCCAGTTCGATGAAGCGCGTGTGAAAATCATATTCCCGCGCTTTCCAGGTCAGGTAAAAGGGGTCGATCGGGATGCAGTGCCCGCCGACTCCGGGGCCGGGGTAAAATGTGTGGATCCCAAACGGTTTGGTCGCCGCCGCGTCCACTATTTCCCAGACATCCAAACCCATGCGGTCGCAGAGCAGCATCAATTCATTCACCAGCGCGATATTCACGGCGCGATAAGTATTTTCAAACACTTTCGTCAACTCCGCCGCCGCCGGAGAACTGACGGGGACTACGGCCAGGATCGTCTGGGCGTAAAAGGCGCAGGCTATTTCCAGGCAGGCCGGCGTCACGCCGCCGACGACCTTGTTCGTGTTCCGGGTCGTAAAACGCTTGTTGCCGGGATCGACGCGCTCCGGCGAAAAAGCGAGAAAGAAATCCTGCCCGACCTGCAGGCCCGAGGCCGCCAGCAAAGGGAGGATCACTTCCTCCGTCGTGCCGGGGTAAGTAGTGCTTTCCAGCGTGATGAGCTGACCGGGGCGAAGGTAGCGGCCCGCCTGCCGCGCCGCCGCCTGCATATAGGAAATGTCCGGATCGCGTGTGGGCGTCAGCGGCGTCGGTACGCAAATAACCACGACGTCGCAGTCCGCCAGCGCGGCGAAATCCGTCACGGCGCGCAGCCTGCCCGCGGCGGCCAATTCCCGCAATTCGTCGTCCCGCACGTCGCCGATGTAGTTTTCCCCGGCGTTCACCTGCCGCACCCGCTCGGCGCTGACGTCAAATCCAGTGACCCTAAAGCCGACCTTGCCTTTTTCCACCGCCAGCGGCAATCCCACGTAACCCAAGCCGACGACGCCGACGTGAGCGGAATGGTCCTCCACTTTTTGCTTCAGCGCCAGAGCGATGGGCTGGGTTGAGTCAATGACCTGTTTTACCTTGTACATGCTTCCCCCCAACATGGGTTTCGCCTAAATACCCTTGAACCATTGCACCGCCGTCTCCGGGCCGCGCTTTTCCACGGTCACGGCGTCAAAACGCATGGCGGGCCATTCCCGGTACCCCTTAGCTTTTAAAAAAAACAAAGCCACCCGCTCCATTCTCTTTCGTTTGGCCGGGGTCAGATTTTCCGCTGCCCGGCCGCGCCGGGCGGAAAGGCGTGATTTGACTTCAATAAAGACTAACATTTCTCCGTCCTGGGCGATGATGTCGATTTCGCCGCCCCGGACGCGATAGTTGCGCTCCAAGACCGATAGGCCGGCCGCGCGCAGATAATCGGCGGCGATGCTTTCACCGCGCGCGCCCAGAGTTTTCCCTTCCGGCGCCGCGCCGCCCCCTTCCGCCGCCAGCAGCACCGGAGCGAAAGTGCGCCGATGCTCAGCGCAGGGGCCGTGTTGGCGCAGGGCTTGCAGATGCGCCGCCGTGCCGTAGCCTTTATGCCGGTCAAAGCCGTATTGCGGGTAAGTCTGATGCAACTCCGTCATGTATTTGTCCCGCTCCGTTTTGGCCAGGATCGAGGCGGCGGCAATGCTCGCGCACAGGCCGTCTCCGCCGATCAGCGTCCGTTGGGGCACTGTGAGCGCCAACCGATCCCGCCCGTCAATCAGAGCGTAGTCCGCCGGCGGGTTCAGCGCGGCCAGTGCGCGGATCATAGCCAGTTTTGTCGCCTGCAGTATGTTCAATTCGTCTATTTCCGCGACTTCCGCCCGCCCCAGGGCCCAGGCGGCGGCGCCGGCCCGGATAGCGGCGTTCAATTCTTCCCGGCGGGCGGGGCTCAGTTTTTTGGAGTCGTTCAGCCCCCGCAGATCAAACCGGCGCGGCAAAACACAAGCCCCGGCCAGCACCGGCCCGGCCAACGGCCCGCGTCCCGCTTCGTCCACCCCCGCGACAGCGATATAACCCTGCCGCCACAGCAGCTCTTCCGTCGCGAAATCCATATTGCCGCTCCTAATCCAATGTCACCCGGCCGATTTTACCGGCGCGGAATTCTTTGAGCAAAACCTGCGCTGCCCGGAGAGCGTCCACTTCACCGCCGCGCCCGAGGCGCCCGCGGCGGCGGCCGACGTCTTCCAGGGTGACTTCGTCCGTCGCGGTGTTATAGCAAGTCCGGAGGGTTTCGCCATAATTTTGCCGCAAAAAACGGAGCAGCCACTCCGCCAATTCCTCCAGGTCGAAAACTTCGTCCCGGATCGCCCCTGTCGCCGCCAATTTGCGCGCCGTTTCCCCATCCTCGAATTTGGGCCAGAGTACCCCCGGCGTGTCCAGCAGTTCCAAGCGCTCGTGCAGTCTGATCCACTGGGCGCCGCGCGTCACCCCCGGTTTGGCGCCGGTTTTGGCCGGCGCTCCCCCGGTCAGGCGGTTGATCAGGGACGACTTGCCTATATTGGGGATGCCTACGACCATAACCCGCAGGGGCCTGGCCCGGAGGCCGCGAGCCGCGTCTCTGGCCCGGCGCGCGCCGGCCAGTTTATCCAGCGCCGGCACGATGCGCCCTATGCCTTGACCGGTGGCCGCGCTGGTCTCCAGCACCGGGTAATCGCCGCCCAGGCCGGTAGTCCAGGAGCGCAGACGGCGCAGATCGGCCAGGTCGGCCTTGTTCAGGATGAGCAGACGCGGCCTGTCCCGGAGCAATCCGTTCAAAAGCGGACTGCGGCTGCTCGCGGGGGCGCGGGCGTCCGCCAGTTCCAGCACCGCGTCCATCCACGCCAGCTGTTCCGCGATTTTATGCCTGGTTTTGGCCATATGGCCGGGATACCACTGGATCATTGCTCCTGCCTCAAACACAAAAGAACCGACGCGCCTGACGCCGGTCTTCGCCGCCATCTCAAAGGGCAGCGGCAAGCCGCCGGCGGGGCGCCGCAGCTAGCGCCGCTCGCGGATACGCGCCGCCTTACCGGAAAGCCCGCGCAGATAGTACAGTTTCGCTCTGCGCACGATACCCCGGCGAACCAGTTCCAGCCTGTCTATCCGTGGCGAGTGCAGGGGAAAAGTTCTTTCCACGCCGACGCCGTTCGTGACACGGCGCACAGTGAATGTTTCCCGCAGACCGTCCCCCCGCCGTTTGATCACCACGCCTTCAAAAACCTGAATGCGCTCCCGCGCGCCTTCGACGATTTTGACATGTACCTTCAACGTGTCGCCGGGCCGAAAAACCGGTATATCTTTTTTCATCTGCTCTTCTTCAACCAGACGAATATAATCCATTGGCTCTCCTCCTCCCTTGTGTAATGCAAATCTCATACATTTTAGCACAGGACGGGCGGAGACGCAAGGATTCTTTTTTTGTCGTCAAATCGGCTTCGTCTTGATCGGCCCCAGACCGGCGCAGTAGACAAGCACGCCCAAAATCAGGCAGGACAATATCTGAACCGCGGCGACGTCGTGGAAGATGATCAGGCGAAAGAACCAGGCGAGGGCGGCGCGCAGCTGGGCTATCGGCGTGAAGACGGAAATGACGGCTATAATGAGCGCGTCGGCGAGCCAGCCGTACCAGCGCCCCTGCACGAGCGTCAGCGTGTGGGCGACGCAGGCGGCGAGAAACAGGAAGGCGAACATCTGCCAGAAAGCGACTGCCGCGCCGTTTTGGGCGAAACCGAAAACGTCGAACAGATTGTAGAGCGACGGTTCGCTTGTATGCGTCAGCACGAAGGGGTCGACGGCAAGCCACAAAACCAGGCAGGCCAGCGTTGTGAAAAAGGCGGCGCTTGCGTAGGTCAGCAGGCAGCCCTTAAAGTAATCAAGGCGCTTGCAGCCCAAATTCAGCAGCTTGGAGAAATTTTTTGCCGCGATGAATATGCCCATGAGCAGGGGCAAAAGGAGCAAATAATTACCGAAGGCCAAGCCGTTGCTCGGGAGATGCAGGATCACGTTGAGGATAATATCCTGCGCGACAGTGACAAAAAACAGTATCCCGACGATCAAGTACTCTGTCTTGGCCTGTTGCAAATTAATTTTCACAACACCATTGAGCGTTTTCATTTACATCGCCTCCCTATTGGTCTGTTCGTCGCCGACAAGGCTGACAAAAAAATCCGTCAGTCCGAGCGAGGACACGGAATATTCGCCGCCCGCCTCAATGCGCCGGTCAAATACATGCCGCGATAGGAAGCCCCCCGCCTTCGTTTCGGCAATGACCTTGAGTCCCGCCGTCGCCGCCCGGACGGGTTCGGCCAGACCCGTGACGCAGTAGGCTTTTTCGTCAAGCTCCGCCATAGCGCAAAACAGGGTCAAGCGCCCTTTGTCTATGATGATCAGCCGCTCCGCCGTTCTCTCGATCTCGTCGATGATATGCGTCGAAACGATTACGGTCTTGCCGCTTTCCGCGCAGCTTTCCCGCAGCAAGTCGTAAAACACCTTGCGCATGACCGGATCGAACCCGAGTACGGGCTCGTCAAGCAGGAGGATTTCCTTGCCGGACGCCATGGCGATGATGGTGTTCGCCTTAGCTTTCATGCCGAAGGAAAGCTGTTTGTACCTTTTTGCCCCGTCCAGGTCGAAACGCCCCGCCAGCTCCGCCGCGAAAGCGGCGTCAAAATCCGGATTGACGTCCGCGGCGGCCTTGAACAAATCCGCCAGCCGCATATTGAATTGCGCCCCGCCGGTCTCGACGAAATGCACTTCCTCCGGCATGGCGAGCGGGGCGACCGCTTTGCCGTTCACCGCGACGACGCCTCCGCTTGCCGCGACATGCCCCGCCAGCAGTTTCAGCAGCGTGGTCTTGCCCGCGCCATTGCGGCCCAAGAGGCAATATATGCCGGGCCGATCGATTGTTAGGGAAAAATCATTCAGCGCGACGGTTCTCCCGTAGCACTTTGTGACACTTGAAAATTCAATCATTGATACTCTCCTTTAAAATTTTTACCAGCTCGTCGCCTAAAATCCCGATTTTCTTTGCGCCGCTCACAAATTTCGGCACGACTTTTTCAAAGAACGCCGCCCTTCGCCCCGCCAGAAGCTGTTCTTTGGCCGCCGGGGCGACAGCCATGCCAACGCCGCGTTTTTTGTAGATGATCCCGCGATCCGTCAGCACCCCTATCGCCCGCTGCGCCGTCGCCGGGTTGACTGACAGCAGTTTGGAGATTTGCGGTGTGGAGATAATCAGTTCGTCTGCGCCGTACGCCCCGGAAAGGATATCGTCCTCAATCATTTCAATGATTTGGACAAATACCGGCTTTTCGTCGTGCAAAATCATTACCTCCCATTGTTGTGCGCGTTCAGTAGTTAATTGGTTAAATCATTAACTAATGATAGTATACCCCCCGCCGGCAGTTTTGTCAATATCTGAATTGAAATTCTTCGTTATGCCACTTGCCGATCTGAAGACCGCTATTCAGTTGCCGACGCAAGCTTTTAAGCATAGGCTTTGGGCCGCAAAAATAGATATCCGCCTTCTCATCTGCGTCAATACAATCCTTGATATGCTCCGCCGTAAGAAACCCGCTTATTGTATAATCTATCAGGTGAATGCGTAGTCGCTCGTCAGGCGGCCAAGCCTTCAATTCTTCAAGATATGCGCCTTCGCTTTCACTATTATAGGCGTAGAAAAGGTCGATTGAAAATCCTTGCAGTATGCCGGCTTGCCAGAAACTTCGGAAGGGCGTTATCCCGATACCGCCTGCAATCCAGATCTGCCTGCAGCAGCCGTTTTGATAATTAAAGCGACCGCAGGGCTGGCTCACGAGGAACTCGTCTCCCGGTTTAAGTGTTTCAACAAGTTTGGCAGTGTGATCACCCAGGTTTTTAACGGTAAACTGAACCATGTCGCCCGTGAATGAGCCGCTGATCGTAAAAGGATGCGAGGGAAACTGCGGACTCAGCCAGGGAAATTTGACAAAAGCAAACTGCCCCGGCGTGTATTTCGGATTTCTGCCAGAATAATTTTTACGCTTACCGGTAAACTCGATGGTTCCGACTGCCACGGGTGTAACTTCGGCAACCCTGAATTGAAACGGAAAAGCAGTTTTTTCATAGAAGAATACGCTGTAGAAAGCAGCGACTATTCCCGTAATATTGATCAGATTAAGCCACAGACTGAAGAACGTCGGGGCAAAAACAGCATAGTCCGAGTCGGTATAGTAATGAACGAGTCCTATAATATACGGCAACAGCAGCAATTTGTGTGCGGTTTTCCAAGTCTCGTAATTCAGCCTGCGACTTAGAAGCGCGAACAGTGTAAGAAGCAGGAACAGGATGAAACTTGGCCATCCCGGCCCGCCATCACTTTGGGCATCAATTGTATTTATGTGCGCGACAACCAGGATAACCGAAATCGCGCCCAACCATTTGTGAATTTGATAGGATTTATCCATACCCTCAAATAGCGTATCCACCAGCGAACTTCTTGTCGCAATAAAACAAAGACTCGCAAGGCCCAGCAAGGAAAGCGCACCTAAAAGTTGGGAAAAACGTATCATACTGGACGTGGCCGCAACAGTAGGCGTCAAAAGCCAGCAAACAACCGTTATCAGCACCAGAAAACCCATCAAGATTTGATATTTCTTCATTTTATCTCCCTTGACTCAAGATTGCTATAAACCCGCTCCAACAGGTTGAGCAATTGTCGCTGTTCAGTCAGATCAAGGCCGCGCAATGCAGTTTCCAGAGTTTTTTCCGCTAAAGGCGTCAGTTCTCCCTGCAAAGCCCGCCTTAGTTAGGCGCACAAGGAAAGATCGCCCGTCCACGGGGTTGTCTTCCCTGAACACCAGCTCCTTTTGTTCCAGGAGATCCAGTATTCTGACCGTTGTGGGAATATCTTTGGTCAGCGACTCCGCAATACGCTTTGGAGTGATGCCGTCATTTTCCCAGAGCCGGTTGAGGACGCCCCACTGTTCAGGGGTGATGTCATACTCCTTCAAGCTTTGGATAAGTGCATTTTTCAGTTTAACATTCGTCCGGCCGAGGACAAATCCCAGAGAATCGTCCAAGCGGAAAGCCATACTTTCATCCACCCTTTACCTGATTTAAGTGTTATGACAAGTATATTGCCAACAAGAGGGTTTGTCAAGGACTCTCTTTTCTCTGGGTGTAGATAAAAATTATTGGTAGTTACTAAACTGCGCCTCGTACTGGGACCGGCAGTCTGTGTGAAAAAGGGAGTCGTAGGGGCGCGCATTGCGCGCCCGCAGAACAAAATGGGGGACCCGGGCGCGCAATGCGCGCCCCTACGATACCCGGGGGTTGCTGCCAATGCTTTCTCACACTGTCTGACGTCCCCAAGTGTCCCTCTTTCGGTCAAGTGAGCCCGCCCGGACGCGGATATTTTTTTGCCTGCCATCGAATGAAAGTCAGGTTGAAGCTGCTGACGGCGTTGGCGGCGGATGCAAATTCCCCGCTGAAGGAAGTTGTTAAGAATCAGATAAGTTCTTCAAGGTAGTGTAATCCGTCACCCGGATTTTTCCCCACCGCATATCAATTAAATTTTCACGGGCAAAATAGTTTAAACAGGTCGTCATATTCGGGCGGGTAATCCCCAGAAACTTTGCCAGCTCATCATGGGTGAAGGGCATATACCCTTCCTTGTTTTTGCTGGTGCATTTTGTGAAATCAGTCAGCACACGCGCCGCTCTTTGCATGATATCGCGCGACAACAAATCTCCCACCTGAATCCCCAGCGATGAAAGTTTGTTGCTGAGGCATTTCAGAAGACAAACGGCAATTTCGGGGCATTCGGCAATAAGTGTCCGGACTTTCTCAAAAGGAATATAGACCATACTCAAAGGGGTTAATGCCATCGCGTTATAAAAGCTTGTTCTGCTGTCAAAGATCGCCTCTTCACCAAGAACCACTTTGGAGTACTGCGTGTTAAAGAGACCTAATATCTTTTCGTTGCCGTTGTTAAAAATATAGAACGTTTTCAATCTTCCCTGAGTGACACACAATAAACCGGTCAGTTGCTGACCCTGGGAAATGAGAGTTTCAGACGGCCCGAAGTTTTTCGTGTAACCGATATCAAGCATGGATTCCCACAAATGATCCTCCAAATCCACCGGAGAATAATAATTGAACTTATTATGATTGATTTTGACCATGCACTCTTCCTCCCTCCAATAACGCTGTAGTAAAATTAATTAATTATACACTAAAAATTTTCAAATTAATATGGGTTTTTGTAAAAAACAAAAAATGCTCTAACGGGAAAGCCTGTAGACAATATTGTCTACAGGCTTTCCCGTTAACAAGCTCCTAAAGCGGACTGACGCCCGCAACCCAGCTACGCCGCAAGGGCGTAGGGGACGATGGCAATCGTCCCGCGTACCCCAAGGATCCCCGACGCGGATTATTTATTTATGGAAAAAACCGGGCGGATTACCATCCGCCGCCCCTCCAGATGGGGTTCAAGTTAAGGCGGCGTAGCCCGCTTTGGTTTTATTTTATCGTATGCGCGCACCGCGCCGAGGCGCGGCGTTAGTGACTCCCGGACGCTGTTACGCGTCCGGGAGTCACTAATGATCGCTCCCTTCATTATTCATTAAGTTCTTCTAATGACCTTTGTGCAGATCTCCAGCCAAAGACACCCACCACTAGTGCTACAACCATGCTATTTCCCAGAGCTCCACTAACTCTTTGGAAGGCTGCCCAAAACACCACACCCGCCCGACTTGCGTATAGAAGCCCCCGGGCCCGTTGACCTCGATCATGACCATAACATTATCCCCGCTTTGGATTTGGCGGTTCTGATAATGCATATTAAGATGTCCGGCCGGGGTTCCCGCAGGCGCCGACGACATCATGATCAGCTGTTCTTCTCCCCCTCTTTCTTCCGCGATCTTAACGATCCGCTGCCGCACTTCATACTCGAAGATCCCGGGACGGATAATGGTCGGCATAGCGGCAACCAGGTCATCCTGCAGGGCAACGGTTTTACGGATATAAGCCAATTCATCCTCGCTCTTAACCGCCTTGATCTCATCAATTGTATTGGTAAAATCAACAAATTCAACTTGCGGCAGGCGCTTGAGCAGTTCCGTGTAATAAACGGCGGAAAAATTGGCCGGCGAGATAAGGCCGACTTTTTTACCCTTCCTGGCTTGGATATAGGCGGCGGTCGCATCCGGTTCCAAAGAGTCAGTATGGTTCATCGTCCGGATATAAGGGAGGGCAATCACTTCTTTCACGTTGCGGCGCGCGTAGACGGGCGGTCCTACCTGTCCAGGGATTCCCGAGGAAATGAGGGACATCTCGTCATCTTTGGGAAAAAGAACGGTTATCGAGTACCCGTGCTCCGCCGGCACGTCGGCAAACCAGCGGACATAGCCGCCCAGAAACTGATGGCTGTTCTGAGCTATGAGCAGATCCACATTCTGGGCCTTCATTGCCGCCCGGACAGCGTCCCAGCGGCGTTCCAGCTCCCTTTGGGGAATTGGGAAACGGACACGCTCGTGTTTGGTAAATTTTGCCATTTTCATTCCTCCTTGTTGATTGAATGTTATTACATTACATTGCCTAAATAAAATTTTAACCAAAACACGGTCTTAAGTATGTCTTCCCCAAGACATTTCCGCATATTTTTTTTAAACGCCAGACATATTCTTCGCCTTCGGCATCATCAATCGGCGTCTGCATCCAGCGCCGCCTGAAGCCGCCCGGAAAAAACAAAGAACAAACCCGCATAAATATAGTATTCATGCGAGTTTGCGGATTCAAACCAAATTGTACGGAGGCGGCGTTCCCCGGGACGCTGAACGCGGCGTCCCCTACGGAGACAGGGGAATCTGTTCACTATTCACTACCCCTCTGTCATGCTGCGTTCGGCACAGAACCCCTTTGTCATGCTGCGTTCGGCGAAGCCGAATCGCAGTATCCACATGGGCGCTGCCGTTCACACCCTACTCCCCTTGTCCCACTACCCCAATATAGCGGCCAAATCCGCTTCCGGCGTGGTCGTAGGCGCCAGACTAAAATTCTCAACAAGATAGTGCAGCACATTCGACGACACGAAGGCGGGGAGGGTGGGGCCGAGGCGGATGTTCCTGATGCCGAGGTGCAAAAGCGACAGGAGAATCGCGACGGCTTTCTGCTCGTACCACGACAGCACCAGGGTCAGCGGCAAATCGTTCACGCCGCAGTTAAAAGCGCCGGCCAGAGCGAGAGCCACCTGCACCGCGCTATACGCGTCGTTGCACTGGCCCATATCCATCAGGCGCGGCAAGCTGCCGATTTCCCCGATCTCCAAATCGTTGAAGCGATACTTGCCGCAAGCAAGCGTGAGTACTACGGTATCGGGCGGCGTTTGCCTGACGAAATCGGTGTAGTAGTTGCGCCCCGGACGCGCCCCGTCGCAGCCGCCGACGAGGAAGAAATGTTTTATCGCCCCGGACTTGACCGCGCCGATAATCGTCTCCGCGTGTGAGAGCACGGCGTTATGGCCGAAACCGGTCGTGAACGCGCCGCCGCCTTGCGCTTCCGCATAACCGCCGAGCGCGAGCGCCTTGTCGATCACGGGGGTGAAGTCTTTGTCCTCGCCAATATGCCCAAGTCCCGGATAGCCGACGACAGCGGTTGTGAACACGCGATCGGAGTACGCCGGTTTCGGGGGCATCAGACAGTTCGTCGTGAAAAGGAAGGCGCCGGGAACGTCCGCAAATTCCTTCTGCTGATTCTGCCAGGCCGTGCCAAAGTGGCCTTTGAGGTGCGTGTACTTTTTCAGTTCGTGATAGGCGTGGGCGGGGAGCATTTCGCCGTGGGTATAAACGCTCACTCCTTTGCCCCTGGTCTGTTCGAGCAGGAGTTTCAAATCGCGCAAGTCGTGACCGCTGACGACGATAAACGGCCCCGGCTGGATCACGCGGCTGACGCTCCTTGGCGCGGGAGTGCCGAAGCTCTCATTGTTCGCTTTGTCGAGCAGGGCGAGCGCGTCGATGTTGACCTTGCCGCATTCCATTACGAGGGGCAGGAGTTCCGGCAGTCCGTAGCCGTCCTCGCCGATGGCCGCGAGGGCCTTTTTGAGGAAAAGGCAGATTTCCGCCACCGCGTAACCCAGCACAAGCGCATGGTAGGCATAGGCCGCCACACCGCGGCAACCGAGCAGAAGCAGAGTTTTCAGACTGCGCGTGTCCTCGTCCGCGGCGCGGACTTGGCCGAGGTCGTAAAACGGGATGCCAACCCCGGCGATTAGCTTTTCCAGGGCCGCATCGTCAAAGTTGACATTGGTCAGCGTGGCGAAGAGCGCTTCAAGCAAGAGCTGGTCGGACACGGCCGCGCCTTTGCCGGCGGCTGTGATGAGCGCGCCCGTCAGTTCGTCCTGGAGCCGGGCCGTGTTCGCGCTTTTGCCGCATACGCCGGCCTGCGTGCAGGCTTGGCCGCCCGCCGTTTGCTCACATTGCATGCAGAACATTTTTGTTTCCATAGTCACATTTCCTCCGCTTTCATAAATTTTTGGTAGATTTTTTCACCGACGCACTCGCGGGCATAGGCGCACCATTTGATACAGCTTTGCCTGTCATTGTAGGCGATGAACCCGCATTCGCAGGCGGCGCAGGGTTCGCAGGAAAAGATTTCTATCTCCCGCCCGCACACAGGACAGATTTTTTCGCTTATCGTGATATTGCCGCGAAGCCCCCCCGCGCCCGGACATGCGCTTGTCATCGCTCAGCCCTCCCGTATTTCCCCATCAGTTCCAAAGGTCACGATCCGCCACGGGATGAACCGGCCGGAGTTTTGCAGCGCGGCGACAGCCGCCTGTTCAATGCCGCCGCAGCAAGGCACTTCCATCCGCACCACAGTCAGAGACTTGATCTTGTTGCCCGCGATGATTTCCGTCAGCTTTTCGGTATAGTCCAACCCGTCGAGCTTGGGGCAGCCGATAAGCATCGCTTTCAATTTCAATTATCCGGCGCTTTATCTTGACCACCTTGATCACCCCCTTGACTTCATGATTCTATGATAATATAATGAAGGTGGTTAATCGGTTGTTTTTACAACGGAAGGGATGAAATTGAAAAATTATTTTCAGCCGGAGCAAAAGTCGCCCTTATTTCAGGGCGTAAGCGATTCCGAGCTGGCCGCGCTGATAAAATGCCTGGGCGCGCGGGAAAAAACGTATGGCAAAGGCCAAAGCATTTATGCCGCCGGCGATTTTGTGCGCGAAATCGGCCTTGTCCTTGAGGGCCGGGTTCACCTCGTCAGGGACGACGCGTGGGGCAACCGGAATATCATCGCCGAGATCGGCCCGGGCGAGATGTTCGCGGAGGCCTTCGTCTGCGGCGGAGTCGGCCTTTTGCCCGTCAGCGTTATCGCGGCTGGCGACTGCAAAATCATGTTCGCGGACTTTCAACGGGTTATCATGCAATGCGGCAGCGCCTGCCTGTTCCACAGCCTGCTGATTCGCAATATCGTCGGCATCCTGGCCCGGAAAAACATCATGCTTCAAGGCAAGATGGAACATATCACGAAACGGACGACCCGCGAAAAACTGCTGTCCTACCTGTCGGAACAATCGCGGCTGCACGGTTCGGGGGAGTTTGCCCTCCCCTTCGACCGGCAGGGGCTGGCCGACTATCTTTCCGTCGAGCGGAGCGCCTTGTCGGCGGAAATGAGCCGGCTCAAGGCAGAGGGCGTTATCAATTATCGCAAGAGTCATTTTGAATTGCTTATCGATACTCGCGAAAAATAGCGCCGGCCTTCTTGACAAACCCGGGCAAAAGTGTTAGCCTTTATGGTGTCACCCGCGCCGAAGTGGCGGAATTGGCAGACGCGCCGGTCTCAAAAACCGGTGAGTTTTACTCGTGCCGGTTCGATCCCGGCCTTCGGCACCATACCAATCAGGACAAATGCGAACTTCAGCCAATGGTTTTTCCTTGGCGCGGCGTTCGTTTTTTTTCTTCCAAACCACGTATTATGTTCTTATCTCGGCGACAATTCCGTCCTTCAGCACGATCTGCGCCCGGGCCAGCGCCGTAAAAAAAATTCAGGCCCGGTAGCGCGAAACGGTGTTTTGCTGTATAATTTACCCCGACAGCATAACCTTGAGTGTTTATTTTAAAGGCTGAAACCGGAAAAGAAAAGTAATTACCGCATATTGTGGCTTGGGTCATATTGTGGTCTGGGCCACACTCTGAAGGAAAATGGGAGGTTGTCATGTTTAACAAACGATTAGCTCCGGCTTTGCTAATGGTCATACTGGTTTTTTCATGTTTTTCGGGAACGGCTTCGGCCGATACGCCTGAATTATACCGCAACGCCAAAGAAAGGGCCGGGACGTTAATCGAAACACTGATGGAGTCGGGGGCGGTAACGAGCATCCAGTACGCGCTAATTGACAACGGAGAGATTGTCGTGAGCGGAAAAGAGGGCGTATACA
>JAISWK010000035.1 GCA_031270805.1 Gracilibacteraceae bacterium
AGTCTCTCGCAATTCGCCCGTTGGGTTTCGGGACGATTGCCATCGTCCCCTACGGCAATACCGCCCGATCCGGCGTATACGGGACGATTGCCATCGTCCCCTACTCTCCCAATTGTGAATTGTGAATTGTGAATTGTGCATTGTAATCCCTAATCCCTTGCCCTCTCCCCCATTGTGAATTCCTCCAAAGCCCCAACCAGGGCCTCCACTTCCCCCGTCGTGTTCTCCGCGCAAAAACTGACCCGGATGGCGCTATACATCTCCTCCGGGCTGAGTCCGAACGATTCCAGCACCTGCGGGCCCTTGCCGGGATGATTGGATTTGCAGGCGGCGCCGTCCGAGACATAAATGCCTTTTTCGCTCAGATAGCGCACGGTTTCGGCGCTGGGGATTCCCGGCAGGGAAAAATTCACGATATGGGGCGCGCCGGTTCGGCCGGAATTTATCCCGGCCGCGGGCAGCCGCGCGGTCAGCAGGCGCAGGCAATGATCCCGCAGCGCGGCCATATGGGCGGCCGCCGTCTCCAGCCGGGCGGAGGCGAGCCGCGCCGCTTCGCCGAAGGCGGCGACAGCCGGCAGCGCTTCCGTGCCGGGGCGCAGCCCGTTTTCCTGGCCGCCGCCGAAATGCAGGGCGTGCATTTGCCTCCCCCGCCGCATGTATAAGGCGCCCGCGCCCTTCAGCCCGTGTATTTTGTGCGCGCTGACCGTCGCCAGATCGACGCCGAGTTCTGCCGGGGTAAAACGTATTCTGCCGAAAGCCTGCACGGCGTCCGTATGCAAGAGGGCCGGCGCACGAACGGCCTCGATAAACCGCCGCGCTTCCCGCACCGGAAATAAAGAGCCGATTTCGTTATTGATCAGCATAAGGGTGACAAGCGCCGTCCGCTGATCGATGGCTTCTTCCAGCGCCGCCAAGTCCAGCCGGCCGCCGGGGGCCGGGATATAGGCGACCTGCCAGCCTCGGCGCTTCCAGAAGCGCACGGCTTTGGTCACGGAAGGGTGTTCCACCGCCGTGGTCACGATTTTGCGGCCGCGGCCGCGGGCGACGGCGAGGGAACAGGCGCCGAAAACAGCCAGGTTATTGGCTTCCGTGCCACCGGAAGTGAACGTGATTTCCGGCGCCGCGGCTCCCAGTGCCCCGGCTACGAGAGCGCGGGCTTCGTCCAGCGCCGCCCGGGCGGCCCGACCCGGCGCGTGAGCGGACGACGGGTTGCCGTAATTCACCGTCGCTATTTCCAGGGCTTTGGCCGCCGCTTCCGGGCAGGGCTTCGTCGTGGCGCTGTTATCAAGATATATTTCCGGCATATTATGTCCTTTGCTTATGCTTAGTTTCCTGCGACTGCGGGGCTTTGCCCCTTGCGCAGGGTGACAGCAGGGATGTCCATGCTGAAGCCGCCTTTCAAATCAGACCCTGGGCCCACAACTGCCGCGCGGCCAGAATGTTCGCTTCCCGCGTGTAATAAGCGGAAATCCCGCCCTGCATGTAAGCCGTGTAAGGGGGGCGCATCGGCCCGTCCGCCGAAAACTCCGCCGTGGCCCCCTGGATAAAAGTGCCGCCGGCCATGAGAACCTCGTCCGCGTAACCAGGCATCGGCGCCGCTTCGGGCCGGACATGCGCGTCTATGGGGGAGCCCTGCTGCACGCCGCGGCAAAACGCCGCCAGACGTTCCGCGCTGCCCAGTTCGACCGCCTGGACAATATCCGTCCGCGCTTCTTCCGCCGCCGGCCGCACGGGAAACCCGAGTTCCGCCCAGAAGGCGGCGGTAAAAATCATGCCCTTCACCGCTTCCGCCACCGTCAGCGGGCTGAAGTAAAGGCCCTGCAGCATCAGGCGCTGCAGATCCAGCGAAGCCCCCACCTCCATACCGATGCCGGGCGCGGCAAAACGGTCGGCGGCCCGCTCCACCAGTTCGCGGCGGCCGGCGATATAACCCCCGGTCGGCGCCAGCGTCCCGCCCAGATTTTTGATCAGGGAGCCGGCCACGAGGTCCGCGCCGGCGTCGCCCGGCTCGGTTTCTTCCACCAGCTCGCCGTAACAATTATCCACAAATACATATATCCGGGGAAAATGCTCCCGCGCCCAGGCGATGAAGCGGGTGATCTCCGCCATGGGCAAAGAAGGGCGGGCCGCGTAGCCGGCGGAACGCTGGAGGAGAAAAAGGCGCGTATTCGGCCGCGCCGCCGCCCGCACCGCCGCCAGGTCCACCCGCCCCTCCCCGCTCAGCGGCACGGCGGCAAAACTCACCCCCCATTCCCGCAGGCTGCCCCGCCCGGCGCCCGCCAGTCCCAGCACCGGCAGCAGGGTGTCATAGGGCAGTCCGCTCACGGAAAGGGCGTGATCGCCGGGGCGAAGCAGGCCGAACAGCGCGGCGGCAATCGCGTGCGTACCGGAAACAAACTGATGGCGCACCAGGGCGCTTTCCGTCCCCAGAACCGCCGCCAGCGTCTCGTCCAGCGCGGCCCGGCCCGCGTCATCCAGACCGTAGCCCGTGGAACCATGCAAGTGATGGGCGGAGACGCGGGCGGCCTGAAAAGCCCGCAGCATTTTCCGGTGGTTGTGGGCGGCGATCTTTTCCAGCCGTTCCGCCTGCGCCCGCACGGCCTCCGCGCCTCGCGCCGCCGCCGCGGCCACGGTCTGGGGCAGGTCTTCGGCCTTCACAGTTTGACCCAGCCTTTTTTCACATGGGCGGCCAAAAATTCCTCAAACAGGGCCTCCAGCTGCTCCCTGTCCTCCGTGACGCGGACGTCGCTTTGCAACGGCTCCTTGCGCTCCGAACTGAAGTTCACGTGGTAAAAGACATAAGCGGGGAAGCCATCCGCGAATGATTTATTTGTTTGCCAGGCCAAAAATTTCTGTACCATGAGTTTGGCGCCGGCGGTTTTCCGGTACACCTCCCGCCGTAGGATTTGGGCGGCGGCCGGCGCGGTTCCGGCGGCCTCCGGGCGATCGGGCTGCCAGGCAATCCCGTCGGTCTGGCTCAGGCGCGTGTCCACGGCGTTGGCGGCTTTATCGGGCCGCAGCCGGGAAAAAACCGGGAACACCAGGCTGAACCCCGCCACCCTGCCGGTCGGGCGGTAAACACCGTCCCGCGCTTCCAGCTGCGGGTTCAGGATGGCGCCGCCGGCGCTTTCCAGTAAAATATCGTTCAGCTTGATCTCCGCCACGATTTCCGGCCGGATCATGTGAAAAGCGACGTGGTTGGAATCGGTTTCGATATAGCGCGAATCCACGATCATTGCGGACAGCCGGGTAAAAAGCGTTTCCTTTTCTTCTGCGCTCAACCCGCCGCCCGTCCGGCCGACGACCTGGTAAACCCCTTCCTCCGGCATCAGGGCCAGCAGGAGAGAACGCACCTGTCCCTTGAATTCACCCGCTCCTTCGGAAAAACCGACCACGACGACGTCCAGGGTAAAGCGCGGTTTGATTTTGTAAATAAAGGGCAACTCGCAGCGGACGACCAGCCCTTCGGCCCCTTCCTCCGTCACCCAGCGCCGAAAAAGCTCCCGCACTTCGCTCTTGGCGCCGGCGGTGCGCAACGGTACCGGCGGGCAAAGCGCCGCCGCGCCGAACCATTCGCTGAGACGGCCGTGGACATCGGCGTAAGAACTTGTTTTTACCGGCGCGCCGTCCAGGCTGATAATATCGAAAGGGGCCAGGCGCAGATCGCCGTGCCTTTTTTCGTCCGCCAAAGCGGCCGCCGTATCGAATACCCGCGCCCGCGCCTTATCTTCCGCCGCGTGCAATTCCGCCGGGATGATGGCGGCGCCCACTCCGGCCGCGCGCAGACAGCGGGCCGCCTCCTCGAGGCAGGGCAGACCGAGGCGCAGACGGCCTCCGGTGTTTACCGCCCAGGCGTCCATCCCGTCCCAGAAAATCACCGCCAACTCGCCGTCCACCTTGCGCGTCACCCAAAAATTTGTCCCGCCCAGCTGAGATTCTATTTGCTCCGGATTGAGGGAAATATAGCGCTTGCAAACCTCGGTTTTATAGGCGGGGACGACGGCGGCCGTTTCGGCGTCGAGAGCGGCGGCGGCCATGCCTTCCCAATAACCGCGGGTTTCCGTCAGCGCCTCTTTGTTCAGAATCACGCCGGGCCTCCTTCCTCTATCAAGGGTTTTATTTCCATATTTGTTAAATGAAGGACGAGGCGGTAATTCGGCCCGTCCACGCGCCCCTCCAAAAAACCGCGGTACGGCTCGCCCCCCGCTGTGAGGACGATGGGGCCGGCGCCTTTCGGGCCGGAGCCGATAAAAATAAGGGCGTCGCTTTCCTGTAATTCTTTGGCCATTTCGTACAAGAAGTCATAAGTAAGGCCGTTCGTATGTCGCAACTGGTAGCTTTTGCTGAAAACAAAAGAGCGGACGGCTTTTTCCCGGGGAAATTTGCGTCCCGTCCAACTGAGCGGGATTTCCGCCGCCACATTCGCCACCGCCTTCGTCAGGTCGCGCCGCTCTTTTTCCGTCCCGTCCGGGTTGCGCACAACCTGCAGCAGGTTCACGCGATAAGCCACCGCCCCATCGGGGCTCAAATACAATTTGCGCCGCTGGCGCAGGATCCGGCCGACCTGCTCAAAGTCAATTTCCGGGTCGCCGTCGATCAAGGCCTGCCCCACCCCCGGCAAATCGCCGTAAGTCCCGAGCAGGGTTCGCAGATTGGCCGTGGATTTCAGGATGATCACCGGGTCGGTTTTGCGCCCGTCCGGCAACACCAGTTCGACCGCCGATCGCCGGGGCGCGGAGATAAAACCGACTTCCGCATCCCTCTTTTTCGCGTTCGCGATATTAATCGCCCGCATATTTTTCCTCCCCCGCGCTATCGCGCAAAAATTACACATACAGTATAACTCAGACGGCCCGCTCATTCAAGTTTTTCCGCCGTCCGTCCCCCGTCACCGGGGCGGTCGTCGCGTCCGCGAGTCACTCTCACAGACCTCCCGGGGATATGCGCCCAAAAACCGGTAGGCGGGGGAATTGGCGGCCAGAAAAGCCAGGGTTTCCCGCACGGCCGGGTCTGCGGGGCTGCCGGCAAAATCAACGTAAAAGCAGTATTCCCACAGATTGTCCCGCTCCGGCCGCGACTCTATCTTCAGCAGGTTCAGGCCGCTGCGGGCAAAACAGTCCAGCACCTCCCGCAACGCTCCGGCCCGATGGGCCAGGGTAAAAAGCACGCTGATCTTGCTCTGTTCCGGCGGCGGCGGGGCGGCGGCCGGCTCCGGGCCGATCACGATAAAGCGCGTATAATTGTCCCGGCGCGTATTTATACAAGGCGCGAGAATATCCAGGCCATAAATGCCGGCGGCCCGGCCGCCGGCGATGGCCGCCCGGTTTTTCCGGCCGGAATCCCGCACAAATTTGGCGCCGGTGGCCGTATTATGGTACGGGATCTGCAGCCAGTCCGGATGGCGGCGGAGGAAATCGCCGCATTGCTCCAGCCCCTGCGGATGAGAATACACTTCGCTGACGTCCTCGAGCCGCGCCCCGGGCAGGCCGAGCAAATGGTGCCTGACGCGGACGGAGGTTTCCGCCGTGATGACAAAGTCATATTGGCGCAGGAGGTCGTAGACGGGGCCGATGGCGCCGGTGGAGGAATTTTCGATCGGCAGGACGCCCCGGCTGATTTCTCCCCGGGCCAGGGCGGCGAACAGATCTTCAAATTCGGCGTAAGCGCGCCGGGGAGCGGTTTCCCCGAAACAAGCGATCAAGGCTTCCTCGGAAAAAGAGCCGGGCACGCCCTGGAAGCCCACCACTTCGCTCCCGGGGGCGGAAGGTTGGCGCGGCGGGGCGGTCGGGGCCAAGCCGGGTTCCGCCGCTGCCTGCCAGACCTTGCTCACTTGCATCAGGGCGCGAAACCATTGCGTCAGCCCATCCGCCAGAGCCGGGTCGCGGAGCAGGCCGCGCACGTGGTTCAGCACCTCGTTTTCCCGCTCCGGCTGCAGGAGGGGGAGTGAAAGTTCTTTTTTGCCGGCCGCGACTTGGCGGGCCAGCTCCATCCGTTTTTCAAACAGGCGGGTCAGTTCCTCGTCCACGCCGTCGATTTCCCGGCGCCAGCCGGCCAGCGCCTCTGCGGCTTCTGCGGCTTCTGCGGCCTCGCTCATTTCACCCGCCGCCCCCTTCCATTAAATCCCATATGGCCAAGGCCGCCACGCTTTCGAGGACGGGAACGACGCGCGGGACAATACAGGGGTCGTGCCGTCCCCGGACGGCCAGCACCGCCGCGGTTCCCTGCCGGAGATCCACCGTCTCCTGCGGTCTGGCGATGGAAGCCGTGGGTTTGACGGCCACGCTGCAGACGAGCGGCATCCCGGTGGTCAACCCGCCCAGGAGGCCGCCGCAATTGTTCGTGCGCGTCCGCACCCGGCCGTTTTCGTCAAAATAGTAGGCGTCGTTGCTCTCGGAGCCGAGACGCTCGGCCAGGGCGAATCCCAGGCCGAAGGAAACGCCTTTGACCGCCGGCACGGCGAAAAACAGAGAGGCCAGCGCCGATTCCACCGAGTCGAAAAAAGGCGCGCCCAGGCCCGGCGCCAGGCCGAGAATGGCGCATTCCACAACACCGCCCACCGAATCCCCCGCGGCGCGCGCCTCGAGAATCACGCGTTCCAGGGCGGGGCGAATCGCCTTGTTCAGAACCGGCAAAAACTCGGCGCTCAAAGCGGCAAATAATTGGGGCGAGAGATCGGCGGTGGCGAAACTGTTGTCCGTGACGCCGCGAATGCGCTGGATATGGGCGCCGATGCTGACGCCGCGCTCCCGCAAGATCTGCCGCACCAGGGCGCCGGCAAAAACAAGCGGCGCGGTCAGGCGGCCGGAAAAATGCCCGCCGCCGCGATAGTCGTTAAACCCGCCGCCGCGCACGAAAGCCGGATAATCGCTGTGCCCGGGCCGGGGTTTGTCCCGGATTTCCGCATAATCGTCCGAGCGCGTGTCCAGATTGCGGATCAGGGCGCAAAGCGGCGACCCCGTCGTCCGCCCCTGAAAAAGACCGCTCAGTATTTCCACAGAATCCGTCTCCACCCGCTCCGTACTCAGCTTACTCCGGTCGGGCGCGCGCCGCCGCATCTCGCTGCTCACTTCCGCCCAATCCACGAAAAAACCCGGCGGCAGCCCGTTCAGCACGACGCCGATCCCCGGGCCGTGGGACTCGCCGAACAAAGAAAGGCGGTTTTTCCAGCTGCTGCTCATACTTCTCCTCCCGCTTCGGTCGTCCAGCGACCGCCCAGGGCGGCAAAATCCGTCCAAAACCCCGGATAGGATTTGCGCACACAGTCCGGATCGGTCAGGGCTACGGGCCGCGTGGCCACTCGGGCGGCGATGGCCAGGGTCATCGCCATGCGGTGATCGCCGTGGCTGTCCAGGCGCAGATCGCCCAGCAGACGGGAGACGCCGCGAATGACCAGGCCGTCCTCCCGCTCCTCTATATCCGCCCCCAGCGCCCCCAACTCCGTCGCCGTCGCCCGCAGACGATCACATTCTTTTAGGCGCAGGCGGCCGGCCCGGACGATGGTCGTGGTCAGGCCGGGGCGCAGCGCGGCGGCCAGAGCCAGGGCCGGGATAATATCCGGACAGGGCGCGGCGTCGATTTCCACCGCCGCGGCGGGCGGCGGGCCGGGGGCGCAGGTCACGGCCCCGGCCTGTTCCGTCACCCTGTAGCCTAAACGGGCCAGGATGGCGAGCGCCGCCCGATCCCCCTGGCGGGAAGCGGGATCAAGGCCGGCGACCGTCACCCCCGAGCCGAGGGCGCCGGCGACGAGAAAAAAGACGGCCTGACTGTAATCGCCCTCAATCCGCAGATCCCGGGGCTGGTAAGTCTGCCCGCCGGGAATCCGGTAGCTACGCGGCCCTTCGCTCCGAATGACGACGCCGGCCCCGCGCAGAGCGGCCAGCGTCAGATCCAGGTAAGGCGCGGACTCCAATTCCGTGGTCAAGTGGAGGACGGACTCGCCGGCCAAGAGGGGCAGGGCAAAACAAAGGCCGCTGACAAACTGGGAACTCACGTCGCCGGGCAGGGAAAAAACGCCGGGGCGCAGGCGGCCGGATAGGCGCAGGCTCAGGCCCTCCCCTTTTTCCTCCTGCCAGTGAATCCCCTGCGCCCGCATGATGTCGCGGTAGGGTTCCAACGGACGACGGCCCAGCCGGCCCCGGCCCGTGAAGCGCGCCGCCCGGCCGCAAGCCGGAAAGAGGGGCAGGAGAAAACGGAGGGTGGAACCGGATTCACCGCATTCAACCTGAACCTGGCCGCTGCTGCCCCCGGCGGCGGTCGGGTTTTCCGCCCCGTGAACGACCCACTCCTCCGGGCCGGGGCTGACGGCAGCGCCCAGCGCCCGCAGACCGGCCGCCGTGGCCAGGATATCATCCGAGGCCTCCATATGGCTGAGGCGGCTGACGCCGGCGGCCAAAGCGGCACAAATCAGGGCGCGGTGAGCCTGGCTTTTGGAGGGCGGGGCCTGGATGGTTCCGCGCAAAGGCCCCGGCAGGATAGTTATCTCTTTCATGCGCCGCCACCTTGCGGCAGGAGGAAATGAAAAAAGGGCAGCGTCGTTTCGTAAATAAAACCGTGCCCTATTTCTTTCAGCAATATAATGTACAGGGAAGAACCGGTATTTTTTTTGTCCCGGCTGATGGCGGAAACCAGCGCCGCCCCATCCGCCTCCGGCGCCGCACAGGGCAAGCCGCGCGCGGACAGCGTTTCGCGCAGGGCGGCCGTCGTTCCGGGCGCCGTTAGTCCCATCGCCTCGCTCTGGGCCGTGATCAGGGACATGCCGATCGCCACCGCTTCCCCGTGCGTGTAGCGGCTGTAGCGGCAGACGGCTTCCAGGGCGTGGCCGATCGTGTGCCCGAAATTAAGGACCATGCGCCCATTTTCCTCCCGCTCATCCGCCTCGACGACGTCCTTCTTGATCCGGCAGCAGCGGGCGATGATCTCCACCATCCCGTTCTGCAGCTCGGGGCGGGTATGCAAGTTCCGGAGCAGACGCCAGAGTTTTATATCCTTGATGCAAGCCGTTTTGACGACTTCGGCCAGCCCGTCGGCAAAAAAACGGTCGGGCAGGGTGACCAGCACGTCGGGGTCGATAAAGACGGCGCTCGGCTGGTAAAAATTCCCAATAAGGTTCTTGCCCCGGGGGTGGTTGACTGCGACCTTGCCCCCGACGGAACTGTCGATCTGGGCCAGCAAGGAGGTGGGAAACTGGACGTAAGGGATGCCCCGCATATAGGTCGAGGCGATGAATCCGCCCAGGTCCCCCGTCACCCCGCCGCCGAGGGTCAGGAGCAAGTCGCGCCGCGTCAGGCCGAAATCCAGCAGCGCGTCGTAGACGGCGGGCAGGCTGGCGAAGGATTTTGTCTGCTCCCCGGCGGGCATAACGAGGCTGCCGGTGATGTAACCGGCGCGCTGGAGGGATTTTTCCGCCGCCTCGCCGTAGTAGGCGTTGACATTTTCATCCGTCAGGATAAAAATTTTGGAACCCCGGTAAACGCGGCGTAATTCCTCGCCGAGTCCGGTCAAGAGGCCGCGTTCGATCTTGATGGGGTAACTGCGCCGCCCCAACCGGACTGCAAGTTCCGGCATATTTACAACTCCCTTCCGACCGCCCGCGCAATTGGGCGCAATTCATCCATCAGAGCGCGGAACCCGTCCGGTTTGATCGACTGTTGGCCGTCACAGAGCGCGTGAACCGGGTCGTTATGCACTTCGATCATCAGGCCGTCCGCGCCCACCGCCACCGCCGCCCGGGCCAGCGCGGCCACCATCCACCATTTGCCGGCGGCGTGGCTGGGATCGACGACGACCGGCAGGTGGCTCATTTTTTTCACGGCCAGCACGGAACTCAAGTCCAGCGTGTTGCGCGTGTAAGTCTCAAATGTGCGGATACCGCGCTCGCAGAGCGCCACCCGGCCGTTGCCGCCGGCCAAGAGGTATTCGGCCGACATCAGCCATTCCTCAATGGTGGCGGAGAGACCGCGTTTGAGCAGCACCGGCTTGTCGAGGCGCCCCAGCTCCTTCAGCAGATCGAAATTTTGCATATTGCGCGCTCCGACCTGGATGATGTCCACGCTCTCGGCAAAAAGGTCGATATCGTGGGGGGACATAATTTCCGAAACGATGGGCAGCCCGGTTTCCCGGCGGGCGATCTGCAAGAGACGCAGGCCGTCGTGGCGGAGACCCTGGAAAGCGTAAGGGGAGGTGCGCGGTTTGAAAGCGCCGCCGCGCAGGAAAGAGGCCCCGGCCGCCTTGACCTCGCCGGCGATTTCCCGGATTTGCTCCTCCGTCTCCACGGAACAAGGGCCGGCGATGACGGCGATTTTGTTGGCGCCGATGCTCCGCCCGCCGGCTTCAATTACCGTCGGCTCCGGATGGAATAATTTGTTGGCCATTTTGAACGGCTCCGCGACAAACATGACGCGCTCCACGATGCGATTGGCCTCCACCCGGCTGGAGTCAATGCGGGAGGTATCGCCGACCAGCCCGAGGATGGTCAGGTCCGTGCCATAAACAGGATTAACGGTTACGCCCTGTTTTTCCAGGTTTTCCGTCAATTCACCCACGGCGGCCGGAGAGGATTTTGGTTTCAGGATGACAATCACGTTTTCGTACCTCGCTTCATAAGACTTACCTCGGCGCCTGCAGCCGGTATTTCTCCCGCAGCGCCCGCTCCACGCCGGCGGGAACAAAATCCTCTATCCGCCCTTCCAGCCGGCTGGCCCATTTGATGGCGCTGGAACTGACGAAGGAGTATTTCACCTGCGCCATCAGGAATATCGTTTCTATTTCCGGCGCGAATTTTTTGTTCATCATGGCCAACTGCAACTCGTACTCATAATCCGACATGGCCCGCAGACCGCGAATCAGCGTCCGCGCCCCCTGCCGGCGGGCAAACTCCACCGTCAGCCCGCAAAAAGTCATGACCTTTATCTTCGGCTGGCCGTTCACTTCTTCTTCGATCAAGGCCAGGCGTTCCGCCGGGGTGAACAGGGTTTGTTTGTTATTGTCGTCCGCTACCGCGACGATGATTTCGTCAAAAAGATCCGCGGCCCGCGTCAGGATATCGAGATGGCCGTTGGTCATCGGGTCAAATGTTCCGGGATACACCGCTCTGATCAATGCTCTGACCTCCCTGTTCCATTTACTATAGGCGCCGCCGGTTCTCCTCCCTGCCAACGCACGTTGCCGGCGCCCAGGCAGGCGTTCAGTTCCGCTTCCAGTCCCTCGGCCCGGCGCACGGTCAGACCGCCGTTCCAGGCGTAGGTTTTCCCGCTTTCCTCCACATAAAGCAGGACGGGAATCCGGCCGGGATAAGCGGTGAGCGCCGCCGTCAGGCGTTCCCGCTGCTCCGGCGCCAAATCGTCCGGGGAGCGGCATTCCCGCACCCGCAAAAATAGTTTCCCGGCCGCGTTCGCCTCGTCCCCCGGCCGGCGGGGGGCGGCGGGCGGCGGCGCCGATTCGCTGAGCGGCCGGATCTGTTCGGCGAAGAGCTTTTTTTCTTCCTCGTTCGCGTAATAGCGGCCGCTGACAAGGACTACGGCGTCGTTGGCCGGCACGGTCGCCATCCGGGCGTAAACCCGCGGGAAGATCAGCACCTCTATTTCCCCGCTCATATCTTCCAGGACAAAAGTCGCCATCATTTCCCCCCGCTTCGTCAAATTTTGCCGGCAGCGCGTCACGATACCGCCCAGCACGACTTTTCCCTCCTCCTCCCCGGCCAGGCAGGCGGCGATCGTGCCGGCGGTCTGCCCCTGCAAGGCCGTAAGGTGGGCGGAAAGAGGATGCGCCGTCAGGTACAGCCCGATATACTCTTTTTCCAGTTTGAGAATGTCCTCGGCCGGAATCTCCGCCAAATCCGGCAGCGCGCCCTCCTCCGACCGGTCTGCCTGCGGCCAGAGGTCGAAAAAGGACATCTGCCCCGACTGCCGCTCCAAATGCCGCCGCTGAGCCAGGTCCAGGGCCTCGTCCATTGCCTGCAGAGCCTGGGCCCTGTTGGCCAGCGACTGAAAAGCCCCGGCTTTGATCAGGCTTTCCAGAACGCGCTTGTTCAAGACCCGCGGCCCGAGGCGGATCACCGCGTCGAAAAACGAAGCGAAAGGCTTCCTGCCCCGCTCCGCTAAAATCATCTCCACTACCTGGGCCCCGACATTGCGCACCGCGGCCAGACCGAAACGGATCGCCCCGTCTTCCGTCGTGAAGTCAGACCCGCTGCGCTGCACATCCGGTGGCATAACCGCAATCCCCCGAGCCCGCGCTTCCATAATGTACTGCGCCACTTTATCCGGCGAGCCCATGGCGGCGCTGAGAAGCGAAGCCGTAAACTCCAGCGGGTAATTGGCTTTCAAGTACGCGGTCTCGTAGGACAGGAGGGCGTAAGCCGTGGCGTGACCTTTATTGAAGCCATAATTAGCAAATTTTTCCATCAAATCGAAGATCGCCGTGGCCTCCCGTTGGGAAAGCCCGAGTTTGAGAGCGCCGGGGGCCAGTTCCTTCCCGTCGTCCTCTTTGAGGCCGTAGATAAAATTCCGCCGCTCCTGTTCCATGACTTCGGCTTTTTTCTTGCTCATGGCCCGGCGGAGCAAATCCGCGCGGCCCAGGGAGTAGCCGCCCAGCACCCGGGCGATTTCCATGACCTGCTCCTGATAGACGATAATCCCGTAAGTGCCGGCCAAAATCGGCTCCAGGGCCGGATGGAGGTAAGTGACGGGGGCGGCGCCGTGCTTGCGCCGGATGTATTCCGGGATCTGTTCCATCGGGCCGGGCCGGTACAGGGCGATGACGGCGATAATGTCCTCGAACCCGGTCGGCCGCAGTTCCCGCAGCACATTGCGGATGCCGTCGCTTTCCAGTTGGAACACGCCGGACGCGTCGCCTTCCGCCAGCAGGGCGTAAGTGGCTTTGTCGTCCAGCGGCAGTTTGGCGATATCGATCTCGATGCCCCGGTTTTCCCGGACCAGGGCCAGGGCCTTCGTGATGATCGTCAGGTTGCGCAGACCGAGAAAATCCATCTTCAAAAGGCCGAGGCTCTCGACCGTATTCATCGGAAACTGGGTCATCGGCACACCGTCGCTGGAACGCTGCAGGGGCAGAAAATCCGTCAGCGGGGACGGGGCGATCACGACGCCGGCCGCGTGGGTGGAAGCGTGGCGGGGCATCCCTTCCAGGGTGAGGGCAATGTCATACAGGCGGCGCACATCCGTGTCTTCTTCCACCAGGCGTTTGAGTTCCGGGGAGTAGCGCAGCGCGTCTTCCAGTTTGACGGCGGTCTGGCCGGGTCCGATCCGGCTCGGCACGGCCTTGGCCGTTTTGTCCACGAGCGCCAGCGGCAGGCCCAGGACGCGGCCGACGTCGCGCAGCACGGCCCGGGCCCCCATCGTGCCGAAGGTGATGATCTGGCAGACCCGATCCTCGCCGTATTTTTCCCGGACATAGCTGATTATTTTTTCCCGGCCCTCCGGGTCAAAATCTATGTCGATGTCCGGCATGGAAATGCGCTCCGGGTTGAGAAACCGCTCAAAGAGCAAGTCGAAACGCAGCGGTTCGATGGCCGTTATTTCCAGCAAATAGGCCACCATGCTCGCGGCGGCCGACCCGCGCCCCGGCCCCACCGTCACGCCCTGTTCCCGCGCATAGCGGCAAAAATCGGCCACGATGAGAAAATAGCCGGAAAAACCCATGGAGCGGATGACGCCCAGCTCATACTCCAGCCGTTCCCGCTCCGCCGCCTCCCCGGCGGGGTAAAAGCGGGGAAAGGCCTCCCGGCAGAGGCGGGCCAGCCAGTCGTCGTGGCTGAAACCCTCCGGGGTGGTAAAATCAGGCAAATGGTAAGCGCCGAAAGTGAATTCCACCTGGCAGCGCGCGGCTATTTCTTCGGTGACGTCCAGTACCCGCGGTTCGCGCCCGAACATTTTTTCCATTTCTTCCCGGCTCTTGAGGTAGAATTCCTGGCTGCTGAAGGTCAGGCGGGACTTGTCGGACAGGGTTTTGTTCATTTGGATGCACATGAGGACATCCTGGGCGAAAGCGTCCTCCCGCCGGACATAGTGCAGGTCGTTCGTCGCCACAAGCGGGATGCCCGTCCGGGCGCTCAAATCGCGCAGCCCGGCGTTGACGCGCAGCTGTTCCTCGGCGCCGAAATCCTGCAGTTCCAGGAAATAATTACCCGGGCCGAAAATATCCAGGTATTCGCGCGCCGCCCGCTCCGCCCCCGCCCCGTCGCCCGCGGTCAGGAGTTCCGCCACCTCGCCCGCCAGGCAGGCGCTCAGGCAGATGACGCCGGCGCTGTACTCCCGCAGGAGTTCTTTGTCCGCGCGCGGTTTATAGTAAAATCCTTCCAGGTGGGCCCGGGAAACAATCCGCACAATATTGCGATAGCCCTCGTCCGTTTCGGCCAGCAAAACCAGATGGTAATTTTTGTCGTCGCGGCCGGGGGTTTTTTCGTAACGGGAATAGGGGGCGACATAGATTTCGCAGCCGATGATCGGTTTGATGCCCTGAGCCCGGCAGGCCCGGTAAAAATCAATCACCCCGTACATGACGCCGTGATCCGTGATGGCCAGCGCCTCCATGCCGAGTTCTTTCGCCCGGCGCACGAGCTTGTCGATGCCGGCGGCGCCGTCGAGCAAACTGTATTCCGTATGCACATGCAAGTGGACGAACCCGGGTTTTTTACTCATCACGCCTTCTCTTTCCAAAATCAGGGATCTTACTGCAGTTCAGCCAAGCGGACTCTCAGCTCTTTCAAACGGCCGCGGGTTTTTTCCAGCTTATCCCTTTCGCCGGCCACCACCGCCGCCGGAGCCTGGGCCAGGAAGCCCGCGCCGCCCAGTTTTTGCTCCAGCCGTTTTTCCGTCTCCAGCGCAGCGGAGATCTCTTTGCGCACCCGGGCGATTTCCTTGTCCAGATCGAGCAAGCCCCGGAGCGGGACGTAGACCGTGACGCCGGCTAATACGGCCGCGGCCGATTGCGGCGGCTTGACCGCCGGCGCGCTCGCCGTCGTCACCTTTTCCCCCCCGGCCAGCTGTTGGATATAGGACTGCCCGGCCAAAAGGGCCTCGTGTTCCGCCGGCCCCGCGCTGACGAGGACAATATCCGCCTTGCGCCCCGGCGCGACATGCATATCCGCGCGAATACCCCGCACCGCCCGAATTATATCAATGACCAGGGTCATCCTGGCCTCGGCTTCCCCGTCCCGGAACCCGGTCGGCGCCGGCCAGCTCTGATTGATCAGGGAACCGCTGTTTCCCGGCATATTTTGCCATATTTCTTCCGTGAGAAAAGGCACGAACGGGTGGAGCAGACGCAGCGTTCCCTCCAGCACCCGCAGGAGGACGCGGCCGGCCGTGAGGCGGTTTTGCGGCTGCTCACGGTCGTAGAGCGTTTTTTTCACCAACTCTATATACCAGTCGCAGAACTCGTTCCAGATAAATTCATACAGGAGGCGGCCGGCTTCCCCGGGGTCGCAGGCGGCAATCGCGCCGGTCACGCGCTGAACCGCGTCCTCATAACGGGAGAGGATCCAACGGTCGGCCATGCTCAGTTCGCCTTCCGGCTCCCCCGGCGTAATATCCTCCGTGTGCATCAGCGCAAAACGGGCCGCGTTCCAGACCTTGTTCAGGAAGTTCCGGGCCCAGTCCAACCTTTCCGGGTGAAAACGCAGATCGCTGCCCGGCGTGCTGCCCGTGACCAGCATAAACCGCAGCGTATCCGCGCCGTAATGCTCTATTACCTCCAGCGGATCCACGCCGTTGCCGAGGGATTTGCTCATTTTTCGCCCTTCGGCGTCCAGGATGAGCCCGTGGATCATCACGCGGCGAAAAGGCACGTCCCCCATGAATTCCAGGCCCATGACAATCATGCGGGCCACCCAGAAAAATATGATGTCCCTGCCCGTCACGAGCAATGTCGTCGGGTAAAAATCCCGCAGCTGCGGGGTTTCTTCCGGCCAGCCCAGGGTGGAAAAAGGCCAAAGGGCGGAGGAAAACCAGGTGTCCAGCACGTCGTCGTCCTGGGTCAGGCGCCGGCCGCCGCAGGCGGTGCAGACAGACGGTTCCGTCCGGGCGCAGATTTCCGCGCCGCAGTCCGCGCAATACCAGACCGGGATACGGTGGCCCCACCATAATTGCCGGGAAATGCACCAATCCCTGATATTTTCCATCCAATTTGTGTATATTTTGGTAAAACGCTCCGGAACGAATTCCAGCCGGCCCGCTTCCACCGCCTCCAAGGCCGGTCGGACCAGCGCCTCCATCCGCACAAACCACTGGCGGCTGATCCACGGTTCCACCACGGCGCCGCAGCGATAACAGGCGCCGACGGAGTGATTTATTTCCTCGACGCCCAGCAGGAGGCCGGCCGACTCCAATTCCGCCACCACGCGACGGCGGGCCTCGTAACGGTCAAGACCGCGATAGGCCAGGCCGTTTTCGTTCAGCGTCGCGTCCTCGTTTAATATATTCACCGTCGGCAAGTTGTGGCGCCGGCCGACTTCAAAGTCGTTCGGATCGTGGGCCGGCGTTATTTTGACCGCTCCCGTGCCGAATTCCGGATCGACGTATTCATCGGCGATGACAGGGATTTTTTTCTGCGTCAGCGGCAGGCATACATACTGCCCGACCAGGTGGGCGTAACGCCGATCCTCCGGATGCACGGCCAGCGCGACGTCGCCGAGCATGGTTTCCGGCCGGCTCGTGGCCACGGTGAGTCCCGGCCCGCCGTCTTCGCCCGGATAACGGACATGCCACAGATGCCCTTCCTGTTCCTCGTGTTCCACCTCGATATCGGAAATCGCCGTCCGGCAAGCGGGGCACCAGTTGACGATATAGTCGCCGCGGTAGATCAGCCCCTTTTCATATAGGCGGACAAAAACTTCCCTTACGGCGTGGGAACAGCCTTCGTCCATCGTAAAACGCTCCCGCTCCCAGTCGCAGGACGCGCCCAACCGGCGCAGCTGGCTGGTGATGGCGCCCCCATGCTCCTCTTTCCAGGCCCAGACCCGCTCCAAAAAGGCTTCCCGCCCCATCGCTTCCCGGGAAAGGCCCTCGGCGCGCAGATGATCCTGCACCCGGGCCTGCGTCGCGATCCCCGCGTGATCCGTGCCCGGCACCCACAAGGCGCGGCAGCCCCGCATCCGATGCCAGCGGGTCAGAATATCCTGCAGGGTAATATCCATCGCGTGGCCGAGATGGAGCACTCCGGTCACGTTGGGCGGCGGCATGACCAGGCTGAAGGGTTCCCCTCCCCCTGTCGCCGGGCGGAAAAACCCGCCTTCCTCCCAAACCTGATACCACTTGCTCTCCGCCTGCCGCGGGTCGTAAACCTTGGCCATCCGCGATTCCGTACTCATTTTTTCCATTCCTCCGCCTGCGCTGATATAATCCGACTCTGAATGTCATTATACCATCTTTTGCCCGGTTTACAACAGAAGAAAGAGTGTAGGGGAAAGAGGAAAGAGTGGGGAGTAAAGAGGAAAGAGTGGGAGGGGAATTGAACCACGGGGAATGGAACCACCCCGCCGCTTCGCGGCACCCCTCCAAAGGAGGGGAATTGTTGTCCCGCAATCCCTAATCCCTAATCCCTAATCCCTAATCCCTAATCCCTTGCCCTCTCTCAAGGGTTTATTCCGATGTCAACTTTTTGTCAACTTTTTGCGCCTCCGGGTTGACATTGTGTTTTTTCCTGCTATACTTTAATACGCGTACCGAGTTTATTGATTTTTTGCAGGAGGTTTTGCCCGTGTCCAAAAATCCCCCCGAAGCCTTTAATCTGCGCATGACTGTGTATTGCGCCCTTTTTACGGCCCTCATTATCATAGGCAGCTATATCAGTATTCCTGTGCCTATAGGCCCGGTTCCCATTGTGCTGGCGGATTTTTTCATTATGACGGCGGGACTGTTTCTCGGCTGCAAATACGGTCTGGTCAGCGTAGCTCTCTACCTCGGTCTGGGCATAATCGGCCTTCCGGTTTTTGCCGGCGGTAAGGCGGGGTTAGCGGCGTTTTTCGGCCCCACCGGCGGATTCCTGGCCGGATACCTGCTGCTGGTGGCCCTGGTCGGCTGGATTGCCGGTAAAACCCGCCCCGCCGTCCTGACTCACGCGCTGGCGCTGATGGCGGGGACCTTGCTGCTGTATGCCGCCGGCATCCCCTGGTTAAAGCTGGTCACGGGTATGGCCTGGGGAGCGGCTCTGACGGCGGGATTGGTTCCTTTCATCCCCGGTACGATAATAAAAATCATTGCGGTACTCGCTGTCGCCCGCGTCCTCCTGCCGCAGTTCCGGCAAAGATCAGGCTTTCAGCAATATCCGCGCGAAAGCGTGAGTTTGTCCCACCGGGCCCCCGCCGCCGATGCCGCGCCGCAGATAAACAAAGGCGACTGATGCCTGTTTTAGAAACGCAAAATCTGACGCATATTTTCCCCGACGGAACGGCGGCCATTCAAGATATCAGCCTGCGGATCAACGCCGGAGAATTTATCGTTATCGCCGGGGCGAACGGCTCCGGCAAGACTGTTTTTATCCGTCATCTGAACGGGCTGCTGGTTCCGACGAGCGGGCGCGTACTCATCGACGGCGAGCCGATAGGCAAAAATATAACGGCTGCGCGCCAGAAAATCGGATTGATTTTTCAAGATTCCGACAGCCAGATCGTCGGGCAGACCGTAGCGGAAGACGTGGCCTTCGGCCCGGAAAATCTTAACTTGCCGCGAGAGGAAGTTGAGCGGATTGTGCCGGAGGCGCTGGCCGCCGTGGGGTTGAGCGATTTGGCCGCGCAGAGTCCGCATACCCTGTCCGGCGGACAGAAGAGAAAGTTGGCTGTCGCCGGTATATTGGCCATGCGGCCTGAAATAATCATATTTGACGAACCTTTTACCGGCCTGGATTATCCGGGGGTCGTGCAGGTTCTCCGGCAGATTGTGCAGCTGCATCAGGCCGGTCACACCATCGTCGTCATAACGCATGAACTGGAAAAAGTGCTGGCGCACGCCGATCGGCTGGCTATCTTCTGCCGAGGCCGGCTGGCCGAAAATGGCGCGCCAGAAAACATAGTTATCAGGGCGGAAAACTACGGAATAAGGCTGCCACTTCGGCACGGCGGAACTGTAGGCGAACTGACATGGCTCCGGTGACTTTTTTCCACTGCATACCCCGCGACACCCTGCTCCACCGCATGGATGCCAGGTTAAAACTGCTGTGTCTGGTGCTGCTCAGCGTCGCGGTCAGTTTCGCCGTCGCGCCCGCTCACTACCTGGCGGCGCTGTGCGCGGTGATGGCGGCTTTATTTACCGCCGAACTGCCCCTGCCGGCGCTGCTGAAAGACATGAAAATATTCGGAGTGATCATCGCGATAGTTTTAGTCGTCGACGCCTTCAGCATCCCGGGCCCGCCCATCCCGAATTTTCCCGTCCCCGGCGTCTCGCTGCCCGGAGTCGTAACGGGTCTGCGCTTTGCCGGCCGGCTTACCATCATCATCATGGCCTGCGCGGTCATGACCGGCACTACTTCGCTGCTGACATTCAAGAACGTCGTCGAGTGGTACTTGCGCCCCGTCCCTTTCATACCGGAGGCACGCGTCGCCATGATGATAAACCTCACCTTTGTCTTCATTCCGCTTATCTTTGACCAGTACGTCGAAATGATGAGCGCGCAAAAGGCGCGGTGCGCAGATTTGCGAAAAAATCCTATCCGCCGGATAAGTTTTATTGTCTTACCGCTCTTGTCCCGAACCCTGCGCCGAACCGACGAAATTGTCTACGCCATGGAGGCGCGCTGCTATTCGGAGACGCGGACGCGGCCCCGGTTCAAAACCCATCCGGCCGATTGGCTGATCCTCGCTGCCGCCGCAGCGGCGCTGGTATTTATTCTTTATTACCCTTGCGCTTAGGCCTAGCCCGTGCTATTATAAAAATAAATAATTCAAGTGGATTGAAATTATTTTCGACCCGGAAGAACGAAATATCAAGTTTTATAGAGCAGAGCCGGAAAATCCAAGAAATGATGGGTAAATATGAACGAGAATAGTTTTATTACGGGGCAGGAATTGCTCAATGCAATCGAAACTCAAACAACTTCTTCTGATGGAAGATTCCAGCTACGTGACTTTGTAAGTCCGTTGATAGATTATTGCCTTGACGGCAATTATTCAGCTCGCATAGGAATGGTCTATGGACTGCGTTCAACCGGCAAGACAGTCGGCATGTTGCAAGCAATTGAAGAACTGATGAAGCGAGGTCATTTGGTCGCCTACGGCCAATACAGCTACGATAGTACTGCTATGAGCGAAGTTAACGAACAGATACTGTCCTTAGTTCGGAGCGGCTATAAGTTCTTTTTTATAGACGAGGCCTCATATTTATCCGGATTTCTAAACCAATCAGCAAGCTGGGCGGATACTTTTATGCCCGTAAACAAAATCAAAATCGTAATCTCAGGCACAGATAGCTTTTTGTTGAATGCCGCACAGATAACATCTTTATTTCATCGCTTCGTGCAGTTTTCATCGAACTGGAATAGTTTCTCCGAATTCAAGCGCATCACCGGGAAATCATTCGCCGAGTATAAGCGCATAGGCGGGATTTTTACTGACGAATCTATGCCAAGGTTTATTCGCTCAGCAATTGTTGATAATCTGATTCATACGCTAGAACACTGCCTTGAAGATGCGAACAGGCAAACAGTCTATACAAGCCGCCTGTTCGGCATTGGGCCAGACATTATATACAAGGCGGTAATCAGCATTTTGAAGTGTACCGCTGACGATGCAATCGTCCGCCACTTCGTTTCAAAATCAGCGCAAAAAAACATCTCTGATTTAGGCAGCGCTCTGGCAAATTTATCTAACCGGCAAAAACGCGATATTAAAGAACGTGTTGCGGAAGCAATAGAACCTTATAGAGACTTTACGCCTATTCGTCATCCACAAGAAGTAATCGAGGCTTTGTTGGAGTTCCTCACGGAAATCGGTTGCTTAAGCACTTTTCATATCGGCGCAAACGAGTATGGCAGTAACGATGCGTACGCCTTTGCTCACAACGCGCTAATGAACTATTCTATAAACGAAACCAAGAATGGTATTTTGCAGACTTCAGGTATTGATAAAACGGAATTTACCTTAAGCGTTGAACAAGCAGCTGAAGGCGCAATTAATGAAAATATAGTTCTTGCTCATATTATTCACGCAACGGAGAATTATCACGATGCTAAGTCATTCAAATATCAGGATATAAAACAGCGTGAAATTGATGCCGTTCTCATTGACAGAGAGTCTAAATCAGCCTGCCTTATTGAAGTAAAAAGCAAGTCGAGAATCTCTCCTGGTTCGGTCTTCTCTGATGAAGCAAGGCATCTGTTTGATGCCGAAGTTATGAAGCAGCTTGGCTTTGACCAAGACTACACTATTGCACGCATAATTGCGTATAACGGCTCAGAAACAGTAGTAGTCAGCGAGAATCAGGATCTTCTCTTGGTTAATATTGAACAGTTGGCAGAAAACGCTCACCGTTTAGGCGCGTTCATTGTCGAAGTATGTAATCGAGCGCCGTATGTTTGGGTCGGCGCAGCAAAAGAAAAGTGATATATCTCGCTGAACACGCGAAGATCGGGATATGGATAATTCCTAAAAATGTTGACATGCTCACAAAAACAATGTACATCCCTCGTCTTTGAATTCCTCTGCCTTGGCAAAAAGAAACTCTGTGTCTACTTCAAGATACTCGGCGATGCAATCAAGGCAATAGAAACGTTTTGAGTTTTTGTCCAACAGCTTCTTAGTCAGCCCAATTTCATTTTTGCTCAGGCTTTCTTTTCCACAAACATAGCAATTCTTCTTGTCCATCAATCTATTACCCCTCTTCTTCAGGGTCAGGTCTTACGCTGAAAGCAGGGATGTCTTTCCCGCGATACTCAACATCAAGCAGACCCAACTGATATTTGATTGTGTCGCGCATCTTCCGGGCGCGGTCGAGGCAGTATCGCTTAAACTCACGGGCGGTTATGTCTTCTGCACTTCGAACGTGCGGGAAGAGCAGTTTCAGGTATGCTGTAGCAATACGTTTGACGGCTTCCGTATCGCGGGTGTCGGCTGCTTCCGGAACCTCTATGAGTTCGTCAACTAC
>JAISWK010000124.1 GCA_031270805.1 Gracilibacteraceae bacterium
CATCGCGAATTCACGAGCGCATTCCCCGCCAAGATTATCGTCGAGCGCGACCGCATCGTCACGGAGAACTGGAACCTGACGAGGAACCCCGGACGAATCGACCCGAGTAATTTCACCCCATATCCCAAGAACCCAATACTGGCAAATTTCTTTATCAACATCGGGCGTGCCGACGCTCTCGGCTCCGGTGTGAGGAATCTGTACAAATACACGAAAATCTATTCCGGAGGCGAGCCGGAACTCATAGAGGGCGATGTATTCAGGACGATCGTGCCGCTCGGTTCATCAAGCAAGTCAGGCGAGATGCCCGATAACTTGCGCGATAACTTGCGCGATAACTTGCGCGATAACTTGCCCGATAACTTGCGCGACAACTTGCCCGATAAAAAATTGCTAAGTACTGGAGAGTATCTTGAGTTTATAACAGAGTATCTCCGCAGCCATGAATGGATTGACGCGAAGATTGCCGGGGAACTCGCCGGAAAGGCGGCGGCGACAGAGCGCAAGGTGCTTAGGCGGCTTGCCGAAAGTGGAGTGCTGGAAGCCTTTGGCGGCAACCGGAACCGCAGATACAGGCTGGCTGATAAAGCGAAGTAAGAGTCGTCTGGTATCAATTGATTCGCCGTCGGCCAGTAGGTTCCGCGCAATTTCTGTGCGCTCCTCCGCGCGCCTTCGCTGGATGACCTTCCGAGATCCTTTCCGCCAACCGGCCGAGAGCGACGGTAGTTTCGGCGGCGACGCGTTATATCCGCAATACCCTGGCGAAAAACTCCCGGCGCTCAGGACTTAATGATCTCATAAAACGAGCGGCCATAGAAGTCAGAAAGCATATTGACCATCCGCTGGATAATCGGCGGCCGCGCCGCAGCGCGGGGGATAAACAGCAGATCCGCCAGCGTAATCGGCACTTTTAACGGAATCAACGCAATCGTCTCCATGTCAGGCGCGGAAAAATTTCGGCTCCAGGAAAGGGTATCCAGACATACGGCAAGGTTGCTTTTGAGCAGCGCAAAACAATAGGCGGACGAATTGCTGATATAGCGGCTGAGCAGCGCAATACCGGTGCTTTCCACGGAACGGCGGATTACCGCCGGTTTCTGCGGGTCTGACTGATAGAGCGCCAGCGGCAGCGGGGCAAGAGTCCGCAGGGAAATATGCTGCTCGCCGGCTAAAGGATTGGCTTTATTGACATACACATAAAGCCGGTTTTCGGCGCAATAAAAAGTTTCATAAGCATCGACGAAGGCCATGATGGTCTGCCGATCCCGGCGCATATTCAATGTCAGGAGAGCCGGTTGCGTCCGCTCCGTCAGGACAGCGGAAAAATCGGCGCTGTCAGACTCCGTAACCCGAATCGGCGCTTTGGGAAACTCCGCCGCCAGCCGGTTGAGAATGGGGCGCAGAGCGCCGGCTGATTGGTAAGCGACGGTCAGATTTAACGGATTGGTGGGCAGTTCGGCGGTTTTGACGGCCAAAGGATTGAACGTGACTTGGATATTGTCTAAACGCTCAACAATGACCTTGGCCTCATCGAACAGTTTTCTGCCGTTTTGAGTCAGGTGTACGCCATACCGGGTTCGTTCGAAGAGAATGGTATTCAGTTCCGTCTCCAGCTGCCTGATTATCTTGCTGATATTCTGCGGCGACACAAACAAAGCCTCGCTGGCGGCGGCCATTGATTTTGCTTGCGCAACTTCATAAAAGATCCGCAGGTGTTCGGTGCGCATCTTCCCTCCCGGGTTTTCCTATGATTATAGCAGAAAAACGGCCCCGGGCAAAGCCCCGAACCGTTTTTTGCTGACTGCCGCTTCAAAACACCAGATTACCCAGCGGGTAGCCGATCACGATAACCAGAACCAGTTCCAATAGCAGCGTCAGCAGTCCCCACTTGTAGATCTGCTTTTTGGCTATCCAGCCGTCGCTGTTGTGCATTAAAGCGCCCAACGGTGAGGCGGAGGGCAGATAAATGGCGAAATCCACCACAAATATAAACATCACCATGAACACATACGGGTTGATATCCAGGGTACCGCAAATGGAATAGGCAAGGGGAATGAAGATGGCCTGGACAGCCACATTATTGATCATGTTGGTCAGCACAATGGTCGCCAGCATCAGGAGGAAAATAAAGCCCGCTTTGCCCACGGTGGCCAGCAGCGGCTGCAATAGGATCATCAGAAAGGCGGTAATGCCTGTATCCGGCGAAGTCAGCTTGCCGGCAAAAAACATCGCTGCCGTCAGCATGAAGATCAGACCCCAAAAAACCCCGGCGTTAATCAGCTTTTCAATCAGCACAAACGGACGTTTCTGATACAGAATAACTCCGAGAATCCCCAGAACCAGCGCCGTCGAGCCTACTTCACCCAAACGCAGGATGTAGCCGGCAACGAGAGAAGTATTGCCCTTGAGAAAACTGGGGGCCAGGAGAAGAACCACCAGCAGACCAAAAACCACTGCCCCGATTTTCTGCCGGGCATCCATCCCTTTCCCGCCGACGGCGGGCAGGTATTCATCCGGATTATACTGTTTCAACGGTTCTACGTCCGGTTTGATAATAAAGCGGCCAACCCCCACAAACAGAAGCAGGGCCAGAAGCGCCATCGGCAGAGCGAACAGAAGGTAAGCCACATAATCATAGGAAGTAATCGCTCCGTTAGCGGCGGCAAACAGCACCGCGAAATTGGTGATTACCGGTGTTTGAAACGGCAGGGCTATGGTACCGACGCCGCCGAGAAAGACGATGCCGAAACACAGGTAAGCCGGCAGGTCGTCGCCCTTTTTGTACCCGATTTTCTGGCAGATGGTATGGGTTATCCTCCAGAAAACAATAACCGAGGCAATGGCGCCGATCACCATGCTGCTGAGCATATTGGCCAGCATAAAGGCCAGGACAAACACCCAGGGGCGCCCCCGGGTAATTTTGCGGCTCAACACCCAGTCGGTGATAAAACCGTTCAGCCCGGACTCGCTGAGCAAAGCGGAGATGGTCATCAGGAAAATCAGAAAAATGACAATAGGCGAACCCCAGGCCTGGGACCAGACCGCCGGTACTGTGTTTTCCATGCTGAGGCCGAAAATGGTCAGGGCGGCGCAACTGGGCCAGATCATGGAAGTTGTACACCAGCCGTACACCATGCCGATAAACAGGCCGGCCACCAGCATTCCCTGCGGCGTAAGCGGTTCCGGCGCCGGAATAAACCGAATAAATACCATCAAGCTCAGAGCGATTACCACATTCAGCCAGTAGACCCAGGTGCGTTCTTTTTCTTGCATGTTGCTTCCCCTTTCAGTACGTCAATAAGCAAATTGATCGTTGGCGAGTCGGCAGTCAGAGCAGGATGAGGCTGAGCGGAAGACCAATCATGAATCCGGCCGCTAAGAGAATGACCAGGCTGAGGACAGCCAGACGGCGAACCGCGGCGGGTTCAACCCACTGCAGGTTTTGGTAAATCATTGAGGCCTGCGGGCAGGAGGAAGGGAACAGGAAACAGGCGTTGCCCAAAAAAATCAGGAGTCCGGTGATTGCCACCACGTTGACATCCATGCCGGCCGACAGGGTGTACAGCAGAGGGATGCTCACCACCAGCACCACCAGGTTGTTGATCAGATTGGCGGCGATGGTGATCAGGCAAAGGATTAGGCCGGTAAACACTACGGGATTGATCCCGCCGAGCAAAGGCAGGAGCGTCTCGGTGAGAAACGCCGGCACGCCGGTCTCCGGCCGCACCACGCTGCCGGAAAGCGTGAAGATCGTCGCCATCATAAGAAGCACATCCCAGACTAAGCCTTTAGCCGCCAGCGCCGGAAAATCAACCAGAGCTTTTCCTTCCACCTGAAGCAGCATACCGACGGCCAAAACCAAAGCCGTCCATCCCGCCGGGCCGATATTGTCCAGAATGGTTTTAAGTTCGCTGGATGGCGGCAAAAAGCTGGGTAGCATCAGACCGAACACAAAAAGCAGCAACAACGCCAAGGCGGTTTTTTGCTTTTTATCCATGCTCCCGGCTCCCTCCGCGGCGTTGATCCGGCGCAGGGCCGAGAGATCTGGCTGATAGACGTGTTTGACACAGAAAATATAGGCGATGAATACGGTAAAACTGTAGACCGCGGCAAAAAGCAGGTAAGGCAGGTATTCGTATGTCAGGGCGCCGCCGGAGACCTCGCTGAGAATCCCGTAGTTGGTGACAACTCCCATTTGAAAAGGCATGACCCCGGAAGACACCGTGCTGAGAAACAGGACGCCGTAAAGAACCAGCAGCGGCCACGGATCTCCTTTGCCATAACCAGCCTGCGCGCAGATATTGTAGATGATGGCCCAGCAAATAACGGTGGCCGGAATCATGCCGATAAAGAGGCCGGTAAAATATGCCGCAAACAGGATAAAAGCTGTCAGGAGCCACGGACGGCCCCGGGCTATTTTGCGGGTGACCAACCAGCGGGCAAAGTAGTCGGCCAACCCGCTCTCGTCAATCACCGTACCGAAAATAAGCAGGAAAAACAGGTAAAGCACGATAGGATTACCGAAAGAATCGCGGAAAACTGTCGTTACACTGCCGCCGTCCGTCAGACCCAGGAGAATCAGGGCCAGGATGCTGGGCCAGATCATACCCACAGTACAGTAGGCGATGATTGCGCCCAGCAGAATGGCACAAACCTCCATGCCCAGCTCGCTTACCTGCCCGGTGGCGGGCAGGAAGCGACCCGCGGCCATAACGGCTATTGCCAGAACACTCCAGAAGATGCGGTGATTTTGCCCGGCCATCAGTCCGCCGCTGTAAGGATCTGGTAGATGGGCGCCCCTTCGCACTGTTCCGGCATCCGTACGCCGCACAGCGTAGCAACGGTGGGCACAAAATCAACCTGGCGGATAACCCTGGTGGTGACGCAGCCGGGTTTAATGCCAACTCCCGCCGCAATGAAGAGCGGCGACAGCGAAGTATGATTCAGCCCATAAACTGTGGACAGACCGTCAAAGTGGTCGTCATTATAGCCGTCCGCCGTCCAGCAGACAATCTCGCCGCAGTCCGCTCCGCCATAGCCCAAAAGCACCGCGTCCCGGTTGCGTAGAGCCACGCTGATCACCCGTTTGCCGCTCTGCGGATGTTTGTAGCCGTACAGGGCGGTGATAATTTCTTCCTCCAGTTCATACTGATCTTCCGGATTAACGATGCCGTGGGCATATTTTCCCTTGAGATTCAGATAAATCTGATTGGCCCGGGAGGCCACGGCCCGCGTTTTCGTCCAGTCGATCTCGTTTTTGTCCCGCTGGTTTTCATCCTTCAGCACTTCCGTAAAACCCAGTTCGCGCAACAAGCCCACGTTGATGCCGATGGGATCGCCAATCATCGGCCGTTCAAATTCCGGACAGACCAGAGCGTGGTCGGAGACAATGAAGACGGTCCAGCCTTCATCCAGGTAATGCAGAAAACTGCCTAAATACTCGTCGGTCTGCCGATACACTCTCTCCATGCCGGCTAAGGCGTCAACCTCACTGAGCAAGGAATAACTACGTTTTTTCATGTGTCGAATCAGCATGTGAGCCTGGGCGTCCACATTGTGCAGATGGGAAAACACCACGTCATAACCGTTTTTCCCAATCAGCCCCTGAATTGCCCGGGACTGCCAGGCACAGATATGATCCCACTGGGCGCCCAGACAATCCTCTGCCACCACCTTGCTGATAGCCGGAAACATGGGCGCCGCCGGCGGATAGCCAGCCGCCTCCACCAATTGCCCGTGCAGACAGGGCGGCGAAAACAGGCTTTTTTCGGCGATATTCACCGCCGCTGAGACAAAGATTTTTAGGGCGCTGCCATCCGGGGCCAGTTCCAGCAAGCGGAAACTCCGGTTAGCCTGATAGCGTTCGTCGTCTTTTATCACTTCATCCACAATATCCGGAACATAAACATTCAACGGCAGCACCGCCAGCGGTGCGGCATCTTTTTTGCTCCGGTAGAAAGCCACCCGGTTAAAGACGCCGTTCTCATCCTGCAGGATTAAGCCCGGCCGGCGAACCAGCCCTTTGGAAAACAGGAGGACAAACTCTTTTGCGCCTGGCGGGGCGGCAGCCCACCCGTCGGCCTCTTTGATGGGCGACCGGGCATAGTCTAAATCGGCGGCGTGGCTGAAAGCGTTGGTGCCGTCTACGTCGGCAAAAACAACTGCTTTAACCGAACTGCGGTTTATCGTTGGCAGTCCGGCAAACTTTTCCGTATCCTGTACTTCCATCCCGGTAATATTGCAGGGCGCCACCCCGTCGATTTCTCCTTTGGCCACGAAGCGCACCTGTTCCTCGGCTGTTGCGGCCACAATGAAATAATCAATATCGACTTCGCCCAAACCCATGTTCACTCCTGCCGGCTGGGAACCGTCAACGACGTGCAGATTGGCGCTGTCGCCGGAGGGCGGCCAGGATGAACCGGGCCAGTGAAAGACCAGGGTTTTCCGGCCGGCAGCCGCAGTCACATTCCAAAGCTGCTCCGCCTTGCAGCGCCGGGAATCGAAGGCGTAGTCGAAGTAATCAAGATCCCGCTCCGAGGCCAGGTTGAAGCAGGTGATGCCGTGTACATTGGCGTAGCAACCCGTCGCCAGCGTGGTCCACATGGGCGGCGTGCCGGTGGGGTGACCGCCCAGCATGACCAGATCCTCCCGGGCCGCGCCCCGGGCCAGGTATTTGCGGATGTTAGGCAGTTCGCCCTTGTCCAGCATGTACCTGGTGAACCGTGGATCCAGGCCGTCAACGCCTAAAATCAGCATTTTTTTGGTGGCCGCTTCTTTCATCAGACATCCCTCCATTATTTGGCTGTTTTCCCCGCGTGTTTCTATCCTGATTGGTGACTTACGGACGCGAAACCGCAAAGAAAAATAAGATTTATTTTATTATTAAACATAATGCGCCCAAAGTGAAGAATCGTTTCGGCAATAACCGGCGAGTCGTCAACTTTTTGGCAACGGAAAAAAGACCGGCGCGGGAACGGTTCTTCCGGCCTGTACCCGGGTGGTATCACAAATCATAATCGTGGAATAAAAAAAACGATTTTACTTGCCGTCCTGTTTTTTCTATAATGAAAACTGCGAAGAAAATCGTCTGAGAAGGAACGGGAGGTATTGATGAATGCTGTTTGGGATAGGCGCCTACGCCGCGGCAGCCGCTTGACGGACAAATGTCTGCGTATTTACACCACCCCCGGGGAATATCTGAACCTGGCCCTGTTGCTGCTGGCCTTTCTTACCGGCCTTGGCCTCTGGTACGGAGGCGGTGCGCCTTTTGACGCCGCCCGGCTCGCCATGCGGGACGTCCTGACCCTATCCTATACGCCGGCCGGAGCCCTGGCCGCCGTGCATCTGAGCCTGGTATACCCCCTTTTGATTTATATCCCGCTCAGCAAAATGAGCCACTATGTCGGCAAGTTTTTTTCCACCACTTCCTGTGGGACAACGCCGCCAATCTGAGGAACCGCATCGCGTTCAGCATTTTGGGGAATCCGTTTGCCTCTTGTATCGTCGCCCGCGCCGAGGATACGTTCGCAAGCGAACTCGGTCAAAGGCTTCAAAAGGAATGGGGCATTGCCGAAACTTTCGAGGCCAAAATTCATGTAACCTTGGGTTATCCCGTTGATATTAAGCCGCCGACAGCGAAACCCCGCAAGGACGGCAGGATTATCAAGGTGGAACGTAATAACGATTGAGAGTATCGCTCTCATTTTTATTCAGATATGCAAACTTCCCAATGCCCGGAGCGTGTTGACCCAATGCGTATAAGCTTGCCTGATGCTTTCAGTGTGTCAACTTCTCGCACAATCGTTCTCCGAGATAGTCCTGTAATTGCCGCAACTCCGTCAAGTGTAATACGCGAGTTTTCACGGAACGCATTTAGTATATCATTAGTGCCATCATTAGTGCCATTAGTGCCATCATTAGTGCCATCATCAGTGCCATCATCAGTGCCATTAGCGCCATCATTAGTGCCATTAGTGCCATTAGCGACATTCGTGTCGTTGATTGCGACATCAAAGCCCTCTGCGAACTGAAATGTCACTATCAGAAAGTTACCCTTGAACTCGAAAACACTTTTGTCGTAAGCGTTCAAAATTCTGCCCATACCCGAGCCGAGTTGTTCGACAAGTCCAACATCGCGGAAAACACGCATAAGCTCGCGGTTGCGCGGCATTGAGCAACACGCAAAGAAACTCTCGCGTGACAGTCCCTCCGGTAAACCGCCGTATGAAGTTATAGTGATTCGGTCGGAGAAAATTTCAACAGTCGGCACGGCGTTCCGGCTGTAATCGTTGTGCACAATGGCATTAATAACCGCTTCTTTAAGCGCGGTACTGTCCACCATTTGCTTTTCTATTCGCGTTTTCGGCGTAATTTTTGCAAATGTGCGGTTTTCGACTTCCATACGGTCAAGCACTTTCTTAGTAGCCGTAATCAGACAGCAGTAACCATATTCGTAATTCTCAATGAGGTCAACCTTGTTTGTGCCTGCATACTTCGCAACTTTGATTGAAACGCCGTTCTCATCAGCAAGCATATAGCCGACAAAATTGTCGCCGCCGTCCGGTGTGAGCAGTTCAAGCGATGTCTTGAAACGGTCATTCAGTTTCAGTTTCTTCGCTTGATAGTAAATTTCAAGCTGCTCAAATGTCAGCTCTTTGCGCGGCGCGGGAATGTTGCCAAGCGACACGGCGCGGTGACGCGAAAACAGGTCGTCAATCATCTGCGTCGTCATAGGTTGCACAGAATTTCCGACGCGAATAAAACAGCCTTTCTCCGACCGTCCTTGACTGCGCAGATAATACGGCTTTTCCGTCCCGCTGGATACGATTACCTTGATTACGGCTATGCCGTCAACTTTCTCAACTGCGACATCATAAAGCCCAAGTGCGGACGGCGAAATACCGTCTTTGATTCGGTCAACAATCTGTCTCTGAACCAAGTCGATATTGGGAACGCCAAAAGGCTTGCCATCGTCCTCAACGCCGATGTAAAGCAAGCCGCCCTCGCTCGTATTCAGAAACGCGACGACAGAGCGTTCGAGCTTATCGTTAAGCTCACGCTTATACTCCAACCGATTAGATTCAGCGTTTAGCATAATGGCCTCCTGTTAGTCATTAATTATCGGATCGTCAGGAATGAGTTCCATAATATCGCCCGGTTGGCATTTCAGCACGGTGCAGACCTTGACGAGTATGTCAGTATAGCAGTTTTCGCCTTTTGAAAGCTTTGCCATAGAGGTTGTGCTAATCCCTGTAGCTTTCATAAGGGCAGTCTTGTTAATGCCCTTATCAAGCAATAAATGCCAAAGTTTCATATAGCTCATTCGCATAGCAGTACCTCCGAATAATATTATCTATGTGTATAATAGCATAACCCATTGCCGTATGTCAAGCAATATTTTGATAACACGCAAAAAATATAGGTACTTTGTTGCGCCGAATATTCTGCCATAAAAATTCCGTACCCCTCGAATACTTCATAAAGTTGTGCTATACTTATATGGAAATCAACACTCAAATAGGGATATTGGGTAGCATATATGTATTGGAGGCTCGCACTATGATTGCCAAGAAGAATCTTCCCACCTGCCCGGTAGCAACGACGGTAGACATAATTGGAAGCAAGTGGAAATTGCTTATCTTGCGGGATATACTGACCGGGCCAAAGCGATTTGGGGAGTTGCGAAAAAGCCTTGACGGCATCAGTCAAAAAGTATTGACCGACAGTTTGCGGGCAATGGAGCAAGACGGCATAATTACCCGCACCATTTACCCTGAAGTGCCGCCGCGCGTTGAATATGCCTTGAGCGAACTCGGCGAGACCATGCGCCCGATTATCGCCGCCATGGAGGATTGGGGCAGGGGATACAAAGAGGCGACGGCGAAAAAGCCGACCTTAAAATCGGAGATTTGCTGACAGCAGGGTGCAACTTCAATTATGGTTCCGGCAAAAAGGCCAACTTTGTGGCTCCATTGACGATGATCCCAATGTGACCGATCAGAAATTTCCGGGCAATCCCACAAAATCATACCGAACCCGTGAGCCGTTGCGAATTGTCGGCGAAGTGAAGGACTGGAAAGGTCATTCACCTGATATTCTTCAGAACAAGAGGAATTATCTGGAATAACTGAAGCGGCAAGGTATTGAAGCGATAAACGAATGAATTGCCGATTGCGAAGTTGCGCAAAACGCCCCCGGCGGGAATGCTGATCCTGGGGCTGGTTTTGCTGCCGGCCTGCCGCAGGGGCGGTCATGGCCCTGAACTGAGCAAAAATGCAGAATTTGCGCAGAAGAATCGGAGAACGCAAATGGGAACTGGGGCGTCGGCAGAGGGGTACTCTCACGGACTCCCCCAGTCCAGAAACAGCTGCCGGCCCCGCTCAGCATTAAAGCCGCCCGCAACTACCAAAGCCAGAAGCAAACGGGCCTTTTCCCCGCTCAGATCGCCCGCCGGCCACACGCCCGCCCGCACCAGCTCACGGCCCCCGCCGTTCCCATAGACCGCTTTGACAAAACCTTTGGCACAGCGGCTGGTCAGCACCACCGGGACGTTGGACGCCACCAGTTCGGCAACCGCCTTGGCCACCGTGGGATGCGCGTCGCCCCGCCCGAAGGCTTCGAGGACGACGCCCCGATATCCCGCCGCACAACGCAAGAGCTCCTCCCCTGTAAAACCCAACGCCAGGCGCAGGTACAGAACAGCAGCGGGTTCGGCCAAGCCAAGCCCAGGCCGCGGGCGCGGCAGACGGGCGATATACACTTTGTCCCCATCCACTCTTCCGGCCGGACCCCAACCCGGGGCGTCAAAAGCCTGCAAGGCCGCACAATCCGTTTTAACCGCATCCCGGGCGTCATACAAAAATCCGGCAAAGCAAATAAGCGGCCCCAAAGCCTTAAGTTCCGTCTTTCCGGCCGCTGTGACGGCGTCCGTTATATTGAGCGGCCCGTCGCCGCCCTGGACGCCGGCTGTGAGCTGAGCCCCAGTCAATATGACGGGCTTGTGCGGCGGGGTGACCAAGGCTAGAAAGAAGGCTGTCTCTTCCAGCGTATCCGTGCCGTGCGTGATCACAATGCCGCGAACGGTATCGTCCGCCATGTTCTTTTGGACTTCCGCCGCCAGAACCGGCAAGTCGGATAGATCCAGGGCGTAACTGTTTTTGTTCCACAGTGTTGTGGCCCGGATGCCCGCAATTGCGGAGTTTTCCAGTCCGGCTACGAGCTGCGCCCCGCTCAGTTGGGCAATATAGTCACCATTAGCCGTCGGCAGGGAAGCAATGGTCCCGCCGGTGGCAATCAGGCTGATAACCTTGGTTTGGTTGTTCATTTGGCCACCAACATAGTATATTTCCCCTTTTTTGGTATTTAGGAACTGTCCTCAAATAACTTACTTATACATTTGACTTGCCCTTTTGCACTCTGGCTGCGTTGCCAGAACCCGCAAATACAGCCAGTATTAGCGGAACCTGGCGCCTTGCCAGAGCACAAAATTGCTGCGTCAACTGCACAAGTTATTTATCAACAGTTCCTAACCGTAGCGGAATTCCACGCCCATGCCTCCGGCCGGGAACTCCCACTTGGTCAGGAGCGTATCTCCGCAAAGCACCCGGCAGGTGCCGCACTCCAGGCAACCGGCGCAGTCAAAACGGCAGACGCCGTTGTCGTCTATTTTGTACAACCCGGCCGGACAGGCCAGAAACAGTTTGTGGTACTCCGCCAGATCCGGACTCTCCCTCAGAACGATATGGGCGTTGCCCTCGTCGACATGAAACTTGTCGACGCCCAGTTTTTCATCGACATTCACTATGCTCATAAAGCGCGTACCCCCCTCAGCGCATCCAAGATCAGGTTCAGCGTCCCCACGGTTTTCAGGCTGCGGCCGGCTTTCTTATACAGCGGCTGCGGTCGCTGCCCGTCGACGACAAAGAGCTGCGCCATTAGGTCGCTGGCCATCTCCGGGTAGCCGGCAAAAATACGGGGCGTAGTTTCCATAAAATGGGGGAATTTATGGTAGAGCCTCATGTCCTGCATGATAAAGCTCTCCTCCAGCGCGCTCCGGTAGGCGTCCAGGCTCTCGGCGCTGAAATTCCCGGCCTGCTTGGCCTGTAGGATCGCTTGCGCCGCATATTCTCCCGAACCCACGGCAAAATCCATCCCCCGCACCGTATAGCCCAAGTTGATACAAAATCCCGCCGCGTCGCCGACGATGAGAGCGCCGTCGGTCACAAGGCGGGGGATCATGGCCAGACCGCCCTCCGGCACCAGGTGCCCGGAATATTCAATCAACTTGCCGCCCTCCACGAGCGGCGCGACGGCCGGGTGGCGCTTGAAATTTTCCAGGAGCTGGGGCAGGGTGGCGTTTCCCGCGATGAGATCGCTCAAGGTACATACGACGCCCAGGGACACACTTTCCTTGTTCGTATACAGGAATCCGCCCCCGACCCGGCCGCCGGAAGGTTGGCCGGCAAAGAGCCAGGCCGTGCCTTCCCCCGTGCGACATTGAAATCGATCCTCAATGACGGAAGCCGGTAAGGCGATCAGTTCCTTCACGCCAACCGCCACCTGTTGCGGCGGCAGTTCGGCCCGCAGCCCCAGCTTTTGGGCCAGGAGCGAGTTTACTCCGTCGGCCAGGACGGTGACATCTGCTTCCATTTCGTCGCCGCCGGCGACAATCCCCCTGACCTGACCGTCCCGGATCAGGATGTCGTCCACCTTGATCCCGGTCACGATCTGAGCCCCTTCCGCTTCCGCCCGACCGGCGAGCCACTGGTCAAAATCGGCCCGCAGGACGGTGTACGAGTCCTGCCCGGGCTGAGCCAGTCCCGGGGAAAAATAATCCACTGTGACGCTGCTGTCTCCGGTCATGAGACTGACTTTCTCCCGGGTGACGCGGCGTTCCACAGGCGCTTCCCCCGCAAAGCCCGGCAAAATCTTCTCCAAACTGTGACTATATAACCGCCCACCGGTCATATTCTTGGCGCCGGCAAAATTGCCTCGCTCAATCAACAAAACTTCCGCGCTTTCTTTGGCCAGTAAATAAGCGGTCGTCAAGCCGGCCAAACCGCCACCGACAATAATGGCGTCAAAATCACTCAAAGTTTTATCACTTCCTTTCTCCGTATTGCTTTGACGGGCTTATTTTACCATGAAATTCCCAAGATTTCAACTAAAATTTTTACTATAAATTTTGTACGATTGTCTAAGGCGACCGCGCACTCAGGATAGCGCCGGTAATTTCAGCCCCCGCGACGAGATTCTCTTGACAAAGCGTTAACTTTCGGCTATACTAAAATATGATTTTATTATTGCCGAAAGGGGCCGTCATGTATATACGGCGCGCGTTGGAGGATACAGTAAAAAAAATATCGGAATCTTTTCCCGTTTTGCTTGTTACAGGCCCGAGGCAGGTGGGAAAAACGACGTTGCTCACACATCTTGCGGAGGACGGCAGAAGGTACGTTACGCTGGACGACCCCGACGTCCGGGCGACCGCCAAAAGGGACCCCGCGCTGTTCTTGCAGCGGTACACCCCGCCGCTGCTCATTGATGAAATCCAGTACGCGCCCGAAATTCTGCCGTATATCAAAATCTACGCCGATAAAAGCCGCAAAAACGGCGAGTTTTGGTTGACAGGCTCTCAGGCGTTTCATATGATGAAGAACGTGAGCGAATCCCTCGCCGGACGGGTGGGCATTGTCCATATGCTCGGACTGTCGCAGAGTGAAATCGCCGGCGTTCCCTCCGAGGTTTTTTCCACCGCGCGGGACAGACTGCTCGCCCGAATCGAAAAAACGAGCAAAATGGGACTGATCGAAATATACTCGCGCATTTTCAGGGGTTCCATGCCCGTTCTCTACGGAGAAAACCCGCCGGAGCTCCCGGATTTTTACCGCTCGTATATCAACACTTATCTGCAGCGCGATATAAGAGATTTGACGCAGGTCGCGGACGAAACGGCGTTTTTCAATTTTCTGACCGTCGCGGCGGCGCGAACCGCG
>JAISWK010000125.1 GCA_031270805.1 Gracilibacteraceae bacterium
GCACTCTGGCTGCGTTGCCAGAACCCGCAAATACAGCCAGTATTAGCGGAACCTGGCGCCTTGCCAGAGCACAAAATTGCTGCGTCAACTGCACAAGTTATTTATCAACAGTCCCTAAGTGGATGTGACAAAATCGTACCGTCCCCAAGTGTCCCGCTTTTCTTATGGCAATAAAAAAAATCATATGATATAATTCTGGCAGGACATTGAGGAAAGGCGGTTGGGAAGACGGCATTTTTGGACAGGCGGGTCGGTTTTGCCGCCCCAAGCGAGGAATCCGCCCTGGGCGAACTCATGGCGCCTTTTGGGCTCGGCTGGCCGGACGCCGTGACGGAGCTCCTGGTTTTGCGCGCCGGCAGGGAAAACGCGCCGGTGGCGGCGGCGCGGTTGGACGAGTGGCAGGCGGGACGGTTTTACCTGCCCGTTATTTGCGCGGCGGCGGCCGGGGGCGGGGGTTTTGGCGGCGCGCTGCTCAGAGAAATCCTGCATAACCCGTGGCGCTGCGCCCGGCAAAAAGAGCCGCTTCCCCGGCCGGCCTTTGAGATTACGACGGTGGCGCGGGGGGCGGCGCGGGGCTTTTACGCCAAACACGGCTTTACCCCCTGCGCTTTCGCCCGGGTGCCGGAGCCTTTCCGGGAGCAATGCGACGGCTGCCCGCAGGCGGCGGTCTGCGATTCGCAGCCAATGGTCTATGAAGCAGGAGGGTGAAAAAGCATGAAAACGGTGTTGATGGTGTTCACGAAAATCCCGAGGAAAGGCGTGGTGAAAACCCGGTTGACCCAGGCCCAGGGCGGGATTTTGACCAAAAAGGAAGCGAAAGATCTCTATGAAGCCATGGTGCTGGACGTCATCGAGGCTTGTCAGACCCTGGGTGAGCGGGAGCTTTGGCTCTGCCATGACCGGGACGGCGAGAGGGAATATTTGGAAAAAATGCTGCAAGGGCTGGCGCAGCCGGAAAAACTGGCCGGGATTTTTGCCGACGAGGGCGGGCATTTCAACGACTGTATGCAATATGCGACCGATTATATTCTGCGCCGGGGCGCGGACGACCGGCGGGCCGACGCTCTGATTATCGTGGGCGGCGACTTGCCGACTTTTCAGCCCCATATGCTGGAGGAGGCCATTCAGAAGCTGGAAAGGCTCAGCCGGAGCGAAGCGGGGCTCAAAGCCGCCCTGCCCGGGGTCAAGGCGCTGGACGGCGGGGCGCTGGGGGCGGCGATTGTCGAGGGCGCCTGCCAGGAGGGCGGTTTTTCCCTGATCGGTTACACCGCCGCAACGCCATTCACCTATGACAGTGTTTTTTATAACCTGGACGGCGTGACCGCCCTGGATATGCTGGTCGAGAGGGCGAAAAAAACGGAAATCCCTTTCAGCGTGGTCGAAATGATGCCGGACATGGATATTCCGCTTGACCTGGCGAGCGCGATCACGAACGTACGGGCTTTGGAACTGGCGGCGCGCTACGACCCCGCCGTATTGGCCCCGAAACGCGTCGTCGCCTACCTGGACGAAACCGGGTTGCAGGCGGTAGCTTTGCCGCCGGAAAGCAGGAATTGAGGAACATGGAGGGTGCTGTGATGGATGAGAAGATGAACCCGAAAAGCGAGATTCGCAAATCAACGATTAGCGAATTGGATGACAGCGTAGTTTCCATGCCCGAATTTTTCGACGGTATTGCGAAAATTGTAGAACAGGCAAGGACTCACATCGAGCGTTCGGTGAACGTGGCTATGTGCGTGACCTATTATGAGGTCGGGCGATTGATTGTCGAACAGGAGCAGTCCGGGGCAAACCGTGCGGCATACGGAAAGAAATTGCTTGACGAGTTGTCGGCGTACTTGACCGAGCGTTGCGGCAAAGGCTGGTCGGTCGGCAACCTGAAAAACGCGAGACAGTTTTACCAAGTGTACTCGCCTTCAATTCGCCAATCATTGATTAGCGAATCTGAAATTGGGCAGTTGCTACCTGCCCAATTCGTGTTGAGCTGGACGCACTACCTGATTCTGATGAGAATCAAGGACGCCGATTCCCGCCGCTTTTATGAAATCGAGGCGGCAAGCCAGCAGTGGACAGTCAGACAGTTGAAACGGCAAATCGACAGCAGCTTATATGAGCGGCTTGCTTTGTCGCGCGACAAGGATGAGGTGATGCGCCTTGCTATTGAGGGGCAGACGATGGAAAAGCCCCGCGATATGCTGAAAAGCCCGCTCGTACTCGAGTTCCTTGATTTGGAGCAAAACTCGGCGTATTCCGAGTCTGATTTGGAGTTGGCGATAATCGCCAACTTGCAGAAGTTTCTTCTCGAACTGGGCAAGGGCTTTCTGTTTGAGGCTCGCCAGAAACGGTTTGCCTTTGACGAAAAGTCGTTCTTTGTCGACTTGGTCTTTTACAACCGCCTTTTGCAATGCTATGTCCTCATCGACCTAAAGACTGGCGAACTCCACCATCAGGACTTGGGGCAGATGCAAATGTACGTCAACTACTTTGACCGTTATGTCAAGAAGGATTTTGAGAAGCCGTCGGTCGGCATCCTGCTCTGCCAAGAAAAGAACGACAATATTGTCGAGTTGACGCTCCCGCAAGACAGCAATATCTACGCCTCGGAATACAGCCTCTATCTGCCGGATAAGGCTTTGTTGCAGCGCAAATTGGCCGAGTGGACTGCGGAGTTCGAGGAAACGCACGGAGGTAATGGCGAATGAAATTCCAGTTTAAGATACTGAACCCGGCGTTCGGCAAGCGATTCTGGGACTATGTAATAGATAAAGAACTCAGACAAGTGAATTGCAACCGACATTCAATGAAACTATTGCGCTAGGGGTGTAAAAAACCGGCAGGATTCATCGCCAGAGTGTCGAATACACAATATGTGGATTATTAGGTTTTATTGCCATGACTGGTTTTTCAGTTTACGAAACTTTACAATACAAAACGGTTTGCGAGTTTACGAATCACAACAGTTTACTACGAAACATTCTTGCTTATAGCCAGCCTGTATGGTATAGCTATTTCATTGTGTTATAGTCGCCAGGGTGACTGATGCTCCGCGGGTCGGTATAAGACGTGGAGGAAAACAATGATTTTGAATACCCAGGATATGAAAAACAGATTTACCCTCTGGCCTTTTATTTCCCTGCAAGAGGAGAATTTCGCCGGCTTTGAGAAGGCTTGCCTGAAAATCGGCACCAAAAGGCACTTCAAAAAAGGTGAGGCGATAACCAATATCGGCGACCCCATCTCCGGCGTACACCTCCTAAGCAAAGGCAAGACAGTGACTACGGTTATCGATCAGAATGGTCTGGAAAAGACCATTTATTTTTGCAAGGCTCCCTGGTTTTTCAACGACGCGCCCGGAATGCTTGATCAGGAAGCTACGATGGCGGTCAGAGCCCTGACCGATTGCTACATTTTCATTATCAACTTAGAGGCATTCACCAATCTTCTGATGTCCGAGAAGGTGTATTTCGATCTTTATCTGAAGTATATTTCGCAACGGGTATACTCGCTGGTTAATGAATTAACAGAAGTCTGGCACTTGAACCCGACCCAGATCATTTTTAAGGTGCTGGTTTGCTTTGCCATTGATCAGGGCGTTGACAACAATGAGCTGATCGTCGTCAAAACCACCCAGGAGGAACTGGCGCAGATTTGCGGTCTGCACCGGGTGACAGTGGCGCGGACGTTCAAGCGTCTGAAGGAACTGGACGTGATCAAAAAAACATCCAAGTCAACAATTGTGCTGAACTCGGATTTGAGCGGCATTTCTTTTTACGATTTGTAATGTCCTTAATCGCAGCGGATAATTGCGCGTTCGGGGAAGACACTCTGCCAAGCATTTTCCACGGATTGTTCAAAGCTGTCCGGATCACTGCCGATGAGATCCAGCTCATATTTGACGCCGTGAGCTTCCTCCGCCGCCGTGACCGGACGTAGGCTGATACTTCGGCCTACCACATCAGCATACATTGACCGGCTGTTTTCATCACGGAAGAACCCCTTGACCCGGACGGCGTCCGAGGCCATAGCTTTGAGGAAAGCCGTGAAACTCTCAGTCGCGATACTCTCCGCCAAGCCCAGTGAATAATAGGCAGGGCGGACATCGCAGGTATTGATCGTGTCACCCACCGCGCCCCGTGCCGGATCCACCGCCTGCCGGAGCAGCTCCCAGGGAACCCGGCCGAAGGTAGTGTCGTGGATGCGGGCGTCGCTGTTGAGTTTTCGGAGTTCAGCGTGTAGCGCATCCAACTGTGCCGGCTCCACCAGGTCGGTCTTGTTAACGATGATCAGCGAGCTTTTCTGCACCTGCTTCTCCAAAGCGGGAAAGGAGCCGAAATAGTCGTCGAAGTAGAGCGCGTCGATCAGGCAGACTGAACCTTTCCATGTATAGCGGCGTTTGATCTCCGGATGGTGATCCAGTGCTCCGTCCAGGTTTTCCAGGAAGCCTTGCATGCCGAAAGGATCCGCCATACCGGAGGCCTCGATCAGCATCAGGTCAATGGGTTGCCCGAGCATGGCTAAAAGCCCCGCGATGAAGTCACCTTTGATGCAGGAGCAGAAGATAGAGCCGTTGTTGATTTCCACCATCTCAAAATCGCCTTTTTTCAGGATGGCGCCGTCCACCCCCAGCTGGCCAAACTCATTGATGATGACGCCGACTCTGCTGCCCAAAGGCTGAGTCAGCAGATTTTGCAGAAACGTGGTCTTGCCTGCGCCGAGAAAACCGGTGATCAGATAGAGGTCTACGTTGTTTTCCATGTTCCACCTCCGGGTGTTCCCTGTGGGGAAAGAAAACCACGGGGCAGGCAAGCCCGCCCCGTACGGATAAAGGATTACCGGAATACTAATTTTTGCCGTATTCCTTGGTGGCGTCGACCATGGCCTTTACATTTTCATACTTGCAGTTGGGGGACAGTCCGCAGCCCGGCATGATAATGGCGCCGGTTCGGTATTTCAGCCTGTCGATGATGCCTTTGACATGCTCGTCCACAATCTCGGGCGTACCCAGAAACAACTCCCGGGAGCCGTTGACCGTGCCGGCCACCGCCGCCCGATCCACGAAGATCTTCTGAGCCACGTCCAGCTCCACCAGTTCGCTGAAATAGTAGATGTCTGCTTTGGTCTGGCCGATCTGGTCAATGATGGGATACTCACCGCCGCAGGGATGGTACATGGCTAAGGCGCCGGCATCCTGGAAACCTTTGACCGCTTCCTTGAGATAAGGCAAGGCCATTTTACCATAAGTCTTGGGGGAAATGCAAGCCGGCGCCGAGGTGGCGTCAGGCATGAAAATCAGCTCAATGCCCGCTTCGCCGTAGGCTTTGGCATAGCGGACCTGAGCGTCGGCCACTTTGCGGCAGACCTTGTGTACCAGCTCCGGATCGGTAGCCAGATAATTCATCATGTTTTCCGTGCCCATGAGCCGGGCAGCATAGTTGAAGGTGCCGTTAATAAAGCCGCAGACCATGACTTCGTCGCCGGCCTTTTTGCGCAGGATCTCAGTAGCCTTCAAAATGGCGGTAAAAACAGAGTCCTTGTAGGGATCCGGTTCCTTAAGCGCATCGGCTGCCTCATGATCGGTGACTAAGATATGATTGATCATCGGATAGTTGTTTTCCGGCCATATCGAGTCGGCGCCGAATTCTTCCTCCATGAAGCCGCCGTCCAGGAGATGGATGCCGTCGTCATCAAAATACTTCCAGGCCTGCCAACAGGCTTCAGCTATGGCCTCAGCGTCAGTGAAAAAGCTGTAATTCATTTTCCGGTCAACCAGTCTGGCCGGGGAAAAATAGCCCTTGAAGACCGGCAGCCTGTCGATATCCTCGTATTTAACCGCAGCCTGCACACGCTCTTTGCAGGTCATTTGCTCGGTACTCATCAAAATTTCCTCCTCAATAATTCTTCGTTACAGTTAAGACTAAGCCACACCCCACGGCAGCTACGCGGCTGCGCCCCATCAGGCACTTTGATCACTGAACCCCTACCAGACGTTTGGCCACCCGGACGCCTTCAACCGCGTCGCCCGCGTAGCCGTCGGCGCCGATATCATCGGTAAAACGCTGGGAAACCGGCGCGCCACCCACCATGATCTTCACTTTGTCGCGCAGACCTTCCTTCTTCAGAGCCTCGACCACGTCCTGCATGCCCATCATCGAGGTGGTCATCAGGGCGGACATCGCCACGATATCGACTTTGCCAACTTCCTTGATTTTGTTGACGAATGCTTCGGGCGGCACATCTTTGCCTAGGTCGATGACCTTAAAGCCGGAGGCGCTAAGCATGATGATCACGATGTTTTTGCCGATATCATGCACGTCACTGATGACCGTACCCATGAGCACCGTGCCCGGGCTGGCTATGTCCTTGCTGAGATGAGGTTCCAGTATCTTGATGCCCTGCTTGAAAGTTTCCGCTGAAATAATCACTTCAGGCAGGAAATATTTTTGTTTTTCATAGTACTCGCCGACCTTGGTCATACCGGCGGCCAGACCTTCAATGATTGCTTCGGTGGCGTCAATGCCTTCTTTGATTGCGGCTTCTGCCGCCTCCACCACCAGATCGTCGTCCCCATCAAATACCGCGTGGCTCAGTTGCTTGAAAATGGCTTCTTTCGACATTTTCATGTCCCCTTTCATTTGTTTCTTCTAAATTCCGGTTCTGCTGAAGCAAATCTGCCCAGATATATGTGTGCTTCATCGCCCCCCTTCTATGTCCCGCTGGGCGGCTTTCAGGTACGAGTCGTCAATCCAGGAATCCAGGGGGAAATTCCGCTCCAGGTAGCCGTAGTCGTAAAGAAATCTCTTCTGGCCTTCCAGAGCGGCTATGCTTTCGGTGGAGAAGTTGATGGTCAGATGCTCGTTGAAATCACTTTGGTAGGAGCCATAGAAATGATCCAGGGAACCGTAGGTCTGCTCTGCTAGGATCGCCGCCGCTTCGTCTTTGTTGGTCTTGGCCCATTCCGCCGCCAAAAGCAGCTGCTTCAGATAGGCAACCACCACCTCAGGGTACTCGACGGCAAATTTCCGGCTCACGGTCAGTACATTAGGAAATTCATTGTTGATAGGCATCAGGAGGGACGGGTCGGCGCTGAGGTCGAGAAGAACCTTGTATTTTCTGGTCTCCAAGAGCGCCTGCAAGAGCGACAGTTTGATATAGACGGCGTCCACTTCACCATTATTGAGGGCGTGAATTTCACCTACCGAGTCCAGATCAATGGTGTTGTCGTCGGTGGTGGCGCTCCATGGGCCGTGGTTCCAGGAGTTGGTGACAAAGGTTCGCTCGCCCTGGATAACCTTGGATTCAACTTCGTCAACAGTTACACCGCGGGCTTGCAGCGCGATCTTGAAGCCATGCTCAGCCGTTGCTTTGTGGAAGTCGATGGGGGAGTTAGGGTGGGCGGGAATGGCAATCCGGCGACCGCGCAGTTCTTCCACGCTGTTAAAGGGAGCGTCCTTGAGGGCAATGATATGCTGCTTTTGTCTGAGGATGCAGATGCCGACCAACAGGGTGTCCGCGCCTTTAGCTTTTGTCCACAGCGGCGGTATATTGCCACCTTCCCGAAACAGGAGCTCGTCATGGTGGTCAAAATGGGCTGACCAGTAAGGCTCGGCCAGAGATTGGAGCAGCACCGGTGTAATACCAAAAGGCTGCATCCCCTCGTGGATCATTTGTTTTTTGACAGCCAGGTAGGTGGCGTTGCCCACGGGACAGATCGTGTAATGAATTTCATGCAAAGGTGCGGCAGTCACGCGCATACCTCCTTTCAATTATTTCTTTTTCTTTATTCCGTAGCTTCGGCTTCGCTGGCAACGGGTTCAGCCCCGGCAGGCGCCGGCATCGGCCAAAACTCAAACAGGTCGCCGTAAGCGCCCCACATGGGGAAGCTCAGACCCAGCATCACGCCGGCTGCGGCAAAAACCCCATTGGGATAGGCCATGGTTTCGCCGAAATGCCAGTAGCAGAAAGCCCAGACCAATTTGTTGGCCAGAGCGCCGATACCGACGCAGAGCAGCAGGTTCAGCGCTCCGCCCAGAACCGGAGAGACGAGACGGCCCGGCCACATCTGCAGCATCATCATGATCATAAAGATGCCGAAGCAGTAACAGACGCCATAGTTCAGCCACATCAGAGGCTCCACATGCAGGGTGTCCACCACGATTTTGTAGAGGACAAAGCTCAGCGCCAGACAGGTAGCGAGTACTGCCAGACCAAAGAGCGGCTGCGGCAGTTTGAACTTGCTGAACGGCCACATGCCCAGCATGACCAGAGACCACATGATGATGACAGCCCACATGATAAAGGCGACGGCCATTTCCCAAGGCAAAGGTCCCGTAGGCGCGATGGAGGCAAAGGCCTCAAAGGGTCCGCCCGGCGCGTAGAAGGGTACGGCGCCCGGGGATGGATTGACGCCGGTGGGATAACTCAGCATACTGAAGTTGAACAGTCTGAGGAAAATCCAAGCCAGCACGTAGACGGTCACGAGGGTCAGAAAGCCCCGGGCCGGCAGCGGCATTTTCTGGTAAGGCCAGGTGTCGAAGGCCACAACGAAGAAGAACATCGTCATCACGACCATAGTGGCGTAGAGGTTGCCCACCGGCTGGGGAACACCGCCGCACATAAAGTTGCGGATTGCGTAAGTCACTAAGATGCCGTAGATGATGATGAAGAACAGCAGTAAGAGGCCTTTCCAAGGCTGCTTTATGTTTTCGGTGGAAGGAAACTGGGTATGCCAGACATTACAGATTACCGCCAGCATCGGGATAAAAGACATGGTCAGCAGAGTGAAAATGCCGCCGAAAGTGTCCATGTTCTGACTGGAGGAGATGACCAGTGCGATGAAAACAATGAAAGCCGTTCCCATAAGGCCGCGCCAGGGTTGCCTGGCAAACGGGCTGCTTGAAAACATCTTATATGACCTCCTCTATCTCCTTGATCAAATCATCCAGGTTCGGAATCAGCGAGGAATATTTCAGCTGGCCGTTGATATACAGGCTGGGCAGTTGCTTGACAGCCATTTTCTTGGTGCGGGAGATGTCCTTCAGGTTGTTATACCGGTACTCCACCACTTCGACCTTATCGCCGAAGTGAGCCTGCGCTTCCATAGCCACCGCCAGCATATAGGTGCAGGCGGCGCAAGCCAGAGGATCAAGCAGGAAGGCCTCCACCAGCGGCTTTTTCAAACTGGCGTAATCAGGCAGCTCAACGTCAACGTCCAGGTCGCTCATTTCATAATTAGCCACCATTTCCCGGGCTTTGGCGGTCTGCAAAACGGCATGAGAGGCGGCGATCGTGTTTTCAATTGGCGTGGCGTAGGGCATGTCGCAGCCGGGGGCGATGATGACGTTCTTTGTGCAGTCGCCCAGGCGATCGATTAAATCAATAGTGGCCTTCATGTTGTCCATCTGGGTGCCAAAGAGCATGATTGTCGTCAGCGGAATATTGCCGCCGATGACCACATTGTAACGGTCGGTGATTTGCTTCGCTCCGCTGATGTCCACATTTTCGTCGATAGAGATGGAATCAGGACCGCTCCGACACATCAGCTCGATGATATGAGTGGCGTTGCCGCAGACAAAGAAGGAGGAAAAAGCCTTCTGAGTCCGAATATGGTCGAATATCCGCTTGTAGGGCTTAGCCAGATACCTGTCAAAGTGGTCTACGGAAATCTGCGAGACCACAGGGTCAACGGGGACGATCACATCGACGCCTTCATCAATGTAGAGTTGACACATCGAGAGCGCTATCTCGGTGGTGTAGACCAGTAGCTTCTCCACATAATCCGGGTCTTTTTTGAGTTGACGAAAAAACTTTGTGCCGCGCAGATGGGTAGCTAAGGTGAAGGGACCGCAAAGAAGACCGTAGAGCGCTATTTTGTCGCCTACGGCTTTTTTCATACGCCGGGCGACGTCGATGACCATGGGCAGGCGACCATCTTCTTTCGTAAGCATGCGGGTGGGAATCTCGTCTGTTTCCTCCAGGGGGCTGCCGGTCACGCAGGGTGGATTGTTCACGGTCCAGGCTATCTGACAGCCGAGAATCTCAGCCTCCAGCTGCAGATCAAACAACAGCACCTGCCCGTCGGGATTGTAAACCTTGTTCACTTCCATGAGCGATTCAAAGAGTTTGTCGCTGTTTGAATACACTTCCGTAGCATTGTAACCCTTCAGTTTGCCGGCATGAATGCCGGCGAAAGGAATCCAACCGGGACGTGGCACCGTTTCGTGCCCCAAGATACCGGTGATCATCTCCTTACCGTTCATTGCATCATCTCACTTTCTTTGCCGCAATAAAGATGTCTGAAACTGACCGAAATTCGTTTTGCCTATCTGCGCGCTATAATAAATATAACGCACGCCGATCACTTTATCCGTATCAAGAGCTACAGATATTGAGATAATTTTCAAAAATTTCACGCATTTGTAGCGGGAGTTACAGATATATATGCTGGTTGAAGTAATATATTATTAGTAGGAAAACTGGCATGGATAATTATATTGTAGGAGGAAATGGTATGGATAATAATTTGCTGTCAAGGGTGCGGGAGATTTTAAAAAAAGCCTATGGAGGCGCCGCTCTCAGCAAAACGGACTGCATAAGCCTCTTGTCCATGGATGAGTGTTCCCTGGAAGCCGGTTTGGTGCGGGCCGCCGCTTCGGACATCCGGCGGCGGATGCACGGGAACGCCGGCCTGATCATCGGGCAGATCGGCGTGGATGTCAAACCATGCGCCGGTGGCTGCGCCTTCTGTGCTTTTGCCGAAGCGACCACCGGCTTTGGCGAATACCGTATGAGCCGGGAGGAGTTGGAGCTGAAGACGCGGCAGTTCAGTGAGTACGGTGATTTGTACGGGCTTTGCCTGATGACGATGCATACCTACGACCCGGAGCATTTTTTGCAGGTTGTGGCAAATGTCAGGAATATCCTCCGTCCGGAGGCGCAGATCTGGGTCAATGTGGGTGATACAAGTCTTGATGGGTTCCGGGAAATGAAGGCGGCCGGCGTTTATGGCGTCTACCACGTGTGCCGGCTCGGCGAAGGTGCGCAGACCAAATTTTCTCCCAAGGATCGCATCCGTACAATGGAGAATGTTAAAGCGGCCGGACTCAAACTCTATACCTGCCTGGAACCGGTGGGGCCTGAGCACACGCCCGAGGAACTGGCGGAGAATATCTTCCTTGGCGTCGATTTGAGCGCCGATTACCACGCGGCCATGCGCCGGGTCGCTGTCCCCGGCACACCGCTGGCGTCACACGGTCAGATCAGCGAACTGCGCCTGGCTCATCTAGTAGCCGTTGTGGCCCTGACGACCCTGAGCGTACCCAATTGCCACTATATCGCCGTCCATGAACCGAATCTATTGGGCTGTACATCGGGCGCTAACAATATTTTTGCTGAAAGCGGCGCCAATCCCCGGGACATCAACCCGGAAACCACCGGTAGCCGCGGCATGGACATGGCCCGGTGCCGCAAGATGTTGTTTGAAAGTGGCTACAGGGAGCTTCTGCTGGGGGACGACCGGACCAGGGTGCCACTTACCTTTGAGTATCTGCAGGCAACTTATTCACTGTCCTGATTCTCGAAGCCCATGGCGTTGATATACTCATCCGGAAACTCCGGACACACCGAGAGTTCTATATGCCCGACGCTTTCACACGCCGCACGGGCCGCATCCCGGGTTTTGACCGAAAGCAAGGCCAGACAAGCACCGATACCGGCGGCGTTGCCGAGAGAGACGACTTTTTCGCTGGGAACCGTGGGCAGAAGCCCTATACGCAAGGCGCTGGCAATATCAATGTGGCTACCGAAAGCGCCGGTCAGGTGAACGCAGGTTAAATCAGCAGGGTCGACGCCAAAGTGATCCAGCAGAATTTTGGCGCCGGCGGCAATGGCCCCTTTCGCCATCTGCACTTCGCGGACATCCTTCTGGGTCAGCACGATATCCTCGGCGCCCTCCCGGTAACTGAGTACAAATTCCCGCCGTTGCCCGGCTGCTGAATCACGCAGCCGGGCGGCTGTTTCTGGTGGCAGATTCAGCGTCTGAAGTTCTTCCGGTTCGGCCATGCGGCCGCTTTTTTCGATGATTCCGGCTTCCACCAGTTCGGCGATACCGTCGATGACTCCAGAGCCGCAGATGCCTACTGGCGGCTCATTTCCGATGGTCTGAATCCTCAGGCTGCCGTCCAGGGTTATTTTTTCAATGGCCCCGTCCGCGGCGCGCATTCCCTGGTAAATGGTGGCGCCCTCAAAAGCTGGTCCGGCCGCCGTGGAGCAGGCTACGCCCCGCTCACCGCCCGTGAGGACGATTTCCCCGTTAGTGCCGATATCGATCAGCAGATGATAGCCGGGAGCCTGCAGGATGCCGGTTGCCAGGATGCCGGCAGTGATGTCCGAACCTACGTGCCCGGCAATGTTAGGCAGTAGCCAGACCCGGGCTCGAGAATTCACCGCGAGGTTCAGGTCGGCGGCGGTAAAAGCCGGAGAGCCGATAAACACCGGTGTAAAGGGCGCCAGGGCCAGGCTGCGGGGGCAGACCCCCAGGAAAAGGTGGCTCATGGTCGTATTGCCGACGACGCTCACCCCGTAGATATGCCGCAGGTTGACGCCGGCGGCTTCCGCCAAGCTGCAAGCCAGCGAGTTGAAACAGTTCAGGATGAGAGCGTGAATCTCGGTGGTGTTTTCCCGGCTTGCCGCCGCGAAGGAGATACGGGAGATCACATCGGCGCCGTACACCCATTGGGGATTGGTCACAGCGCGGCTTTGCAGCATTTCGCCGTTTTGCAGATTGAGTAGATAGGCAACCACCGTGGTGGTGCCGATATCCACGGCCAGACCATAAAAATCGCCGGTGGCATCACCGGCTTCAATATCCAGTACGGCGTTCCCAGCCAGAGTCAGAGTCAGCTTGGCGCTCTGCCGCAGGAGATAAGGCAGTTCAGCAAGCAGGCTGAGCGGCAGTTCCGCGTCCGCGGGCAGCCCGGCCGCCTCTTTCAGGCACTCGGCGAAGCCCGAGGTCTTGTCACCGCTGCTCGGCGCCGAACTTAGATCGACCTGCACCTTGCGGATGCCCGATTCGACCAGAAAACCGGGAGGTAGCCGCAAATTGCCGCTTTTTTGGGCAATGACGCTTTCACTGGCGGCTATTTCCACGCTGATATCGGTCGTAGGGCAGTACAGACAGGCCAGATGATAACCGGCGGCTGTTTCTCCGGGTGTAAGCAGTTGCGATTCCTGCGATCCCGGGTTCTCTATTTGCGCCGAGAGTATTTTCACCTTACACTTGCATTTGCCGCAGACGCCCTTGCCGCCGCAGCTGCCATCCATAGCCACACCGGCCAGGGCGGCAACAGCCATCAGACTGGGACCGGGCTCAAATTCATATTGCTTGCCTGAAGGGGAAAAAAACGCTTTCATCAGCCACACCTGTCCAAACAAATCACACTGGGGTCATAGGACGGGGCGACTTGCTGTCCCGGTGGCACGACCAGGAAATCCTCGTCTCGCCAATTGCCATTTACAAAATCATAAAGAAGGAAGGATGAGCCGGGGATCAGACGCATTTGCCAACCCAATTCATTGGCACATTTCTGGGCGTAACGGATATTGTCGGCATTCTTTAATTCCGGCCAATCAATAAAAGCCGCGTAGTCATAATCATTGATCCAACTCTGTTCCATGTCAAGCAAGAAGTCGGCTTTTTTGGGCCCGAACTTCTGTCTATAGCGTTCCCTTAGGGTATCTGTCCGCTCCTTCCCTGGCATCAGGCAGTTTTCCAGCCAGCCTCCGGAATACCAGAAGCCGCGGTTGCGCATGAAATCCTGCTGGCGCTTGTATTCTTCCTTGGAGCCCAGGAGCAAAGTGATGCAGTCATGGCCCCGGGGGATAACCAGCGGGTGGCGCCGGCTGACGACTCCGACAATGGCGTTGCAGCAGAGACCGTAACCCAAGAGAATAGCGTCAAATTGACTATCCTGGGTTTCGTTGTTTTTGTAGCTGCAGGGATCCCGGCCCTCGTCAACCGCATCAATGCTGTCTTGCAGCAGCTTGCGCAGCAGTTCCGGGGTGTCGTGAAAGCCCTGCCGGAGCCAAGTTACATCAAGAATATGCGGGGAATTGTAGGACAAAAAACTGATTTCCCGGTATAAAACTTTGCAGGCAAATAATTTTAGACGCATTTATTGCCGAATACCTCCTTCGTCTCATTATTCATAATTACTGCTCAGCGCCCCACAAAACATCATGCACGGGGAACGACCATCGCCCCCTGGGAACGCGGGCATCCTGCCCGCATAGAAGGTGGGGAACGGGTTTTCCTTTGTGGGCAAGATGCCCGCGTTCCCAGTACGAGGCGCGGCTTGAGGCGAAAGCGGCCGTTGGTACATGTGGGGGGACAATACCCACCCGAATAAGGGGGGGTGAACGGTTGGCGGCCGAGCAATCGGGCCAAAAAATAAAACTGGCGCGGCTTGCGGTTTTGTTGTATAATATCATAGTGGTTGGACGATTATTCCTTGGGTATAAAAAAGGAGGACATTTTCATGTCAAAGAAAACTGCAGCCTTGTTACTGTTAGCGGCCTTACTGTTTGCGCTGCTGCCGGCGCAGGCTTTCGCGGCAAACGCCGACAGCGCCCGCCTGGCCGGTAACGACCGGATCGCCACCGCGCTGGAAATCTGCGACGCCGGCTGGACCAGTGCCAATACCGTGATTCTGGCGGCGGCCGACCAGGCCAATCTCGTGGATTCCCTGGCCGCGGCTTCGCTGGCCGGACAGGAGAACGCGCCCATCCTTCTGACCTTCAAAAACAGCCTCGCTTCCAATGTGCGAACCAAGATCCAAAGCCTCGGGGCGACTAAGGTCTACGTGATCGGCGCTATTGCCGACAGCGTCGTGACTCAGTTGCGGGAAATTTCCGGCCTCACGGTGGAAAAGCTCTCCGGCCGCGACCGCTGGGCGACCTGCGACGCCATCAACGCCAAACTCACCGACATCCGGGGCACATTTGTCATCGGTTATAACGCCATTCCCGACGCTCTTTCCGTCGGCGCTTACGCCGCCGCCAATCGTTACCAGATCGTCCTGGCCGACGCCCAGGGCAATGTGTCTTCGGCCAAGCTGATCGGCCAGGGTTACATCGTCGGCGGTCAGGGCGTGGTCAAGGACATCAGCGGCGTGACCCGCTTCGGCGGCGCGGATCGCTACTCTACGAACGCTCTGGTCATCGCCGGCCTGGGCTATAAATTGGATCGCGGCTATGTGGCCAGCGGCGTTTCCATGGTGGATGCGCTGGCGGCTTCGCCCCTGGCGGCCCAGTACGGCGCGCCGATTTTTCTCACCAACGGCTCCTCGGTTCCGGCTCTGAACAACAATGATGTGAAAGGCAAGCTCACCTCCGCGACCAAGGTCGTGGCCTTGGGCGGCACGAGCGTCGTCTCCCAGGTCGTACTCAACGCCTTTGGCAGCGCGGGGACAGGCACGGGTACGGGCACGGGCACGGGCACGGGGGGCAGCGCGAATCTTTCCTCGATCCAGAGCGTGGAAGGCGTGGAGGTCAGCGTCGATACGCGCAAAGACAACCAGTACCTGCAGGCCAAGGTCAATAACGCCGTTGTTACGATCCAGCAGCTGGAAGCGGCCGGTTACGACGTGGAAATAACGGCTTCGGAGTCGGTGTTCGGCGGCACTTCCCTTTCCAGCGACGGCAAGCTGAATCAGACGGATTTGCAATATCTCTATGACAGCGACATCCGTGACTTTTACTATGACATAACTATTTACCAGCGCAGCACACTGGTCGGACAGTCCGGCAGCACGACGGTTTCCCTGCTGGACGGGCGCTACACCGCTTCGAGCGGTATCAGCAGCTACCAGTTCAATATGATTGAAGACCAGGGTGGCGGGCTGACGGAAGTGCGCAATATGACCAGCAACAAAATGGTGCTGGGGGAGACATTTGAGATCGTGAACGTCAAGGCCACCACCACTGCCGGCGGCACGGGCACCGACGTGACTTCCACGCTGGAGCTTTCCTCCTCCAACTCCTGGGTCGTGGACGTGGAAACAAGCGGCGACGCCAAACTGCTGCACGCGGTCGGAGAAGGCACGAGTACCGTTACGATGAAATCCGGCGCTTCCTCCAAATCCGTAACCATCACCGTCATGGGCAATGACGACGACGGTCGGGTGCTGTCGCGGGCGACCGCAGACGTATCGGCGGTGAAAGTGACCAACAACGGCAGTGACTTTGTCACGCTGACGCTGAAAGATCAGTACGGCGATCCCTATGTCGGCGACGGCGCCTATATCGGCTCCCGCGACACCAGTTTCGGCAGCACCTACACCGACGGCGAGTATTTCATGATTTCGTTCGAGGACTCCGACACGATCACGAACGAGGGTAAATCCACCCTGCGCGTGGACGGCACGGCTCGGGGCAAGCGCGACGTCCTCATTTACGGCGAGCGCTATTACGGCGGCGGAACTTACAAGGAAGTGGGCCGCTTCTCCGTGGATATCTCCAGTTCCACCACCTCCGCTTCTTCTTACAAAGCCGTGGCCTCCAGCAGCGATTTCCGCAATTTCACGCTGGATCGGAACCAATTTGAAGAAAAAACGGAAATGGATTTCTATATTATGGGGTACAGCTCCAGCGGCTACAGCCTCGGCCCCGCCACCATCGACAGCCTGACGGTGGCCGGCAATAGCGCCCTGATTGAGGCGACCGATACTTCGACTGGCGTGACGGTGCGGCTGGTGGAGACGGATTCCAACGGGGAGGTCACGCTGAAAACAGGCAAACCCACCATAAACGTCAAGGTGCAGGATGGCACGTCCGGGCGGACAAAAACTGTTACCGTGAGCATCACCGTCGTCAATACGGCACCGACGGTGACGCGGGCGACCTTCCGCAGCATCACCAGCATAGACAGCGGCAATATTGATCTGTCTGAGATCATCTCCTTCTCGAATATTTACACGAGCGGTCTGCTGGGCGACGGTACCCTGAACGCCCGCGCGGCCGGCACGGACTACCAGTTGGTGGAGCTCTACTATACGGATGGTTCCATCGATCAGGTCGTCGGTTATATCAAAACAAATCGCAAGGGCGTAACTTTCAGCGGCAGCGGTGAAGACGCCGACGACGTCACGATCTATACGGGCGACGACGGCGGGGCTACAGTGCAGTTCGCGGTCACGAACCCGAACGCCGGCACGACCGTGGCGACGCTGAGCGTGAAGATCAACAAATAAGGAGAGTCGGGGATCTGACGCCGACTCCGGCCTCAGGACTGACCCCCATTGGGCAGGGGAGGGCGAAATCCGCTCTCCCCCCTTCCCGAAGAAAGAAGGATCGGACGATACTTAGCTCAATCATGACGCCCGGCGATGTCCGGGCTTTGAGTCGCGCGGATCTGGCGGCGTTGGCCGCCGAGGTGCGGGCGGAGATCATCGACGTGACGGCCCGCAACGGGGGGCACCTCGCCTCCAGTCTCGGGGTGGTGGAGTTGACCATTGCCCTCCTGCGCAAATTTTCCCCGCCGGCGGACAAAATTGTCTGGGATGTCGGTCATCAGACTTACGCCTGGAAACTGCTGACGGGCCGGCGAGAGAGTTTTCCCACCCTGCGCCAGCCGGGCGGGATCGCCGGTTTTCCCCGCCGGGACGAAAGCCCCTGCGACGCTTTCGGCACCGGACATTCCAGTACTTCGATTTCCGCGGCGCTCGGATTCGCCAAGGCGCGGGATATTCAGGGGCAGAACCATTTCGCCGTGGCGGTGATCGGCGATGGTTCCATGAGCGCCGGCATGGCCTACGAAGCCCTGAATCACGCCGGCACGATCAAGACGAACCTAATCGTCGTGCTGAATGACAACGAGATGTTCATTTCCCGGCACGTGGGCGCGATGTCCAGGTACCTGAACCGGTTGCGCACGGCCTCCGCCTACACGCGCGGCAAGCAGGGGCTCAAGGTTTTTTTGGGCGGCGTTCCCTTTATCGGGCCGGCCATCAGCAACGCGATCCGCAAGGCCAAAAACACGCTGAAATTCATTCTTTTGCCCAGCGTTTTGTTTGAGGAAATGGGTTTTACTTACATCGGCCCCATAGACGGGCATAATATCGCCGCCTTGGAGGATGTGCTCGCCCAGGCGAAAAAGCAGCCGGGCCCCGTCCTTGTGCATGTGGTGACGCGCAAGGGCATGGGGTACGCGCCGGCCATGCAAAAACCCGATGTTTTTCACGGCGTCGGGCCTTTTGACCGCGAGACGGGTGCGCCCCGCCGCCGGGAGGGTCCGCCGACCTACACCGAGGTCTTCGGGCAAACGCTGTGCCAGCTCGCTCAAGGCGACCGGAATATCGTGGCCGTGACGGCGGCGATGGGGAATGGCACGGGCCTGCAGCAATTCGGCCTTATGTATCCGCAGCGTTTTTTTGACGTCGGGATCGCCGAGCAGCACGCGGTCACTTTCGCGGCGGCCCTGGCCTTGGACGGGCTCAAGCCTGTTGTTTCCATGTATTCAACTTTTTTCCAGAGGGCTTATGACCAGGTGCTGCATGATGTTTGTCTGCAGAAAGCCCCGGTGGTTTTCGCGGTGGATCGGGCCGGCGTGGTCGGCGAAGACGGGCCGACGCATCACGGGGTTTTTGACATCGCCTTTTTCCGCGCCATTCCCAACCTGGTTCTGATGGCCCCCAAGGATGAAAACGAGCTGCGCCATATGCTCTGTACGGCGTTCACCCTGCCGGGGCCCGTCGCGCTGCGCTACCCGCGGGGAGCGGGACAGGGAGTCCGCCTGGAGGAAAAACTGCGGCCCTTGCCCCTCGGCCGGGCCGAACTCCTGCGCCGGGGCGGCGACGTCCTCCTGATCGGCTTCGGCCCGCTGGTGTACCGCTGTATGGCGGCGGCGGCGGAACTCGCCGCGCTGGGCTTGGAGGCCGGCGTGCTGAATCTGCGCTTTTTGAACCCGGCGGACAGTGAGACCGTCCTGACGGAAGCGCGCCGCACCGGCCGGGTTGTGACGGTGGAAGACCATGTACTCTCCGGCGGCGTCGGCAGCGCCGTCACGGAAATATTGGCGGACGCCGGCCTGCTCGCCTCGGTGCGGGTCAGGCGCCTCGGTTACGCTGATTACGCGGCCCACGGCCCGGCGGAACTCCTGCAGGCGGCAGACGGCCTGGACACAGCCGGCATCGTCCGGGCGGCTTTGGCTCTGTGCGGACGGGAACCGGCGTGAAGGAAAAACGGCGGCTGGACCTGCTGCTGGTGGAGCGCGGGCTTGCCCCCAGCCGGGAAAAAGCCCGGGCCCTGGTCATGGCGGGCCAGGTCTATACGGAAGAAGAACGCCTGGACAAGCCCGGCCACCCCTGCGCGCCGGACCTGGCCCTGACTGTTCGCGGCGGCCCTCCGCCCTATGTATCCCGGGGCGGGCTGAAACTGGCCCGGGCGGCGGCGGTTTTTGCCCTGGATTTTCGCGGCGCCGTGGTTGCGGATTTGGGCGCTTCCACCGGTGGTTTTACGGACTGCGCTCTGCAAAACGGGGCCAGTCGCGTGTACGCCGTGGATGTCGGCTACGGGCAGCTGGACTGGCGGCTGCGCCAGGATGAGCGCGTGCGCTGCCTGGAACGGACGAACGCCCGTTACTTGACCGAGGACAGTCTGGGGGAAAAAATAGACATCGCCCTCTGCGACCTTTCTTTTATTTCCGTGACCAAAATCCTGCCCGCCCTGCGGCGCGTTCTGCGGGAGGACGGCCAGGCGGTGATCCTGATCAAACCGCAGTTTGAGGCGGGCCGGGCCCATGTCGGCAAAAGGGGCGTCGTCAAGGATCCCCTCATTCACGCCGCCGTGGCGCGTAGCGTGTTGAGCGCGGCGGAGGACGAGGGTTTCGTCGTGGGCGGCTTCACTTTTTCCCCCCTGCGCGGGCCGGAGGGCAATATAGAATACCTGGCCTGGCTGGGCCGGGGCCAAAACGCCGCCCGCATCGACTGGGACGGGGCGGTGGCGGAGACCGTCGCTGCGGCGCAGACCCTGGGCCGGGGTAATAAATAAAAACAGAAATGGGTGAGGCAGTGAATATTTTAGCCATCTGCGGCGCGGCGCACAAAAGCCGCAACACCGCCACCATGCTGAGGAACGCCTTTGACGGCGCGATGAGCGTATCCGGCGCAAGCGGGGAAACCGTATATCTGTACGACCTCAATTTCAAGGGTTGCGTCGGCTGCCACTCCTGCAAGCTGCTGGAGGAGAAAAAATTCGCCCGCTGCGCCGTGCGCGACGGGCTGACGCCGGTTCTGGCGAAAGCCATTGATGCCGATGTGCTGCTGATCGGCTCGCCGATCTATTTCAGCGATATCACCGGTGAGACGCGCTCCTTTCTGGAACGGTACTTCTTCCCCGGGCTCACCTACAACAAGGATCGCGTGCCCGTCTACCCCAAACGACCCAAGGTCGGCTGGGTGTTCACCATGAACGCGCCCGGCGAGTTTTATAAAGACTTTTTCGCCGGGCTTGTGAGCATGACCTCCCGGATGATCGGCGAGGCCGAATACGCTATAGCCTACCAGACGCAACAGTTTGAAGACTACTCGAAGTATGCCGCGACGGCCTTTGACGCGGAGATGGTCAAGCGGCGGCATATCGAGCAGTTTCCCCGGGATTGTGAAGCCGCCTTCGAGATGGGCCGGCGGCTCGCCGAACGCGGGCGTCAGCCGACTTTGGATTGACTTGAAGATTGACTTGAAATTACTTCGCGGAGCGCCTGTAGTCAATCGTCAATACCCTGCCCTGTTTCAAGCGGCATACGTTTTTGTAATGCTTCGACAATCTCCTGCTGCGGCGTTTTTGTCATGCCGACAAGCAAACGGCAAAAACGGTGCCGTTCTTCAGCGCCTTCGGACACCATCCCGCCGGCAAGGTCGTCAATCCCGTTTGTGATGACGCTCCAACCCCGCAGATTGAAATATCCGACACAGTTGGATGTTTTCAAGATTATAAATGCTCTTTCCTAATAAGGCGGGCTTCGCCCGCAATCCACCCGAATGTCGTACTTTATTAGTTTTGTTTGTCTAAATCCCGCGCTATATCTTCTCGAATAAGCCGTTTAATATAACCGGATTTGTTACCGACTCCGTTGAGGCGCTGTATAATGTCCTGCTCGGTATTGATAACAAGCCGCATCGGAACAACGATCGTTTTTTCTTTATTATACTTCTTGTTTGCGCCGTAACCTGTGCGTTTCAAATACTCCTGCTGGACTTACGTGCTGGACTTCTTTTTTTCTTCTTTGCTTTTAGCCACTTGAAACACCTCTTCCATCGTGATATAATGAAATAAGAGGGGCGGCAAGGTTCGCCCCGTCTTATCCCTTAGAGTAACCGACTTGATTGTCTGGAGGCGGTTACTCTTTTTACGCTTTCAGCATCAATATCATTAAAACATTACGGGGTGAATTGGTTCGGAATGGATTTTCGTAGGGGCGGATGGCATGTCCGCCCGTTGATTTTCGGGACGATTGCCATCGTCCCCTACGCTCTCCCAACTAAAATTTTAAGTCGCTCTGCTTCTACTGCGTATTGTTTTGTTTTTAACATCATCATTATTTGACCAAAGCTTGACCGAAACAATTGGTCGGTTATGCCGCCAGACAGGTCGTGGCTTGAACGAGACTACCTTCGGCGGGGGATTCGAACCCACCGCCGAAGGTTAGCCGATTCTATGCAGTATAGGCGGCATCCGCCGTATCCCCGGATTTGTCCACGATGTAATAGTTGTATGGCTTCTCGTACCAAGATTCCTGGTACGGCAGCTCGATGTTGCGGCTCAGGTTCTTGGAATAATTCCTGTTTGCCAGCGTCCGGTCAATGCGCCGCGCAAGCTCATAGGCACCTTTGTAGCCGAAGAAGGTGAAGCGCTGCGAAAAGAGCGCGATCGACGGCACGCCGAGCTTGTTCATCCAGATGCCGAGGCCGGGATGTGAGATGGCGAGGTCCGGCTTCAGCTTTTTCACCATGTTGACGAGTTCCGAGCTCTGGTTGGAGATCGCCGCCGGGACGTTGCCAAGCGTATCCTCAATCTCCTGGAAAAGCTGGTTGCCATAGGTGTCGTAATTGAAATTGCGCATGCCGGCGACCTTCATGCCGATTTCGTCCGCGAGCAGGCAGGCGGTTCCGACGCGCATATATCCGCCGCCGATGATGACCTTCTTACCCTTGACACGCTCCCGGATCGGTTTCAGCGCCTCCTTCAGCTTCGCCTCTTCCTTGTCAAGCAGCTTCTTCGCCTCTGCTTCGAGGCCGAAAAACCGGGCGATCTCCGTGACGAATTGGCGCGTGGCGCTGCTCCCCACCGGGATGGTCGGCAGGATGTACGGCATGTCGAAGCGCTGTTTCAGATACTCCAAAAAATACAGATCGTGCACATGGCACATCGCGACGTTCAGCGCCGCCTCCGTGATGAAGCGCCAATCGTCCGGATGGCTGAATTCCACAAAGAAACGGACATTCAGCCCGATCGCTTCGAGCAGGCGCCGGACTTCCGCCTCGTCCTGGGCGCCGATCGAAACCGCGTTGTAGAGGTTGACCGTATGGTTTCGCGTGTATTCATATTGGCGCAGCTTCAGGTCGTAGTCCGGATCATCCGGATTGAAAGGCTCGTAATCGACGTAGGGAAGCGGCTCAAGCTGGAAGCCCGCGCGCTGGATGCCGTGGTAGACGACATCGTAGGCCGAGGAAAACACGCGCGCCTTGAATCCGGGGCAATGCAGGGGCACGAGCGGCGCCGTGGTTTCCGACTTCAGCTCTTCAAGTACGCTGTCGATGTCGTCGCCGATGATGGACGGCGCACAGGTCATGCACACGAAGATCGCGCTCGGGCGGAAGCGCCTGTCCGCTTCGAGGACGGTGTCGCGCAGCTTCTGCTCCCCGCCGTTGATAACCTCCGATTCGGACAGATTCGTGCTGAACCATCTGGCGTTTGCCATCTGCTTGCCGCGCTGCTGCCCGTACAGCCGAATGGTGAAATCCATGAAATGGCTCTGCGATCCGCAGCCGATCGGCCCGTGCATGATGACGACAGAGTCCTTGATCGAAAAGCCGATGAGCGTCGCGACCCCCATCTGACAGAACGAGGTCTGCGAAAAGGCCCGCTCGCAGTTCGCAAGGCAGCCCGCGCAGGCATTGTCCATGATGTCGTCGACATGGCCGCCGTAGGCATGGCCGGTCTTGCGCGTGATCTCCCGCTTTTCGGGGAACTTCGTGTCGAAATTGATGTTGAGGATGCGCTGTTCGCGGGAGGTCGCCTGATCCTTCACTTCCCTCTCGCTGATCTGATCCGCCGAAGCGGCGGAAAATTCTTTTTTTGCCATGATCTGCTCCTTCTCTTCCCGATTCGCCGGAAAGCCCCGCCCTACCGTGCCGAAAGCTGCGCGCTAATCAAATCTTCAAACAGCGTCAGTCCGCCGTTGAATCCCGCGTATCCCCGATTCACAACGATCCGGTTGATGATGGGGAAGCTGACGGACAGGAAGGGCCCGTTCAATACCTCGGCAAGCCTCCGCTCGATCGTGCTTCCGAGCACGAAGGCCGGCGAGATGGTTTCATAATACTGATCGGCGACAAACTGCGGCGTCCGCTGCTCAATATACTGTTGGATTCTGGACGTGTCCGGCTCGAAGATCAGCTCGGGCCTGTTCTCAAATGCGGTCTTGTCGAACTCCCGGGTGATCACGCCCCTTTGCTCCTCGTCAAGATCGTCCGTGACGAAAATATGGGTCGGCAGCCAGCCGATCTCATTGTCCAAATACTTTGCGTAGGGCAAGGCCCCCGTGCCGTTCGCGACCACCACGGCGTAGTTCTGGAAATCCGTGTCGGCGATCAAGTCCGTGCAGCGATCCACGTAGGTGTAATAGTTCCTCGTTTCTTCCGCGAGAACCTTGTCGACAAGCGGCTTGCCTATGCCGATCTTCTCCGCGACGAGCCGCACAAAGGCCTCCGTCGCGACGGCGCCGATCGGCAGGTCTGTGATCAAGTAATCGATGCCGTGCGTCTCTTTTGCCGTCTTCGCCGCGTCCACGCCGTAGAGCCTCGAAAGGACGATGTTGAGCGAGGCTTTTCCCGCGCTGAGCAGGTTTTCCTGCGTCTGGTCGTTTGTGAGGAAGGTGTTGACATGCAGGCCGATCTTGCGCAGCACGCGCTTGATTTCGTCCAAATCGCCCCGAAAAAACGGGTCGTAGGCCGGAACAAGGCCGAAGAGGTTGACGGTCTTAGGATCCTTTTTCGCCGATCTCGGGATGTATTGCAGGAACAGCTCTTCGATCAGGCGGCCGTAGCCGTAATAGGAATTTCCTTTGAATCCGCCCGTTTCGAGAAAGAGCACCGGCGTCGGAAAGGGCGCCATGCTGTCGATCACCGCTTTGGCGTCGTCTCCGATGATGTCCGTCATGCAGGCCGTCGTCACGACGAAGAGGTCCCCTTTCATGACCTCGAACACGCCGCGGAGCTCTTCGCGCAGCTTGTCCTCGCCGCCGAAAATGACCTCCAATTCGGCGATATTCGTGCTCGGAACCGCGCTGTTGCCGGCGTAGCCGGTTCCATAGGCACCGCCGAGCGCAAAGGCGCCGCCGAGCGAGCCGCCGCATCCCTGCGCGCCATGCACGATCGGGATGGCCTTGGGAAGCGCGCCGACCGTGGCAAGCACACCGCCCAGCATGCAGGAATAGCGTGGCCTTTCTATCGGGTTTTCGCATCTTGGCATTTTGTGTTTTCCTCCCTCTTCTTTAGTCGGCGGGAAACAGAGCCGTCGACAAATAGCGCTCGCCGGTGTCCGGAAGGATGACGACGATGCTCTTCCCTTCGTATTCCTTGCGCCTGGCGATATTCAACGCGGCAAAAAGCGCCGCGCCGGAAGAGATGCCGACCAGCAGCCCCTCCTTCCGCGCTACCTCCCGCGCAGCGTCGAAAGCCTCCTGATTTTTCACCCGGAAAATCTCGTCCACCACCGTGCGATCAAAGACCTTTGGGACAAAGCCGGCGCCGATCCCCTGGATCGCGTGTGAGCTGGGCGCCTCTCCCGAGAGCACGGATGAGTCGTATGGCTCGACGGCGACGATACGCACCTCGGGACTTTTCTTTTTCAGCGCCTCACCGACACCGGTGATCGTTCCGCCCGTGCCGACGCCGCTCACGAAGGCCGCCAAATTCCCGTCGGTGTCCTCCAGGATTTCCGCAGCGGTGGTCTCCCTGTGGACGATGGGATTGACCGGGTTTTCAAACTGTTGCGGGATGAAGGAATTCTCGATCCGCGCGTTGAGCTCCTCGGCCTTTCGAATCGCGCCGCGCATCCCCTGGGCGCCCGGCGTCAGCACGAGATCGGCGCCGAGCGCCTTTAACAGACGTCTGCGTTCCACACTCATGGTGTCCGGCATTACGAGTACGATGCGATAGCCCTTCGAGGCCGCGACGAACGCGAGGCCGATCCCCGTGTTCCCGCTCGTCGCCTCGATGATCGTGCTGTCCTTGTCGATCACCCCGCGCTTTTCCGCATCTTCGATCATCGCGTGCGCGATCCGGTCTTTGACGCTGCCGAGCGGGTTGAAATATTCCAACTTCGCCAGGATAGTACCGGCCAGGCCCTTGCCCTCCGCATAGCGGTTGAGGCGCAGGAGCGGCGTTCTCCCTATCAACTCGGTCAAACTGTCTGCAATTCTTGCCATTCGTTTCCCCTTCCTTTTTCAGTGCCTATACGTTTTTGTTTATCTTCACCGCTTTATCTTCACTGCGGCCGCAGGGCGGATATTATGCGGATCCCGCTTCGTCGCGCCAGCGGAACGTGCGCTTTTCCACATGCTCCAGGATGAAATTCAGCAATGTGCCAACGATTGCCATCACGATGATGTAAGCAAACATCTGCGGGATCAGGAAATTGCCCTGATAGAAAAACATTGCATACCCGAGTCCGCTGTTCGCTCCCATCATCTCGGCCGCGATAAGGATGAGGATGGAGACCGTGGCGGAAATACGAACGCCCGTAAA
>JAISWK010000126.1 GCA_031270805.1 Gracilibacteraceae bacterium
TTGCACTCTGGCTGCGTTGCCAGAACCCGCAAATACAGCCAGTATTAGCGGAACCTGGCGCCTTGCCAGAGCACAAAATTGCTGCGTCAACTGCACAAGTTATTTATCAACAGTCCCTAACGGAACAATAAACCTGTCCCGTTATTAAAGGGCGAGCAAATACAGTTAAACAAAAAGAAAGGGAGATTGTAATTTATGTACCAATTCGAGGAAATCCTTGTTTCCGTGGAGGACAGAGTAGCGACGATCAAATTCAACCGGCCGGAACTCGGCAACGCCCTGTCGCCGCTCATTCGGGCCGAGACGATGGAGGCGCTGGACAAAATGAACAGCGACAAAGAAGTCGGCGCGATCGTTTTAACGGGTAACGGCCGCTTCTTCTGCGCCGGCGGCGACATCAAGCGCTTCAAGCAGCTGATTGAGGAAAAAATTTACCTGCAGGAAGAAAATATTGTCGCCGTCGGGGATATGGCCGCCGCGCTCCGCCGCAGCCCGAAGCCCGTCGTCGCGATGGTCAACGGCGCCGCGGCCGGCGCCGGCTGCAGTATAGCGATGGCCTGCGACTTCCGCGTCGTAACGCCGAAAACCCAAATGGTGATGTCTTTCATCAATATGGGGCTTTGCGGCGATACGGGCGGAATTTATTATATGCAGCGCCTGCTGGGCACGGGCCGGACCGTCGACCTGACCATGACCGCCCGGCCGGTGCGCGGCGAGGAAGCGGTGCAGATCGGTCTGGCCTCCCGCCTGGCCCCCGAAGGCGAGCTGGAATCCGTGACCTACGAACTGGCCAAAAACCTGGCCGCCAAACCCCTGGTCGCGATCGCGCGCCAAAAAGAGATCCTGAACAAGCTTTTTTACTCCCGGATTGAGGAAAGCACGAAAATGGAGGCGGCGGGCATGGTCGCCTGCTCGCGCACCGGAGATTTCGCGGAAGCGGTGGACGCCTTCCTGGAAAAGCGGCCGCCCCAATTCCGCGGGGAATAATCCCCGCCCCCTAATATTACAGTTACAAAAGAAAGGGCCTGAAATTATGAGTAAACCTTTGCAAGGTATTCGAGTCGTGGAACTGGGAACCCATATAGCCGTCCCCCTGGCCGCCCGGACGCTGGCGGACTGGGGCGCCGAAGTCATCAAGATCGAGCCGCCCAACGGTGAACCCTGGCGGCCGATGGGCAAAGCCTACGGCGTTCCCGCCCGCAGTGATCACAACCCGCTGTTTCAAACCCCGAACATGAACAAGCAATCGATCCTGATCAATCTGAAATCAGCGGCCGGCCTGGAGGCCATGCATAAATTGCTGGCCGGCGCCGATATTTTTCTGACGAACACCCGTCCGGGCGCGCTGAGTAAACTGGGATTTTCCTATGAAGCGCTGCAAGAAAAATACCCGCGCCTGATCTACGCTCATTTCGGCGGCTACGGCCCCGAGGGCCCGGACCGGGATCGCCCGGGCTTTGACATCGCGGCCTACTGGTCCCGCACCGGCATACCGCTGGAGTGGACGCTGGCGGGCAATATCCCGCTCAAGCCCCAGGGCGGTTTTGGCGACGCTACCTGCGGCGCCCTGCTGACCTCCGGTCTCCTGGCCGCCCTCTTCGGCCGGGAAAAAACCGGCAAGGGAGAGTTCCTCCAGATATCCCTTTACGGCGCGGCTCTTTGGTTTAACAACTGCGGCGTGGTGACTTACCAGCCCCAGTATAAGATGAATTATCCGCGCACCGTCGCCGACATGAAAAATCCGCACTCCCTCCTGTACAAGAGCAAGGACGGAGACTGGTTTCTGATTTCGATCCCGGATTGGGACGCCCATTACGCGAAACTTCTCACGATGCTCGGACTGGAAAAATATATTTCGGACGAGCGCTTCCAGGGTATAGCTAATTTTCTCAAAAACCCCGGCCCCGTTATTGATATTCTGCAAAAGGAAGGTTATGGCCTAATCGGAACCAGGGATTTGGAAGAGCGTTTGGTCAAAGCCGATTTCGTTTCCCAGCGGCTGTTCCATCCCAGCGAAGTGCTGAAAGACGAGCAGGCCTGGGCCAACGGCTATTTGAAGGAGATCACCCTGGAAGACGGGGAAAAAGTGGCCCTGCCCGCCAACCCGGTTAACTTCGCAAGCTTCCGGGAGGACTATGCCCTGGCGCCGCAGCTGGGCGCGGACACGAGAGCGGTTTTGAAAAAACTCGGCTATAGCGACGCCGAGGTGGACGAGATGCTGGCCAATGGCGCCGTGAAATAATTACCCCCTGGCCTGACTGACTGCGCGGCGTCGCATAAGGCGCCGCGCCGGCGGGCCGATGATGGCGGTAATCTGCAACTTTTTGGGGAAAGGAATTACTCTGTGGGAACAATAAGTCTTATCGGGATTGTCGTCGGTCTGGTCGTCTTTATTTTCCTGGCCTTTCGTTCGTTCAATCTGCAGCTGGCGGCTCTGATCGCCACGGTAGTCATGCTTATCTTTGCCGGCGGCGGCGAAAACGGTTACTGGGCCGCGATTTATGACGGCGTCTTTACCACTTGGATCGGCGGCGTCGCCGGAGCGCTGAAAGCCTACTTCCTGATTTTCTGCTTCGGCTCCATGTTCGGACTCCTGATGGCCAGGGGCGGCGCGACCAAAAGGATCGCTTTTACCATCGCCGGCGCCATCAGAGGGATCAAAAACCCGGTCAGCAAAAAAGTGATGGCGGCTTTCTTCGTCCCCCTGCTTTATATCATCCTGTCCTATGTGGGGATCAGCGGCTTCGTCATCGTCTTCACCGTGCTGTACATGGGGATGGAACTGTTCCGGGAGTGCGACATTCCCTGGCGCCTGTACTGCATGGGCGGCGCCAGCTGCGCCTCCACCGTTATCCTGGGCGGCGCTATTCAGGTGGCGAACGTGGCCGCCGGGGAGATCACGGGCACGAACAGTTTGACGGCCGGCATGGCTCTTTCGGTGGTCGGTTTCGTCCTCTTTATTATTACCTTGATCATCATGATCCGCCTGGAATTGCAACAAGCGGAAAAAAGAGGCGAAACATTTATGACGACCGGGGCGGATTTTGTCAAAAACAGTCAGGCATCCGGCTCGGCGGAAGGCCTGCCTAATATCGTCGTCTCCGTGCTGCCGATGATCGCCGTTGTCGTCTGCGCCGTTTTGCAAATCAATGTCGCCCTGGCTCTGCTGATTGGCTGCCTCTTGTCCGTCGTCCTCTACTGGAAATGGCTGAATGAAGGCGATGGTACCTGGCTGAAGGTCGTCGGCGAAGGCATGACCAGCGCCTATGTCCCCCTGATGAGCGTTTGCTGCACGGTGGCAATGGGTACTGTCATCAAATCTCTGCCCGGCTTCCGGCAGCTGCTCTCCCTGATGGGGACGCTGCCGGACCTGGCCCAGGGCGTCGGCCTGATGGCGGTCTTCTCGTTTATCATGGCTTCCTCCACCTCCGCCGTACCCGCCTTCGGCGCGGTTGTTTTTGAAAAATTCAGCGCCGCGGGCCTCAGCGCCCCCCTGGCCCATCGCCTGATGCTCATGTCCGCCGCTCCTTTCGGGATTATGTTCCACAACGCGGGCGTCGTCAACGCTTCCACCCTGGCCAAGATCGAGTATAAAAAGGCTGTGTCGGTGTATGTCCGCTACAGTTGTCTGCCGGCTCTGCCCGGTCTCATCCTCGCCGTCGTCCTCGTTTCCCTCGGCATACTGCACTGAACTCCCGCCGGGGCGCCCATGCGATACCTTTGGGACGCGGGACGATTGCCATCGTCCCCTACGAAACCCTGGGATTGCCTACGCCCTTGCGGGGCGCCCATGCGATACCTTGGGGACGCGGGACGATTGCCATCGTCCCCTACGAAACCCTGGGGTTGCCTACGCCCTTGCGGGGCGCCCATGCGATACCTTGGGGACGCGGGACGATTGCCATCGTCCCCTACGAAACCCTTCCGTAGGGGCGGATGGTAATCCGCCCGTTTCTCCCCGTAATCCGCGTCGGGTGCGCCCGCGTCCCGGCGCCCCCCTGATTTCATAAAAATATCACAGAAGGAGCGACGCCTTAACCTCGCGCTGAATAGAGATGCGCGCCAATATATAGAAAGGGGAATTTATCAGAATGATTGATTTCCAAAAAACAGAAGAACAGGAATTACTACTGGAAAGCCTGCGGGAAGTTTACAAGCGGGGGGATTTCGAAGACTATTTCAAAGAGTGCGACAAGAACCACGTGTTCCCGGAAAAAGCCGCGGACGCCATGGTGGAGGCCGGTTTTGCCAAACTGGGCATTCCGGAGAAATACGGCGGCACGGACTGCGACTTCACCACCTTGATCTTTGTCGCGGAGGAAGCCTACGCCCTGGGCTGGCCCTCGCTCTGCTGGGTGAACCAGGCCCTGCAGGTCGACGACATTATGGCCTTCGGCTCCGAGGAACAGTGCCGCACGATCCTGGACCTCGGGCTCAAGGGGATCAAACCCTTCACCCTCGGTTTCACGGAACCCCAGGCCGGTTCGGACAGCTCCGCCATGGCCGCGAAAGTGGAGCGCCGGGACGGCAAGGTAATCATCAACGGGCACAAGACCTTTAACACCGCGGCCAACCGCTCGCCCTACATGCTCTGCCTGGCCCGGGAACAGAAGAACGAAAACCCGTACAAGGATTTCAGCATGTTCCTCCTGCCCATGAACTTGCCGGGCGTTCAGATTGAGCCGCTGGACAAGATCGGCAACTGGATGATGCAGACCTGCGAAGTCTATATGAAAGACTGTGAGATCAAGGAATCGGACCTCGTCGGCGTCGCGGGCCAGGGATTTTACCAGCTGATGAAAAACTTTGAAGTGGAGCGCCTGGTCGCCTGCGCGGCGAACGTCGGCATGGCCCGCTGCGCTTATGACGAAGCCGTCCGCTATGCCGGCGTGCGCGAGCAATTCGGCAAGACGATCGGCACGTTCCAGCTGATTCAGGAAAAAATCGTGGACATGAAAATCAAGATCGAGAATATGCAGAATATTGTTTACAAAGCCGCCTGGAAGAAATCCACCGGTCAGTCCATCATGATTGATTCCTCGCTGGTCAAGCGTTATACGGGTCAGGCCGCCTTCCAGGTCATAGACGACGCCATGCAGATCATGGGCGGCATCGGCTACACGAACGACTGCCGGATTTCCCGTCTCTGGCGGGACCAGCGCGTCTATCGCATCATGGCCGGCACGGAAGAAGTCATGGTTCACACCGCCGGCCGGGCCTTGATCAAGGAAGCCCTGAAGAAGTAATTTAATGAAGGGAAGGAGTTTCTTGGCGATGAAGGTTATTGCCTGCTGCAAGATCGTGCCCGAGGAACAGGACATTATAGTCCGGGCGGATCGCACGCTGGACACCGGCAAGGCCGTGCTGAAACTCGGGCAGTATGACCTGCCCGCTATTGAGGAAGCCGTAAGGGCCGCGGAGCATACCTCCGGCCGGGCGGCGCTTCTTTGCGCCGGGACGGCCGTGATCGATAACAGCAAATTAGTTAAAGCCGCCCTGTCGCGCGGCGCGGATGAATTGTTCCTCGTCACGGACGAGGCGCTGGCGGCGGCCGACGCCAGCCAGACCGCCGCCGTTCTGGCGGCGGCCGTCCAAAAAATCGGTTTTGACCTGGTTATTTGCGGCGAGGGCTCGTCGGATATCTACGCCCAGCAGGTCGGCGCCCAGCTGGGCGAACGGCTGAACGTCAATGTTTTTAACGCCGTCGGCCGCATCAGGTTAAGCGGCGACTCGATCATTATTGAACGGGTGCTGGAACAGGAGGTGGAAGTGCTGGAAGTGCCGCTTCCCGCCGTTGTTTCTGTCACCACGGATATTAACTTGCCCCGCATCCCCCAGCTCAAGGATATTATGGCCGCCGGGAAAAAACCCGTCACCAGGTGGGGCTTTGGCGATTTGGGCGTCGCCGTCCGCAGTCCCCTGGAGATAATCAGCACCCTGGCCCCGGAAAGCCAGGAGCGCAAGCATATTATTGTCGAAGGCGACGGGGACGATAAAATTGACATTTTCTGGCAACAAATCCAGAAAGAGCTGTGAGGGAGGCTTGAAATGGCCAAAATAAGAAATATATGGGTGACGGGGGAAAGGGTGGCCGATTTTGGCGACTTGATCGCGGGGGGCAAAACCCTGGCCGACAGCGTCAGCGTCGTGGTTTTCGCTGACGGGGCTCAGGCGGCGGAAGCCTTTGCCGCCGGGGCCGACCGGGTGTACGTTGTCCCCGGGCAGGACCTGCTGCTGGAAGATTATGTCCCCTCCTTCCAAAACTTGCTCGCCCGGGAAAAACCCCGCTTATTGCTCCTGAAAACAAGCAAGCGTATGCGCCTGGTGGCCGGACGCCTGGCCGCGGCGGCCGGAACCGGGGTGATCACCGACGTCACGGCCCTGACCCTCGAGGGAGAGGCGATCATCGGGGAGCATATGGTCTACGGCGGCAGCGCCCAGCGGCTGGAAAAAAGCGACGGCGGCCTTTGCCTGGCCCTGGTCGGGGGCGGGGTTTTTGCGCCGTCCCCGCCGGTCGCGGGCAGCGGGGAAGTCGTTCAGGCGGATTTTGTCGCGCCGGCCCGGCAAGCGAAACTGCTGGAGCGCAAGCCCATTGCGGGGGAGGCGGTCAACCTGGCGGCGGCAAAAAAAGTCGTCGGGATCGGCCGCGGCCTGGCCCGGCAGGAAGACCTCGCGCTGGCGGAGCGGCTGGCCGGGGCCCTCGGCGCGGAAATGGCCTGCACCCGGCCGATCGCCGAAGGCGTGAACTGGATGGCGCGCGAACGTTATATCGGCGTGTCCGGCGCCATGCTGAAACCGGATTATTATCTGGCCGTCGGCATATCCGGGCAAGTCCAGCACATGGTCGGCGTGACCGGGGCCAAAACCATCATCGCCATCAATAATGATAAGAACGCCGCGATTTTCAAGTACGCGGATTACGGGCTGGTGGCGGACTTGTACACGGCGCTGCCCAAGTTAATCGACTTAATTAGGGAGGAAAGAGTGAATAGGAAAGAGTGAATAGGAAAGAGTAAAGAGTGAGACGAGAACTCTCTTTACTCTTTACTCTCCTCTCTTTCCTAAGGCGGGGTGGTTCCCCTTCAAAGGAGGAAAG
>JAISWK010000129.1 GCA_031270805.1 Gracilibacteraceae bacterium
TTTTGCACTCTGGCTGCGTTGCCAGAACCCGCAAATACAGCCAGTATTAGCGGAACCTGGCGCCTTGCCAGAGCACAAAATTGCTGCGCCAACTGCACAAGTTATTTATCGACAGTTCCTTAGGTCAGGTCATGGTCGCCCGGATGCCGGCCAGACAGGCCGCAGCGCTCAGATTTTGGATAAAATTGTCAAATGTTTCGGCGCAGTCGCGGCGGAACCCTTCGGCCGTCTCTGTTTGCGCCTCCTGCCACTCCATGAAAGCGCGGCGCAGCAAAAAAAGGTAGCTGATGCCAAAAATACCGCCCTCCAAAAAACTCTCGCCGGGGATCAGCTTGGATTTCTCCGGATCAATCAACAGGTTGGCCAAGATCTTTTCCGCCTCGCTGCGGTAATTAGCGTCCTCGATCAGTGTTTTTCCAAAATCATCCAGCTCCCGCGCGTGCAACGCCCGGATATTATGGCGGTAATAATCGCCGTTTATATCCTCATAGGGGTTATACTGCTTCAGTTGATCCATCCAGCGGTGCGGCCGGTTTTCGGCGACGACCCGCTCCAGCAGCGCGCGCAACGCGTTTTCCGCTTCCGGGTTATGCAAAAGAATCCCCTCCCTGCGTTCGGTTTCAGCTATCGCTCAAGTATATTATATTATTAACAATAGAGGAAAACAATAGAGAAGGGGAAAGGGATTGCGAATAATCTACGGTCGGGCCGGCTGCGGCAAAACCGGGCTGTGTTTGACGGAAATCAGCGAGCATGTGCAAAGCGACCCGGACGGCCCACTCCTTCTGCTCATCGTCCCCGAACAGGCCACGCTGCAGTGGGAAAAAGAATTGGCCGACCGCTTGGGCGGATTATGGCGCGTCCAGGTACTCAGCTTTCAGCGTCTGGCCCGGCGGATTCTCGGCGAAATCGGCGGCAGCCGGAAAGTCCGCTTGAGCGAAAGCGGCAGTCATATGCTGGCGACAAAAATAATGCTGGAAAAGCGGACGGAATTGCGCCGCCTGGCCCCGCTGGCCGCCAGTGCCGGTCTGGCCGCTGAAATAGCCCGCGGGATCGCCGAACTGAAGTCGGAGGGGATTACGCCCGCCGACCTGCGCGATCTGCGCCTGCCCGCCCGGGACGTTCGGGAAAAAGTCGCGGATCTGGCCTTGATTTACAGCCGTTATGCCGAAACCATGACCGACACCCTGGGCGATGGGGCCGACCTGCTGACGGAAGCGGCGGCGGGCCTGGCCGCCTGCTCTTTTTTGCCCGGGGCGGAAGTTTGGGTGGACGGCTTCACGGGTTTTTCCTGGCCGGAAAGAGCCCTGCTGCGCGCGCTGACCGCGGCGGTTCGGCAGGTGAGCGTTACCCTGCCCTTTGCCCCGGCCACCGGCGGTGAGATTGATATTTTTGCCAAACCGCGCCGCACATACGAGCAGCTGACGGCTCTCGCGGCGGAGACCGGCGCCGCCTTGACCGCCGTACCCCTGAGTCCCCGGGCCGGCAGCGGCGCTCTCGCTCATCTGGAACGCTGTCTTTTCCGCTATCCGACCAGTGTTTTTGCCAGCGATCCCGGCGGCCTCAGCGATCCGCCGGGCGCCATCACGCTCTGCTGCGTCGCGGATCCGCGCCGGGAAGCGGAATATGCGGCGGAAACCGTCCTCCGCCTGGCGGCGGAAAATGTGTCCTGGGAGCGCATAGCCGTGGCGACGCGGGATTTGAGCGCCTACGCCCCGCTGCTGGAGCAGGAGTTCAGCCGCCGGGCTATTCCCTATTTTATCGATCACAAGCGCAGCCTGACCGGACACCCGCTCGTGGCCCTCATCCTCGCCCTGCTGGAGCTGGCCCGCGCCCCCTGGCAGGAGGACGCTTTGTTCGCGGCGCTCAAGACGGGCCTTTTTCCGCCGGCGGCGGAGGAAATAGATCAGCTGGAAAACTATTGTCTGGCCCGAGGGGTTGAGCCGTGGCAATGGGCGGCGGGGCGCTGGCCCGCTCTGCCGGAAGCCCTCGCCCCGCTGGCGCGGACAGTGCGGGATTTGCTGACTCCTTTTTTAGACCGCGTCCGGGCGGCGGAAGTGGAACCGGGTCTTTACGGGGTGGAGGCCGTGTCCCGCGCCCTCTACGACTGCCTGGAACGGCTGCGAGTCCCCCAGACCCTGGCGGCTTGGACGGAGGACGCTCCCGCTCCCGGCGATGTTTACGCCCAGACCCACGCCCAGGTCTGGCGGGAAACGGTGCGTCTCCTGGACGAACTGGTCGGGATCCTGGGCGGAGAAGCGGCGCCGCTCACGGAATACGCCGCCATGGTCCAGTCCGGCGCGACCGCCATCGGGATCGGGGTCGTGCCGCCGCGCCGGCGGGAAGTGCAGATCGGCAGTCTGGAGCGCTCGCGCCTGCCGGCGGTGGACGTTCTTTTTTTGCTGGGGGCCAGCGAAGGCGTTTTACCGCCGCGCCAGGCGGATCATTATCTGGACGAGCGGGATCGGCTGGCGTTGCGCCGGGCCGGCCTCGCCCTGCCGCCCCGGGGGCGGGACGGTTATTTTGAGGAGATGTTTTTTATCTATAACGCTCTGAGCAAAGCCCGCTCCCGCCTCTATATCACCCGGCCCCTCAGCGACGGGGCGGGCCGGGAAAAGACTCCCTCCTTTCTCCTCGCACGCCTGAAGCAGCTTTTTCCCGGCCTGAGCGAGCGTTATATCGGGCGGGCAAAGCGGGCGGCGACGGTCAGCGCCTGGAATGTCCCGGCGGTCACAAACCTGGCGCCGGAAGCGCGGCGGACATTGTCCGGCGAGTGGCTGCAGGTGAGCGTCACAGAACTGGAACGCTACGCCGCCTGCCCCTTCGGCCATTTTGCCCGCGACTGGCTGAAACTGCGGGAGCGGCCCCGGGCGGAGGTCGGTGAACCGGAAAGCGGGCAGCTGTGCCATCACGCCCTATGTGAGTTTGGCCGCGTCCTGAGCGCGGCGGCCCGGCAGGGAGAGGCGGTCGAGGCGGACTGGTGCGCGGCCCGGATGAACGCTATGTTCGAGCGGGTGGTGGCGGAACCGCTTTATGAGGCTTTCCGCCGCAATAGCCGGGCCATAGGCCGGGCGGAGCGCATCCGCCAAGTTTTGCTCTATGTGGCGGTTTTGCTCGGCGAGCATGTCCGGGCCGGCGCATTCTTGCCCTGGGCTTTTGAAAAAAAATTCGGGGTGGAGGCCCTCTGGCCGCCCGTGGCGACAGACGATCGCTTCGGGGTCGGCGGCGCTATTGATCGGATCGACCTGGCCCGGGTCGGCGCGGACAGTTTTTTGCGCGTGATCGATTATAAATCGAGCCAAACCGCTTTTTCCCTGGAACAGTTCCACTACGGCCTCAGTCTGCAGCTGCCCCTGTACCTGGAAGCGGCCCTGCGTTACGCTGCGGACGGCCATGCCCGCCCGGCCGGGTTTCTCTATTTTCCCGTCCGGGAACCGGATATCACGGCCTCGCGCCCTCTGCCGGCGGAAGAAGCGGCCCGGCGGAAAAAGAGAAACACCCTGCCCCGGGGCTTGCTGCTGGACAACAAAGCGGCCCTGGCGGCGATGGACAGTAATATAGGCGCCCTCGGCCATTCCGATCTGCTGAATATCCATCTCAGCGGCCGCAGCGGCGACACCCGCGGCCCCGATCTGCTGACCGCCCGGCAGATGGAGACCCTGCGCCGGCATTTGCGGCGGCTTTTGCTGAACAGCGGGGAACACTTGCTGGCCGGCGACGTGCGGATCAAACCCTATCGCCTGGGCGATAAAACCGGCTGCCAATGGTGCGAGTACGGCGCCGTATGCCATTTTGACCCTTATTTACCTGAATATGGATATAGATGGCTGCCGCAGCTGAATCCGTCGGAAATATGGCCGCTTTGGGACAGGGAGGCCGGCGATAATAGGTGATTTTTTGCCGGAGATCTGGCGTTTGCCGCGCCGATATGTTATGCTATGGAAGGAAAGAGTGGGGGAGGAAAGAGGAAAGAGTGGAGAAAGAGAGGGATTGCGCTGTCCGGTCATTCCAAATGGGCTAATATCAAGCATAAAAAAGCGCGGACCGACGCGGTTAAGGGCCGGATTTTCACAAAAATGGCCCGGGAAATCATGGTGGCGGCCAAGGCGGGCGGCGGTGATCCGAACGGCAATTTCCGCCTGAAAATAGCGATCGACAACGCGAAGGCGGCGAACCTGCCCGGGGATAATATTCAGCGCGCCATCCAAAAAGGGGTGGGCGGCGGTGAGGGAACGATCTACGAGGAATTGCGCTACGAAGGCTACGCGCCCGGCGGCGTGGCGGTGATGGTGGATATTATGACCGACAATCGCAACCGCACGGCCGGCGAGGTGCGGCATATTTTTACCAAAAACGGAGGCAACCTGGGCGAGACCGGCTGTGTGAACTGGATGTTCCGGGAGCAGGGGCAAATCACCGTTTCCCGCGCGGACTGCGATTGGGAGGAAGATGATTTTTTGCTGGCGGCTCTCGAAGCGGGGGCGGAGGAAGTCGAGAGCGACGAGGACGAGTTTGAGGTGCTGACGGCGCCGGCGGAACTGGAAACGGTGCGGGACGCTCTGCTCCGGCTCGGGCTCAAACCGGCTCGGGCCGCGCTGAACCTGGCCCCGGACAACAGGGTGGAAATAGACGACGCCGCCCAGGCCCGCAAGGTCATCAAATTGATAGACGCGCTGGACGAGCATGACGACACCCAGAACGTGTACACAAATTTTGAGCTTTCGGACAGACTGAATCCGGATGAACTGTGAGCTTCCATGCGGATCTTAGGCGTCGATCCGGGCACGGCGACTATGGGGTACGGTCTGATCGAGTCGACCGCCGGCCGCTTGAGCGCCCTGACTTACGGAGCATGGCGCACAGGGGCGGATAGCCCCATGGAACAGCGGCTGCTCGCTCTATTTACGGAAATGGAGGCCTGCCTCGGGTTATATCGACCGGAGGAAGTGGCGGTGGAGGAATTGTTCTGGGGGCGCAATACCTCGACGGCGATCACGGTGGGCCAGGCCCGGGGCGTGGTGCTGCTGGCGGCGGCCCGGCAGGGTCTGCCCGTCTACGAGTATACCCCGTTGCAGGTAAAACAGGCGGTCGTGGGGTACGGGCGGGCGGACAAAAGGCAGGTACAGTTTATGATCCGGGCCCTGCTGGCTTTGCCCGAAGCGCCGAAACCGGACGACACGGCCGACGCGCTCGCGGTAGCGGTTTGTCACGCCCACAGCCGCCGGCCGGCGCGGGCATAAGCGCGCGGCAACGGGGCCGACGGCGCGCCTGCGCCGGAAGGGAGGGCTTTACTGGATGATTGGTTTCCTCAGAGGCAGGGTGGAATCCGTCGCGGCGGAGCAGGTCGTTATCTCCGTCGGCGGCGTCGGTTTTGAGGTCGCCGTGCCGACCAGGCTGGCCGCCGGCTTAAGCGTCGGGACGGAAACCGTTTTGCATACGGTGATGCTGGTGCGGGAAGACGATATATCGCTCTGCGGGCTGGGCACGGCGGAGGACAAAGCCCTTTTCCGTCTGCTGATCAGCGTTTCCGGCGTCGGGCCGAAAGTGGCCATGGCCGTCCTGTCCGCCTTTAGCGGGGCGGAGGTAAAAAACGCTATCGCGGCGGAGGACGCGCCGCTTTTGACCAGGGCGCCGGGGATCGGGACGAAAACGGCGCAGCGGCTGATCCTGGAACTCAAGGGCAAGCTGAAAGACGAGGATTTTACCGGCGGCAGCGGAATTCTGGCCCCGGCGGGCGGGGGCGGAGACGAGGCGATGGATTCTCTCTTAGCGCTGGGTTTTGCCCGCCCGGAAGCCCGGCAGGCCCTGAACCAGGTGCGCGGCGAGGACGCGGCCCTGGGCGCGGGGGAACAAATCCGGCGCGCGCTGCGTTTGCTGGCCCGCGAGTGAGTAAAGTATGATGGAAGAACGGCTTATTACCTCTCTTCGCCAGCCGGAGGATTTAGCGGCGGAAATGCTGCGCCCCACCCGCTTGGCGGAATATATCGGCCAGGACAAAGTGCGGGAAAATCTGGCTGTTTTTATCCGCGCCGCGCTTTCCCGCGGGGAAGCGTTGGATCATGTCCTGCTTTTCGGGCCGCCCGGACTGGGCAAAACCACGCTGGCCGGCATTGTGGCCGCCGAGTTGGGCGTGAATATGCGCACGACCGCCGGACCGGCCATCGAGCGCCCGGGGGACCTGGCCGCCCTGCTCACGGCGCTGGAAGAACGCGACGTTCTCTTTATTGATGAAATCCACCGCTTGAGTCGAACGGCGGAAGAAGTGCTTTACGCGGCCATGGAGGATAATTGCCTGGATATTATGATTGGCAAAGGGCCGAGCGCCCGCTCCATTCGGCTGTCCCTCTCCCCGTTTACCCTGATCGGGGCGACGACTCGGGCCGGGATGCTTTCCTCGCCGCTGCGCGATCGATTTGGCGTGAATTGCCGCCTGGAGTTTTACCCGCCGGAAGACCTGGCCCGCATCGTCCGGCGCACGGCGCGTATTCTGCGCCTGCCCCTGACGGAAGAAGGGGCGGAGGAGATCGCCTGCCGTTCGCGCGGGACGCCGCGGGTGGCGAACCGGCTTTTGAAGCGGATCCGCGATTACGCCCTCGATTGGGGGCGGGCGGAAGTGGATCGGGCGACGGCGGCCGAGGCTTTGGAGCGCCTGGACGTGGACAGGCGCGGCTTTGATTACCTGGACCAGAAGGTGCTGCGCGCCATTATGGAAAAATTTGACGGCGGGCCGGTGGGCTTGGAAACGCTGGCGGCCATGGCGGGGGAGGAAGCGGACACGCTGGAAGACGTGGTGGAGCCGTTCCTGCTCCAGCAGGGCTTTATCATGCGCACACCCCGGGGGCGGGTGGCGACGACGGAGGCGTACCGCTATTTCGGGCTGGAAGCGCCGGGCCGGGAAGAGGCGCGCCGGGACGAGGCGCGGGCGCCGGGGCTGTTCGATGAAAACGGATCTGTTTGATTACCTGCTGCCGCCGGAACTGATCGCCCAGACCCCCCTGCCGGAGCGGGACGCTTCCCGCCTGCTCGTGCTGGCCCGCGCCGGGGATCGCCCCGCCGAACACAGGATTTTCCGGGATTTGCCGGAATATCTCCGGCCGGGCGACCTACTCGTCCTGAATAATACCAGGGTGCTGCCGGCGCGGCTCCGCGGGCGAAAAACGGGGACGGGCGGACGGGTAGAAGTTTTGCTCCTGCGCCCTCTGGCGGCGCCGGCCCCGGGCGGCGAGTATTTGTGGGAGGTATGGCCGCGCTCCTCCGCCCGGTTGCGGGCGGGACAGACGGTGGAGTTTGCGGACGGCCTGTTGCGCGGTACGCTCAGGGACGCGGCCGGCGGGACGGCGGGCACGCGCCTTATGTCTTTTGCCCCGGTCGGGGATTGGGAAGAGGCGCTGCGCTTCGCGGGCAGCGTCCCGCTCCCCCCGTATATAACGGCGCCGCTCGCGGATCCGGAGCGTTATCAGACGGTGTACGCGCAGGAACCGGGTTCGGCGGCCGCGCCGACGGCGGGGCTCCATTTTACGCCGGCTCTGCTGGAGCGGCTGGAGCGGGCCGGGGTGGAAAAGCGGGAAATACTGCTGCACGTGGGACTCGGCACTTTTCGCCCCGTACGGACGGATAGGGTGGAAACACATGTCATGCACGGCGAGTATTACCGCCTCGACGCCGCCACAGCCGCAGCCGTCCGGCGCGCCAAAGCGGAAGGCCGCCGCGTGATCGCTGTCGGGACGACGGCGGTGCGGGCCCTGGAAGCGGCGGCGGCCCGAACCGGCAGCCCGGAAGCCGGAGAGGGGCGGACGGAGATCTTTATTTATCCGGGCTTTCAGTTCCGGGTCACGGACGCCCTCATCACGAATTTCCATTTTCCCCGCTCCACGCTGCTGATGCTGGTCAGCGCTTTCGCCGGTCGGGAAAATATCCTGACCGCTTACGCGGAGGCCGTGCGGCGCCAATACCGGTTTTATAGCTTCGGCGACGCGATGCTCATCGTATGATGGCGGAATATCAAAGTTTTTGTTTTCAGTCGGCCGGCGTTAAAGGATGGTGAGACAGTTGAAATCCGGGCGGGAACACGAACACGAACACGAACACAGCCACGACCACGGCCACTTGCATCCGCGGCGGAGGGAAGTGCTGAATCGTCTTTCCCGCGCCATCGGCCACCTGGAAGGCGTGAAGCGGATGGTAGAAGACGACGCGAATTGCAGCGACGTGCTGATTCAGCTGTCGGCGGTGCGTTCCGCCCTGAACAACACGGGGCGCATTATCCTGGACGACCATATGCAGCACTGTCTGCGGCGCGCTGTGGTTGAGAATAATTTGACGGAGCTGGAAAAACTCAGCGACGCCATTGCCAAATTTTTGAAATGAATATGTATCCGATAAACCTGAAATTAGAAGGGCGGCCCTGCCTGGTCGTCGGCGGCGGCGCGGTCGGCGAGCGCAAAATCGCCGGCTTGCTGGAGTGCGGCGCCGCTGTGCGGGCGGTGGCGCCGGAGGCGACCGGGACGGTGGCCGGATGGGCGGCGGCGGGGCGGATTACGCTGGCCCGGCGGGAATTCGCCCCGGAGGATCTGAGCGGGGTATTCCTTGTTATCGCGGCCGCAGACGACCAGGCGGTAAACGAACGGGTAGCCGCTCTGGCGGCGGAACGCAGCCTGCTCGTCAATGTCGCGGACAGACCGGAGTACTGCGATTTTTACCTGCCCGCCGTCGTCCGGCGGGGGTCTTTGTGTATAAGCGTTTCCACCGGCGGGGTCAGTCCCGGCCTGGCCGCCCGCTTGCGGGACAAAGTCGCCGCGCTTTGCGGGCCGGAATATGAGGAATACCTGAACCTGCTGGCCGCCTACCGGGCAGAAGCCAAAACCCACCGGCCGGACGAAGCGGAGCGGCGCGAGTTCTTGCTCCGCCTGACGGGGGAGGAGGCGCTGCGCCGCCTGGAGGAGGGCGGGATAAGCGCTTTGCGCGCCTACTTGGCGGAAGAATGGCGGAGGTAATAATGCGGCGGGGTGGGCGGTCAAATGAAAAAAATTGCTTGACAGGAGCGCGGGGCGGGTGTATATTTTATGTAATGGACCGCCGCTTTTTTAGCTGGGCGGCTGGCCCAAAATGGGATTTGAGACAGTACCGCCTTTTCAGGCGGTACTGTCGTTACTCGCCGCGCATGGGGTGACATTTGGGGACGGCAGACTGTGTGAAAAATGGAGTCGTTGGGGGGGGGGGGGGGGGCCCCCCCGCAAAAAAAAAGGGGCCCGGGGCCCCCAGCGGCCCCCCCCACAAAAACCGCGGGGG
>JAISWK010000131.1 GCA_031270805.1 Gracilibacteraceae bacterium
TGCACTCTGGCTGCGTTGCCAGAACCCGCAAATACAACCAGTATTAGCGGAACCTGGCGCCTTGCCAGAGTACAAAATTGCTGCGCCAACTGCACAAGTTATTTATCAACAGCTCCTAAATGGTAACGGGACGCCCTTTTCATAAACTCACGGCGTGAAAAGCCCGGGCCAGATCGTCTATAATATCGTCGATATGTTCCGTGCCGACGGAGAGGCGGACGGTGTTCGGCTTGATGCCCTGGACGAGCAGTTCCTCCTCGCTCACCTGGGAATGGGTAGTCGAGGCAGGGTGAATGACCAGCGATTTGACATCGGCCACATTGGCCAGGAGGGAGAAAAGTTCCAGGCTCTCGCAAAATCTCCGGGCCTTGTCCGCGTCGCCCCGGATTTCAAACGAAAAAATGGAGCCGCCGCCCTGCGGGAAATATTTGTTATAAAGGGCGTGATCGCGGTGATCCGGCAGGCAGGGGTGGTTGACCCTCTCGACCTGGGGATGGTTGACCAGGAAATCAATGGTTTTAAGCGTATTGGCGACGTGGCGCTCCACGCGCAGCGACAGCGTTTCCAGTCCCTGGAGAAAAAGGAAGGCGTTGAAAGGCGACAGCGCGGCGCCCGTATCGCGGAGCAGCGTCGTGCGCGCCTTAATAATGTAAGCGATGGCGTTGCCCACGGCCTGCGTGAACACCACGCCGTGGTAACTGGGATTCGGCCGGCTGAGGCCCGGAAACTTGTCGTTCGCGTCCCAGGCGAATTTGCCGCCGTCCACGATAATGCCGCCGATGGAAGTCCCGTGCCCGCCGATGAACTTCGTGGCCGAATGGACGACGATATCGACGCCGTATTCAATCGGGCGCAGCAGGTACGGCGTCGGGAAAGTATTGTCCACAACAACGGGAATGCCGTGGGCGTGGGCGATGGCGGTCACCGCTTCAATATCGACGATCGTGGAATTGGGATTGCCCAGCGTTTCGAAAAACAGGAGTTTGGTGTTCGGCCGGATGGCCCGGGCGAATTCCTCCGGTTTGCTGCCGTCCACGAAGGTGGTTTCCACGCCGAGATCCCGCAGGGTATTGGTAAAAAGGTTATAAGTGCCGCCATAGAGCTGATTATCGGAAACGATGTGGTCGCCGGAGGCGGCGATGTTCAAAACGGCGTAAGTGACGGCCGCAGCCCCGGAAGCCGTAGCCAGGGCGGCCACGCCGCCTTCCAGCGCGGCGACGCGCCGTTCAAAAACATCCCAGGTCGGATTCATGATGCGCGTGTAGATATTACCGCTTTCGGTCAGGGCAAAGCGACCGGCCGCCGTGGCGGAATCTTTGAAGACATAGGACGTGGTCTGATAGATCGGCACGGCCCGCGCGTCCGTCGCCGGATCGGGGTGTTCCTGCCCTGCGTGCAACTGGAGAGTCTCAAACCGGTAATTCTTTTTTTCGCTCATGCCCGTAATCCCCTTTTTACATATATTTATTTATGGTCGCCAGATATACATTATTCTCTCTCCTCGCCGCATTTCCTGCCGCCCGGCGGCGAAAGGCGGGCAAAATCCCACTTATTCTTTAATTAAGCCACCTTCCTCAGCGGCGGCCGGCAGGTCGATATCCTGCTGCCAGCAGCCGGCGCCGGGCCAATAGCGCGGACTTCTGTGTTCGCAAATTCTGCCTTCCGTCGGGCAAGTCTGACAGCGTGTGCATAAGGCGGCGAACTCGGCCAGAGTCAGATCTTTCACCTTTTTTCGTACCGCCGGGCTGGTGGCGTCTTTATCTATTTCCATTTTCCCCCATCATCTTTCCCGCTTATGTATTAAGCGCTCCGGTTATCACTGTAATTCAACTGTTATTTTAAGGCATTTCGTCTTGCAAATCAAGCCGGTTCGTTGTATAATATTTTATGTCCGTAACAAGGTATGATTAATAACATTGAAGAAAGGAGGGGTTTTTTTGGGCAAACAAGCGGTTAAAACAGCGACAATCGACGAACTCGCTCTTTTACGCGCCGAAAACCGTGAATTGCGCAAGATGAACGAGTTGTTAATGACGGTGGTAGACAATATCCGTGTGGCGGTTTATGCCGTTAACGAGAAAAATGAAATTGTAATTTACAACAGTGAGACGGAACGAACCGAACATAAAATACGCTCAGAAATGATTGGCCGGGACGAACGGGAAGTCTACACCGAGCCGTTTTTTGAAGTTTGGACCAGAAGGATCAAAGAGCAGCAAAAACCGCTGTTTCAGGAAACTTTTCATTTTACCACCAATAACGGATTGCGCCACTCCATAATAGCCGACGGGCTGCCCTTTTTCTTTGAAGGCCAGTACGCGGGCGCCATCACGATCAGCCATGACCTGCGCCTGCTGAATGAAGAACTGGAACGTCTGCGGCTGCGCGCGCAGCTGCTGTCGGCCGGGGCGGGTAAAACGGCGCGGCACGATTTCCGCAGTATCATCTCCAAGTGCGCCGAGATGGATAAGCTCATCGCCATGGCCCAGAGAGCGGCCGTGCGTGATATTCCCGTCATGCTCACCGGCGAGACCGGCACAGGCAAGGAGCTGTTCGCCCAGGCCATTCACTCCGCTTCGGCGCGGCGCGGCCTTTTTGTGCCGATCAATTGCGCCTCCATCCCGGATACGCTTTTGGAAAGCATCTTGTTCGGCAGCGTCAAGGGGGCCTTTACCGGCGCCACCGACGTGCCGGGGCTCTTTGAGCAGGCGGAAGGCGGCAGCATCTTTCTGGACGAGATCGATTCCATGGCCCCCAGCCTGCAAGCGAAACTCCTGCGCGTCCTGCAGGAAAAAAAAGTGCGGCGCGTCGGCGCCCTGAAAGAGATCTCCGTCAACTGCCGCGTCATCAGCGCCGGCATCATGAACACCCCGCGCAATTTGCGCTCCGATCTTTTTTTCCGCCTGGCGGTGGTTCTGCTGAAACTGCCGCCGCTCAGGGAACGCCCGGAAGACGTCAAATTCCTGGCCCGCGCTTTCGTGGAAAAATACAATCGGAAATACGGTGTGGGTATCCGGGACGTCGACCCCGCCCTGAACCGGCTCATGCAAACCTATTCCTGGCCCGGCAATGTCCGCGAATTGGAAAACCTGATTGAGTGCGCCATGGTCTTTGTCGAGCCGCATGAGACGGTTCTGGCCCCGCAGCATGTGCCGGATTATTATATGGAAAATCTGAACCGGCAAAAACAGGGCCGAGGCGGCGCGGCCTCCGGACAGCCGTTGCAGCAGCGTCTGCAGGAGTACGAGAAGCAGATGATCACCGACACGCTGGCCCGCAACAGCGGAAATATTTCTCAGACAGCCAAGGAATTGGGCCTCATCCGCCAGAGTTTGCAGGCCAAAATTAAACGTTGCGGCGTAAACGCCTGATTTTTACCACCAGTTGTTCATAATCATGATGGACGGCAGGTAAAGCGTGAAAACCGCGACCAGGACTTGCATGGCGAGAATGACCTTGCCCAGCCCCGCCCCGCCTTTGCGCAGACCGAGCGCGATCCAGAACAGCAGCCAGAGAACGGCCCAGACGGCATAGCAGATCCCCAGTTTGATGTCGCCGCTCAAAAATACCTGATAAGTCGGCACCGGCATGTAGATGGCGACAAAAAAGCAAAACCAGCCGACGCCGCGACCGTCGAATCCCGCCATACCGTTGATGCCGAGGAACAAGTAAGTCAGCCCGAACAGCATGACCTGCGCCGCCCACCAAAATGTGCCTTCCCCAAACCACGATTGAATAATGCCCAGAAAAATCATCAGGATGATTACCGCGCCGAGAAAAATGTTCCATACCGCGGCGTCCTTGCCGTCGACTTTCTTTAGCGAGTTGGCGATATTGATCGTGAAGGCAATGGCGACCAGGTACATCACAAAACCCAGAACCATGTTGTTTTCCCCCCCGTAATACTTCCGCCGGAAAAGGCGGCGGGAAAAATATTCCGCCGCCTTTGAGTAGTAGTACCTTATTTTACCAGCGGTTTGCCGGGGATCTTGGGTACGCCGATCCGGAACACGGAATCGCAGGGCGCCGGCAGACATACCTGCGAGTTTTCAAAATCGCCCTGCAGGGACAGATACATGAAGGCTTCCGTGTTGTCAAAACCATAAGCCTGACAGATCAGCTTCTGCATATAGAGCATGGCCTTGCGCTGACCTTCGTAAAAATCCTTGTTCGTGGCGATGACATACCATTTGTCGGGGGTTTCGACTACCGGCTGCGTCAGACCGCGACCCGGCAAAACCGTAAGCCGAACCGTCACTTCCCCGGGAATCTCCACCCCGGTGCCGCAGAGTTCGCCGTCTCCCTGCACGGCGTGCAAATCGCCGCAGCCGAAAAGAGCGCCTTCCACATAAACCGGCAGGTAGAGGATCGCGCCTTTTTTCACCTGTTTGGTGTCGATATTGCCGCCGAAGTCGCCCTGCCAGCCGGCGTGGATGCGTTCGAGCGGGGTCGTGCCGATCACGCCGATCATGGGATCCGCCTGGATGAGCCAGTCTTTTTTGAATTCGATCCAGCCGTCCTTCACCTTGATAAACTGAGCCCGCGTTTCCACCGTGTCGCGCAGACTGCCGACATTGGTCGCCGCCATTGTCACGCCCTGTTCATACACTTTGATGTCGAGGACGTCGACTTTCAGCACGTCGCCGGGCTTGGCCCCGCGAACGAACACCGGGCCGGTCGCCGGATCCATCGCTTCCAGATCAAATTCCGCCGGTGGCGCGACGCCGGGCTGCAAGCCGTTGTCAAAAGCGTCCCGCGTTTTCAGGACGACGATCTCGCCCGAATCGACGGTCGCCGCCGGTTCATTCTTCGGATCAAAGTGGAAGAATGTCTTTTCGATGATGGGAAGTATTGCCATTGTAGTCGGAACCTCCTTTTTATTTTATACTTATATCCAATGCAATAATCGTGCCAGCCGCAAAAACAGAAAGCGGGCGGCGTTCCCTACGATATCCTGGGGTTGCGGGGCGTCGTAGGCGCGGCAGTAGAAGGAGCGGCCACAGCCGCAAAAGAAACGGCATGCAAATCAAATTGCCTAATAATAAGGAACTGTTCTCAAATAACTTATACATTTGACTTGCCCTTTTGCACTCTGGCTGCGTTGCCAGAACCCGCAAATACAGCCAGTATTAGCGGAACCTGGCGCCTTGCCAGAGCACAA
>JAISWK010000041.1 GCA_031270805.1 Gracilibacteraceae bacterium
GCGAAGAAAATCATCGCCGTGGGCGCGCTCAGCCAGAGTCTGCTTGAGGCCTTGCAGGCCCAAGTACCCGGACTGGAAGTAGAAACCCTGCGCGGGGCTAATCGCCTGGCTACAAGCCTGCTGGTCGGACAGAAGGTGCAAAACCCCAAAGGCCTGATCGTCGTGGGTCATGACGCCGTGGCCGACGCCGTCTCCATCGCCTCCTGGGCGGCGGCCAACAATTACCTGATCCAGCCGGCGGACCCGGGCGGCAGTTTCAGCGGCGACTGGGGCCTGGGCGGCTATATCCTGGGCGGGCCGGCCCTGGTCAAAGACATCCCCGGTTTTACCCGGATTTATGGCGCCGACCGCTACGCCACGAACAAAGCGATCCGAGAGACATTGAGTTTTGACTATGACAATGTGTACACGGCGAACGGTGACACCTTGGTAGACGCCCTGACCGGCGCGGCCCTGGCGGCCCAAACCCGCTCGCCTATCATCCTCATCCCGGCCGGCGACCCGACCGGAGCGGATTTCACCGGGGTAACGGAGCAGAGCAAGCTCTACGCCTTCGGCAACGGTTGAACAACCCAAATCTCGTAGGGGACGCCGCCCTCGCCCTCGGCGTCCCGCCCCCACATGCTCAGGACTTCCTCTTGAGATAGGTCCTCCTTGTAACCTGTGTCCGGGGACACCCGGACACGGGTCTTTTTTTTGGGCAAATGGGACTAAATGGGGCCGGCGCCGCCTCAAAACAGGATGGCGATCACTATGCCGAGAATGGCGCCGCCGAAAACCTCGAACGGCGTATGGCCCATGATTTCTTTCAGTTTGGCGTTGGGGATTTTCTGGCCGAACCACTCCGTACTGGCGTCCGACTCCAGCAGCATGTCCAGCAACCGGTTGATGGCCCGGGCGTGTTCACCCGTCGCCCAGCGCACGTTGGCAGCGTCGTACATAACGATCAGGGCGAGCACCACCGCCACGGCAAAAACCGAACTGGCCCAGCCCGCGGTTTTACCGATCTCAACCGCCAGGGCGCAGACAATGGCCGTGTGGGAACTGGGAAATCCCCCCGATGTTTTTAGAATGGTAAAATCCAACCGCCGATCCACCAGAAAGTGAAAGAGCAGTTTACATATCTGCGCCACCAGCCAGGCCAGCAGCGACACCCACATAATACGATTGGCGGCTACGCCGTTGATAAACTCCATATACCCAACCTGTTTATTTTTCCCGTTCAGCGGCCCAGGCCGCCAGAGCGCGCAAAAATTCGCCTTTTTCTCCCCAGCCGGCCAGCGCGGCCGCCGCCGCCTCCGTCTTGCGCCCCAGCGCGGCTTTGGCCGCCTTGAGGCCCAGCACGGCCGGATAAGTCGGTTTGGCCCCTTTGGCGTCGCTGCCCGCCGGTTTGCCGAGTACGGCGCTTTCGCCCTCCACATCCAGAATATCGTCCTTGATCTGAAACGCCGCCCCGAGCGCCCGGGCGTAAGCCCTGAGCGCCTCCAGCTCCCCCGCCGCCGCGCCCGCGAGTACGGCCCCCAGCTCCGCCGCCGCCACGAACAGGGCGCCGGTTTTCAGGCTCTGCATATGCTCCAGCCAGGCGAGGTCCGGCCGGGCCGGCGGTTCGTCCGTGTCCAGCATCTGACCGCCGACCATACCGCGCCAACCGGCGGCGGCTGTCACCAGGGCGACGGCTTGCAGACTGCGTTCCAGCGGAATCCCGGCCGGCGGGCGGGCGACCAGTTCCAGGCCGAGCGTCAGCAGGGCGTCCCCGGTCAGCACCGCCGCCGCCTCGCCGAAAACAATATGGCTGGCCGGTCGGCCGCGGCGCGTGTCGTCGTCGTCCATACAGGGCAAATCGTCATGGATCAGAGAATAAGTGTGGATGAGTTCCAGGCCGCAGGCCGGGACGACTATCGCCGCCGGACTGCCTCCCGTCAGGGCGGCCGCCGCCAGGGCGAGGACGGGACGCAGGCGCTTGCCCCCGTCCAGCAGCGAGTAGGTCATGCAGCGGCACAGGCGATCCTCCCCCCAGGGCAGGGCCGCCAGGGCCTCGTTGATCATTCGCTCGTACAACGCGTATTGGGCGAAAAAATTCATCGCCGATTACGTTAGCCCGGTCAGCTGAAAAAAGCCGTCCGTCTCCGTCAGGAGCTTGACCTGCTCCTCCGCCCGCTCCAACTCCGCGTGACAATAACGCAAAAGCCCCGCTCCTTCCTCAAAGAGGCGCAGAGCCTCCGCGAGGGGCAGTCGATTGTCTTCCAACTGGGTGACAATGGTCTGCAGGCGCTCCAAGCCCGCCTCAAACGACTCCGCCCGCTTATCGGCCGCCGCCATTCCTTCACTCTCCATCCGGTTCAAATTCCCGCACCGCTTCCACGCGGCAGTCCAAGCGCCCGTCCCGCAGGCGCACCCGCACGGCCCGTCCGGCCCGCACCGCCGCCACTCCCGTCACGAGAGCGCCGGCATCGTCGTAAACCAGGCCGTAGCCCCGCCCCAGCACGGCCAGCGGACTGAGGGCCTGCAGGCGCGCGGCCAGCACGGCTGTTTCCCGCTCCCGGGCCGCCAAAAAACGCTCGCCGGTCGTCCGCAGCCGCGCCGCCCCGGCGGCCAGCACAGCTCGCCCCCCCGTGCGCCGCCGCTGTCCGGCCGCCGTCAGCCGTTCCGCCAAAAAATCCAGTTCCTGCCGCCGGGCGGCGGTCAGTTCCCGCGGTCGCCGCAGTAGGCGCTCCGCCTGAAACAGCGCCGGGGCCCGCCGTTTTTCCGCCAGGCGCCGCTCCAGGCGCGCCCGCAGTAAACGGCCCAGATCCGAGCATTGCAGCCGCAGGGCCTCCCGTTCCGGCACGACCAGTTCCGCAGCGGCGGAAGGGGTCGGCGCGCGCAGGTCGGCGGCAAAATCCGTGATCGTCACGTCCGTTTCATGCCCGACGGCGGAGACCACGGGTACGGAGCTGGCGGCGACTGCCCGGGCCACAATCTCGGTGTTAAAGGCTTGCAAATCTTCCGGTGCGCCGCCGCCACGGCCGACGATCAGCACGTCCGCCCCCGCCCAGCGCGAAGCCCGGGCCAGGGCGGCGGCGATTTCCGCCGGCGCGGCCGAACCCTGCACGGCGGCCGGGATCAGCACCAGACGCACGGAGGGATTGCGCCGGCGGGCGACGCGGATAATATCCCCCAGCGCTGCTCCGGTCGGACTTGTGACAATGCCGACCACGCGCGGGAAAGAAGGAAGGCGGCGTTTGTTCTCCGCCCGGAACAGCCCTTCCGCCTCCAATTTTTGCCGCAGGCGCTCAAAGGCCAGCCAGAAAGAACCCTGGCCCGCCGGCTGCATTTCGCTCACATAAATCTGCACCCGGCCGTCCCGCTCGTAAAAGCGCGTACTGCCGCGGGCCTGCACCCGCAGCCCGTCCTGGGGGGTGAAGGGAACTTCGGCCGCCTCTTCCCGGAACATGACCACATTGATCAGGGCGCCGGCGTCTTTGAGGGAAAAATACCAATGGCCGGAAGAGCGGTGGTGTTTGAAATTGGAGATTTCGCCCTCGAACCTAATATCACGCAACTGAACCCCCTGGCGTAAAACCAGCGCGATTTCCCGGTTCAGCCGCGTGACGCTCCAAATTTCCACTAAGCCGGCCCCCTCACAATATTTTGCGCCGGATGAGGTAGTAGGCGGTTATCCCGGTCAAAAGGACGCAGAGGGCAATGACGAAGACAAATCCGTAAGGCGTGCGTTCCCCAAAAGGGACGATAACATTCATCCCCCAAAAACTGGCAATCATCGTGGGTATGGCCAGGATAATAGTCATGGCCGTGAGAAATTTCATCACCATGTTCAAATTATTCGAGATAATGGAAGCGAAAGTCTCCATCATGGCCGCGATGATCCGGCTGTACATCTCCACCATCTGCGTCGCCTGGCTGTTTTCGATGATAACGTCCTCCAGCAGGTCTTCGTCTTCCTCGTACACGGGCAGGATATGCGCCGTATGGGCGCTGCTGCGGATGCGGAGCAGCCGATCGAGTACGACCCCGTTGGAGCGCACGGAAGCGGAAAAATAGGTCAGGGACTGTTGTAAATCCATCAGTTCAAAAATACCCTTGTTATGCATAAAGCGGCGCAAATCTTTTTCAATCCGCTCGTTGGCCCGGCTGATCTGGCGGATATAGCGCAAGTAAAAAGTCGCCGCTTTAAGTAAAATCTGAAACAAAAAACGCGTCCGCTTGGCCGTGTTGAAACTGCGCCGCGTATAGTCGTTAAACTCGAGGAACACGGGATTTTCCTCCAGGCAGACGGTAACGATGATGTCCGGCGTCACCACGATCCCGAGCGGCAGCGTGTCGTAATTTGTCTCATTGGTCATAAGGGGGATATTGACCAGAACCAGGGCAAAATCATCCTCGACCTCGATGCGCGAGCGTTCTTCCTCGTCGAGGGCGGCGCGGAAAAAATCCATCGGCGCGCCCGTCAGATCGGACACCCGCTCCAACTCCTGCTCTGTCGGCCGAACCAGGCTGATCCAGCAATTGCGGGTCAAATCCTCAATCGCCAGCGTCTGAAACAGGGAACCGTCGTTTTTGAATACGCGGAGCAGCGTCCTCACCTCTTTTCCAGGCCCAGGCCTTCCCCTCGTCGTCCGGGGCGGCGGGCGGGTCATAAATTATATTGTCCGCGGCCGTTTCAGTCCGCGTGCAGAGCCGGCCCCATGAGGGCGAGTTCCGTTTCGGGGTCGAACAGGTGGATCTTCCGCGTATCAATGTGGACGCGGATCACGTCGCCGGCCTTGGATTTGCTGCCCGGATCAACGCGGGCCGTCAGCGGAACGCCGCCGTAATTCAGGTAGAGGAAAATCTCGCTCCCCATCGGTTCGCTGACCTCGACCGCGGCCTCGATGTTGAAGCGGTTGTATTCGCAGGCGTCAGGGTCGGCGTCGTGCGGATTCACCCAATACGATTCGTCGTCGTAAATGTCTTCGGGCCGGATGCCCACCAGCACCTTTTTATCCGTGTAAGAGGCCAGGGCGCCGCTCTCTCGGGCCGGGTCAAGGCGCAGAGCGTCGGCTTGAATCTCGATCCGGCTGCCCGCCCCGTCCCGGCGCAGCGTCCCGGTGAGAAAGTTCATCTGCGGACTGCCGATAAACCCGGCGACAAAGGTGTTCCTCGGCCTGTCGTACAGGTGCTGCGGCGTGTCGATCTGCTGCACCAGGCCGTCCTTCATCACGACGATCCGGTCGCCCATCGTCATGGCCTCGGTCTGGTCGTGGGTAACGTAGACAAAAGTCGTTTCCAGGCGTTTATGCAGCTTGCTGATTTCCGTCCGCATCGAGGCGCGCAGTTTGGCGTCCAGGTTGGACAGCGGTTCGTCCAGCAAAAAGACCGCCGGGTTTCGCACCATGGCGCGGCCCAGAGCCACGCGCTGCCGCTGCCCGCCGGACAGTTCCTTGGGTTTGCGCGCGAGCAGGTGTTCTATTTCCAGCAAGCGCGCAGCTTCCCTCACCCGCGTTTCAATTTCGGCCCGGGGCGTCTTGCGCAGTTCCAGGGCGAAGGCCATGTTTTTGAAAACGCTCATATGCGGATAAAGGGCGTAATTCTGAAAAACCATCGCGATGTCCCGCTCTTTGGGCGGCAGGTCATTGACCAGCCGGTCGCCGATATACAACTCACCGCGGGAAATATCCTCCAGGCCGGCAATCATCCGCAGCGTGGTGGACTTGCCGCAGCCGGAGGGCCCGACCAGCACGATAAACTCTCTGTCCGCGATTTCCATGTTAAAATCCGACACGGCCACCACCTCGCCGGGATAAATTTTATAAATACCCCGCAACGAAATTCTCGCCATTTCCCTCGCCCCCCTGTCTTGTCCGCGTTTCACATCCGCGCCGGCGCGCACAACTCCGCCGGCAGGTTTTTCCGCCGGGTTCTTTCTTTCTTGAGTATACCAGAACATTTTCTTTTCTGCAATATCAGGGATATTGTTTTCGCCAGAAAACAATATCCATATCACATGTACAATGGGGACCGAAGGGGCGGGGGTTGTCCCAATTCCCCTCCTTTGGAGGGGTGTCGGCGAAGCCGACGGGGTGGTTCGTTCCTCCCGCAACTACTTATCGCTCCCCTTCAATCCCAAACTCAAAGAGAGAGCAAAACAATTGCGCAAAGCAGGGAACTTATCGGAAGTTCTGCTCTGGCAGCAATTTAAAAGGCGGGCAGATTGACGGGCTGGATTTTGACAGGCAAAAAATCATCGGAAACTACATTGTGCATTGTGCATTGTGCATTGTTATTTGATAAACTCCATCCTATTCACCATATATATCCATTGGTTGGCTTCCAGGCCGGGGGTAATTACGCGCAGCGGCGCCTCGCTCTCCGGCAGGGGGTCGCTGCCGTAGCCGAGGGTCAGGATTATATCCCGCTCCGCCAGAGATTTGGCCAGGGTCACGGTGTAGCCGTCGGCGGCGACAAAGCGCACCCGGCTGAAGTCGGTTTGCTGATACCCATATTGGGCTAAAAAGGTATTAAGCAGCGGCCCGGTCGCTTTGCGGCTTTCCTGACGGCCGTCGGCCCGCACCGCCGAGGTGGGGACGCTTGTCCATTCCAGCGCCGCTAATTCGCCCGGCGTAACAATGAATTCTTCCTCCAGCAAACCGCTGACCACGATCGCTTCCTCGGCGTAGGCGGCGACCATTTCCTCCGCCCGGCTCCCGCTCACGCCGCAGGCGCTCAGCGCCGGCAACAGTAACAGCAGCAGCAACAGAGCGATCCCCGCCGCCGCCGCCCCGGAGCGTTTTTTCTTTTTTTCCATTTCCCTCTCCCGCATATCCTCTCATATTGCGGGACGCCGTGGGCGGCGTCCCCTACGACCGCCCCAAACTCTCGTTTCCAGTAAAATTCTCCGCTATGGCGGCTGTGAGCGGCTGCAGCAGAGCGTCCCGGTTGTGGGCGGCGACTGTCACAACCGTCACATCCTTCCTTTCCCGGATGGAGCGGACAAAATTTCCTTCGCAGAGCCGCAAAACCCCGAGGGTCAGGCGGTGCGGATTATAGCCGCTCCGGTCGAGCAGTTCATGCACGGCGGCAATAAAACGCGGCGAGCCTTCCTCCATGAGGCCCAGTTCATCCAGGACCACCAGGGGCGAGTCCTGGGCGGCCTCGAGGCAATCGGCGCCAAACCCGGTGAAAATCCCCGGCACGGCGACCGGGGGTCGTCCTTCTGCCCCCGAGACCTTGGCCATCAGCCGCCTTTCGCCGGATAGATAATCGTTCAGATAAAAGGCCAGGGGACGACCGTTTGGCCCCAAGTCCCGCGATACCCAGAAACCGGCCGGGCGCAGCGGGAGGGTGGCCAGGATTTTGTGCAGGAGCGTCGTCTTACCCACGCCGCGCTCCCCGGTCAAAAAAAGGTTCATCCCGGCCGCGCCCTCACGATCCGGCCTGGCCGCGCCGTCACGGTTCGGCCCCCTCTCCCCGCGTCACCATGTACAGCTTGCCGGTGGCCGGGTCCTTGTAGACGACGCCCATCTCCTCGTATTGGGCCGGGTCGGCGAACGCCGCCGGATCCTGTTCCGTCAGGCCTTCCAGTTCCGTCACTTCCTCATTGGCGCTGACCGCGCCGCCGATGTCGATATTCCATTTGATCAGCAAGGCCAGCATCAGCCCGCAGACAAAAACCAGCATCACATCGGCCAGGTTCGCCAACCCGTCCATCGGGTTGACTTCGCTTTCCTCGGCCAAGGCCGCTGTGCCCCTGAATCTGCGCTTTATCATTCTCTGTTCCCTCCATCCTTTCCTCTCACCCGGGGATTGCTTCCCACTCTTTCCTCTCCCCCGCTTTGTTCCAGCACACATTCGAGGCACATCTCCAGCGTCGCCATATAGTGAGCATACCAGCCCCGGCGCAGGGCGGACACGAGAAAAGCGCAGGCGGCCGCGGCCAGTCCGGCTATCGTCGTGTCGAAGGCCGTCATCAGGGAAACGGACAGCGTGTAGGTGTCGCCGCGCCCGAGGGCGATGATGCCCGGGCCGAGCGGGATCAGCGTTCCCAAAAGCCCCAGCATCGGCCCCAGCCGGGTGATCAGATCGCTCAGGCGCACGATATGGGCGTAGCGTTCCTTTTCCGCCTCGTAAAGGCGCAGAGCCAGCGCCTCTCTCATGCCGGCCGTTATCTCCGGGTGGCGCGTCAGTTCGAGCAGCGCCTCCCGCTGCCGGCGCAGCAAGCCGCTCTCTTCTATTACCGCCCGCACGGCCGCTGGCGAAGCGGCGGCCCGGAGGTCGTCCACGAGTCGGGGCAGTTTGACTCGCAAACGCAGACGCTCCGTGAATATTTCCGCTACCAGCGTCCCGACCAGGACGACGGCGGCGGCGATCAGGACAATCAGCAGGAGCATGACCGGCCGCTGCAGACCGGCGGCCACGCCGCGCAGGACGGCGCTCAGATTTTCAAAGGAAAACATATCGGTGGCTTATCCCTGCCTCTCGTAACTTCCTTATATTTCCAGTCGATAGCGGACGGCGCGACCGGCACAGCCCAGCGCGAACAGAGCGGCCGCCGCCCCGCCCGCCGTCCGGCGCCAATCCGTTTCTTCCACAATTTGCGGCAGTTCCACCGCCGTCGCCGCCATTTCAAACACGCGCCAGTTCTGGACGCCGCCGCTCTGGTTTTCCGTCGCGTCCGCCGGAGTCGGCGCCGCTTCCTCCAGGGCTCTGACCTCCGTGGCCGCGCTCTCCCCCGTCTCTCCCGCTCCCGGCGCCGCGCTCTCCCCCGCTTCTCCCAACTCTCCCAACTCTCCCAACTCTCCCGCTGCTTCCGCTCCGCCGCTCCCCGGCACGCCGCCCACCATGAGGGCCGCCGTAGCGCCGGCGACCGAGGCCGTGATCACGGCCTCGCCTTCCCCCAGCACCCGGATATTCCCGTCCCCGTCCACGACGGCCACGCTCTCGTCACTGCTCCGCCAACTGACGGGCAAACCGGCGCTGATCAGAGGATCGGCGGCCTGCACCCGGGCTGTGGCCCGAAAAACGCTCCCGACCTCCAACTCCAGCGCCGCCGCATCCAGCGTGACCGTCGGCGCGCCGCCCAGCACCACCTCAATGGCGTGAACCCACTTGGCGCTGCGTGAGGCGGCCTGTTCCGCCGCGTTGGTCTGCCCGAAAAGCAGACGGTAACGGGTACTATTGTCCAAGTCCAGAAAATCGCTGCCAAACTCCGCTCCCGCGATCGCCCGCTCCCATTCGTCGGCCAGGGCGATCATGGCCGGAACCGGCCGGGCATCCGCAGCGGCGGCGACGGCGTCCAGCCCCTCTTCCAAGCTGAAATTGGCCGGCAGGCTGTAAAAACAGTAACGCGGCGCGTCCAGCAGGTCTGTTTTCAGGAAGGAGGTAAAATAGCCGCCGCTTTTGTCCCTGGTCCAGAAATGCAGCTGCTGCACCGAACCGGCGTCGATCCCGGCCGCCGCCAGCAAATCCGTCAAGGGGACGCCGGCCGCATGGTCGATGACCACGCTCGGCATGGCGTCGATATAGGTGTAGTCCTCATAGACGACGTTCAGGTTCCACAGCTCATCCGCCGTGAATATTTTTTTTTCATAAAACGGCCCGCCGAAATAACCGACCTTGAGCGTTAAAGTCTCAGCCATGAGACCGCTCTCCGCCTGCGTCCCCGCGGCCGGGACGGCGCAGATCAGCGGCCCCAGCGCCACCGCCCAGAAGAGGCAGAGGGCCGGCAGGAGAAAGCGCGGCGTTTTCACGAACCGCTCCCGCCCAGGTATGCGGCTTGGGCGTCCAGGATATCGACCGTCCCGTCGCCGTTCACGTCCAGCTCCGCCGCAGCCTGCCCGGCCAGGATCGCTTCCTCAACCAGCCACATATCCTGGAAATCAGCCCGGCCGTCCCCGCTGACGTCCGCCCGCCCCGGCCCGCTCGGCCCGCGCGCCGCCAGGGTCACCGCGTCCAGTTCCGCCCCGCCGGCGGCAAAAGTCGTCGCCGTCAGCGCTTCGGCGCTCAGGCTCACGACCTGGTAGTTGGCCGCGCCGTATACAATGCGCTCGGAAAAACTTTCGTCGGCGGTCGTGTAGAACTTCAGGCCGGAATTGCCCATAATATAAACCACGCCGTTTTCATAATCCGCCGCGCCGTCCGTCAGGGGGCGGGAACGGGAGTAAACATGCTGGTGCCCGACCAGGGCCAGTTGTACGCCTCCGGCTTCCAGGAGCGGGGCCCAGTTCGCCCGCACGCCGTCCGACACGGTGTCCCGGGCCAGGGCATAAGCCGGATGGTGGAAGGCGGCTATTTTCCAGACCGCCGGCGACGCGGCCAGGTCCTGCCTGATCCATTCGCTCAGGGCCGTGAGCTCCGCCTCGCTCAGGTTTTGCTCGCCGGAGTAAACATGGGAGTTCAGCACGATAATATGGGCCGGGCCGTAATCAAAGCTGTAAAATTCTTCCTCAAAACCGGGCGGGCCGTTCCGGGGCAGGGCGAAGATATTCAGGTATTCCAGCGGTTTGCCCCCGATATAGTTGCTCTCGTGGTTGCCGTTCACGCTGAGCAGCGGCAGGCGGGAAAAGACAGGCGCGGCGTTGGTCAAAAACCCGTCCCATTCCTCCGGCCGACCGCTCTCGACCATGTCGCCGCCCAGGAGGGCAAAAGCCAGGTCGGGACTGCGTTCCGCCGCCTCGGCCAGCAAAAGGCCCCAGTCGTCATACTCGCTCACGGCCGCCGGATTGATGTCGCCGAGAAAGAGGAAAGAAAAACTGTCCGGGAGGGCCGGGGCCGTCGTAAAAGAGACCGGCGCGCTCCAGCCCGTTTCCTCCGCCCCCAGGCTGTAATAATACTCGCTCCCCGGGCTGAGGCCGCGGGCCGTCGCCTCAAAGCGCACCCGCCCCGCCCCCGAGGCCACGACCGCAGCTTCCGTCCGCCCCGCCTCACTCAGCGGCGTCCGCCCCCAGCGCAGCCAGGCCCGGCTGACGCCGGCGCTGTCCTGCCAGGTAAAAGTCCGGGTCGCGGCCGGGTCCTCCGTCCAGCTCAACAAAACTTTTTCCGCTCCCCCCTCCGGCGGCGCCGCCGCCGGCGCCCGGCCGGCGCAGGCCCGAAAAGCATAGAGCATCTGGGCCGCCCCGGCCCGGGTCAGTCCTTCCGTCCAGGCCCCCGGGCCCGTGACGCCGACCCCGGCCTCCGCCACCGTTTCCGCCGCCCCCGCCGCCGCCGCTCCCGCATACCGCTGCAGCAAAACCAGGGCCTCGTCCCGCCCGATCGTTTCCTCCGGCCGGATGAGCCCGCTCTCGTCCGCCCGGGCCAGGCCCTGATCCGCGGCCCATTTGACTGCGGCCCGGTAGGGGGCGCCGCTCAGCACGTCGGGAAAACTGCGGGCGTTGTAGGCCGCTTCCTCGATCGCGGCCAGGCGGCTGAGCAGCAGGAAAAATTCCCCCCGGCTCACGGCGGCGTCCGGGGCGAGCAGGCCGGCGCCCGTCGGGGTGAGCCAGCCCCGGGCCAGCGCGTATCCGACCGCCGTCGCGTACCAGGCGCCCGGATCCGCGTCCGCGTATGCCGCGAGCGGACCGGGTTCCAGCCGCCAGTCCCCGGCATAGACCTCGCGGTTCGATCCGTCCGCCCCGCTCAGGCGCGCCTCCGTCCCCCGCGCCGCCCGGCCGCTTTCCGCCAGGGGGCGGAGGGTCAGGCGCCCGATGGGCGAGAGTGCCGGCACGGAAAGCCCTTCCGGATTCAAGCTGATAAAACGCACCGTCGCGATCCGCCGGGCTTCGTCGCGGACGACCTCGGCCCGCCAGGGTTCTTCCACCCGAATCAGCCGCAGTTCCGCCAGGTTCTCGTCTATCTCGACGCTGTATTGCCCGCCGTAGAGACGGTATTGCCCGGCGGCGGGGACGTTGAGAGTCACAGTCAGCGTCGTTTCCCCAGCCCCAGCCGCACCCGCGCCCGCCTCAGCACCCGCCTCAGCTTCCGGGCCGAGCGGCTGCAGCCGGTAGTAAGCGCCGCCCGCCGCCCCGTCCGCCGGCGTGAGGGTAATATTTACCTCCCGCGTTTCCGGGATAAAATACTTGTTGGCCAGGCGCAGCGTATAAAGGCCGGGGGCGGTGATCCCCGGATTGGGGCCGCTAAAATACGATTCCTTCATGGTCAGGCGGCCGGGCGCTTTCTCCAGATCGCTCTGGCCGATATTTTTCAGTTTCGTCCCGTCCGCCGCCCGGATCTCCAGCACATTCAAATTGCGGTGGTAGTCCGGGTCGGCGAAGGTCAGCGCCGCCGCCCGGCCCAGCACGCCGGCCTCGGCCGTAATCCGGGGGGCCGGCCGTTTGAGGGTCAGCGTGATCTCGCGCCGGGCGTATTCCTCCGCGTCCAGGAGCAGACGGTAATCGCTCAGGGCCGGGAAAAGCTCCGCTTTAAGCGTCAGGGTGCCGGCCGCCGCGTCCGTCGTGTAGCTCTCAGGGCTCAGCACGCGGGCCTCCTGATCCCCCGGGGCCCGCAGCGTTACCTGCCTGATTTTTTCCAGCCACTCCCGCCAGACCTCCGGCGTGACGTCGGGGCCGGCGCTCAAGACCACATCCGCGCCCAGCAGGGTCTCCCCCCCGCCCGCTCCCGTCGCCCGCACGGCCGGGGCCGCCGGATACCAGCGGGCGCTGACGATGCCGGCGTCCGCGTAACCTTCCCGCACGGCCGTCGCGTAAAAATAAACGCCCTCCGCCGCCAGGTCGACGCCGGTAATATCCAGACTGACCGGCCCGGTGTAAGGGATTTGGGGCGATCCGTCCATAGAGTAGTAGATGGCCGCCCCGGCGCTGGCGCAGCTCACGCTCACCATGAGCGTCCGCCCGTCCGGAGCGGGGCTGAACTCGATCACCGGGGCCTCCACCGCGCCCTGGGCCACGAGGGGCGAGGGCCCGTCCGGCCGCAGCAGCAGACTGTAGACCCACTTCACATTGCCATAGGCGGTGCGATGCGCGATAAAAAGTCCCGCTTCGGATTGCGGTATATAGAGGCAGAGGGATTTTTCCGTACTCAACCGCCCGGCCAAACTCCCGGTCACCACGCCGCCGTTCGCGGCTATTTCCTCCGAGATGCCGACTTCGAGGGAGGCGGCCAGCGAACCTTCCGTCCGCCCGGACAGGTGTTCCACGGCCAGGAGGGACGTCGTGGGAATCCCGCCGGCGAATACCGCCGCCTTGTCCTCATAATAAGGGTCACCGTCCCGGTATTCCGTTTCGTAGACGTCCCAGGTCACGTCCGAGGCGAATTTGGAGAGGTCATCGTCAAATTCCCATTCCCTTTTCCAGCCGATACGCGCGTCGTACAGGTCGGGGAAATAGTAGCGCGGCTGGCCGTAGAGGGTTTCGGCGCTATAAAAACGATAACCGCCATAAAAATCCGTCGCGCTGAGGCCGATCTCGTCCCGGCCGGTAAAAGTCAACTTGTCCGCGCCCGGCACGCTCGTGACGCCCTGGACCCAGGCCAGGATTTCCGGCACGGTCAGACCCTTGGCTTCGGCGTAGCCCGTCGTCGGAAAATTATCCGTATAGGAAAAATAATAGTTGCGACCGGTGTCCGTCCCGGCCGTGACGGCGCTGAGCTGCCCGTGCTGCAGGCGCTGCAGCTCGGAGAGCGGCGCCACCGTGAGCAGGACGCTTTGGCCGTCCGCGCCCGTCGCGTAAAAGAAGATATTCTCCGCCCCGGCCGAGACATAGGTTTTGGCTGTCGCCGCCGCCGGCCCGAGCAAGAGAGCCAGGGCCAGCGCCAGGACCAGGGCCGGAACCAGGGCCGGACGCAGCCGGGGCCCCGGCCGGGGGGCCGGGAAGGGGGAAAGGCGCCGGGGCATCAGCGGCCCCCGAAAGCGTAGACCTTGGTCTCCGCCGTGACTGGGCCAAAGTCCGTCCCGGCCGGGTCGCCTCCCGGCGTGAGGACGATGGCCGCCCGGGTTTTCGCCGCCAGGGCCGCGCCGGTCAAGGCGTCGACGAGGGTGTCCCCGTCCGCCGTGTAGATATTGGCGTAGTCAAAAGGCAGGGCGGCGCGCAGCAATTTGTTTGTTTCATAGCGGTCGGCGCCGTAAATGCGGGTAAAACCGGGAATATCCCGCACGAGGGTCGGCCCGCCCAGGATGTAGCCGCCCCGGCTCGTGTCGCCGCTAAAACTGCCGTCCGCCTGGGCCGGCTCGATCACGTAGCCGTTGGCCGCCGCCCAGGCCGCCGCCGAGACCGCGTCCGCCAGCGCGTTGTAACCGACGACGAAGACGCCGCGCGGATTAGTGATTTTGGCGTTGATCTGGGCCGCCGTCTCGAAGCGGTTGGCGCCGCGCAAGATTTCCAGCTGCAGCGAGGGAAGCGCCGCCCGCAGAGCCGCCGTCGTTTCCTCGCTCACGGCGCCGACCACGACGACCGTCCCCGCCCCCAGGCGTTTGATCTCGTTGATCACGTCGCTCTCCACTCCGCCCGTACTGAGCAGGATGGGGGCGCCGGTCTGCCCGGCCAGCGGCGCGGCCGCCAACGCGTCAATCAGACTGCCGCTCCCGCCCGGGGCCAGGATGACCGTGTCCGCTTTCTCCCAGCCTTGCCGGGCGATAGCGACGGAGGTGAGGACGCGGTTGGTTCCGCTGATCCGGCTCATATTGTCCCGGCTGATCGTTATGGCCGGGCCGGTCTGGGTCGTAAGAGGCGGAACCGTCACGGTGGCAGTCCCGCCACCACCACCGCCGCCACCGCCACCGCCACCGCCGCCGCCGGTGGTCGTGCCGCTGCCGCCGCCCGTGCCGGTGCCCGTGCCCGTGCCAGTGTCAGTACCAGTGCCGCTGCCGCTGCCGCCGCCCGTGCCGCCGCTCCCGCTCCCGCCGCCGGTCGCGCCGGAGGCGCTGGCCCGAACGACGCCTTTATCCGTATAGCCGGGTTTGACCGCCCGCACGTTGATGGTGGCCGTACTGCCGCTTTTGGCCACGGCTACCGGCGTGCCGTCGTACAGGGCCGTCGGCATGTAGGTGGGGACGGAGGTGTCGTTATAGAGGATCACCGCGTCTTCCGTCGCGCACTCAAAACTGAAGTACAGGTAGCCGTCCTCCGGGTCTTCCACCGTCCAGGTCGGGGCCGCCACCGCCCCCAGGGAATTAATCACCGGCCGTGTTTCCATCTCAAACCGGATATAGCAGTTGGCGTAACGGCTGTTCATGGCCGTGGGCCGGGTTTTTTCAAAATCCTCTTCCGTCATCGGCAGCATGAGCCGGACCGTGCGGGCGGTGTCCAGCCGGCCCTCCGAGTCAAAGTAACTCTCCATGTCCGGGTGGTCCTTATCAGGGAAGGTAATAAAATAGCGTTCGGAAAAAGCCGTGATCGAGAGGATGACTTCCTCGGGGACGGCGCTGTCCCGGATGGCCTCGATGTCCGTATAACCGGCCTTTCCTTCCTTGTCGTTGTCATGCCAGTATTCGTACAGGGCGGGATAATTGTAACGGGGCGTGTTGTAAAGCTGCTCCCAGGTGTAGGTGTCGCGCCCCTCGAATTTTGTGTCGTCCATCTCCCAAATGGCGATCTTGTCCTTGCCGTCAAAAGTCAGTTGGTCGATGCCTTCCACCGGAGAATTGGCTATGACGTACTCCGCGAATTCCGGCACGGTGAAGCCCTGCGCTTCCTGATGCACTACGGTCGGATACTGATCGATAATCGAATAATTGTGGACAGTACCATATTCGTTCACGTGACCGAGCATTTCCTCCACGGGCAGAACGGCCGCGAGGATGTCTTGGCCGCTTTTGTTTTTCACGTAAACAAGGACGTTTTTGACCTGGTCGCCCAAGGCCAGCGTGCCTTTGGCGGCCGCAGGCGCCGCCCCGACCGTCGTCAGCCCCAGCGAGAGAAGCAAGGCCAGCAGCAGGGCCAATACTGTTTTACCGGGGCGCCTTTTGGCCTGAGAAAAATACTTTGTTTCCATAAAATCCCTCCGTTGTGATAATATGTTTGGAAAATTGATCGGCGCCATAACATAGGGATACGCGGCACAGACATTGTCTGTTCCGCGCGATGGTAATATTTGCAATGCACAATGCACAATGTACAATGCACAATTGGGAGCAGGGAAATGTGAGTGCAACCAATTCCCCTCCTTTGGAGGGGTGCCCCGAAGGGGCGGGGTGGTTAGACATTTGCTTGCACAGGAGAAATCCACGATATAGTTTCCGATGATTTGTTGCCTGTCAAAATCCAGCCCGTCAATCTGCCCGCCTTTTAAATTGCTGCCAGAGCAGAACTTCCGATAAGTTCCCTGCGTTGCGCAACCCCCCGGTCGGCTCCGCCCACACCCCTCCAACGGAGGGGAATTGGTCGCCCCCTTCTCAGACGGGGGTGGCGGCGAAGCCGCCGGGGGTTGCGCCCCCTTCTCAGGGGACACGGGGCGCCGGGGGGCGGGGGCGGCGTCCCGCCCTCCCCTTCGTCATCCTGCGCGGAGGCGCGCCGGTTCCATTACCGGGGGTCGCGCCTCCGTCGCAGGATCCACTCTCACATACTCACTCACTCACACAAAAGACCCTTACATGGATTCTGCGACGCCGGGGCGCCCTCGTTGCAACAGCGGCTCACTGCATAAGTGGTCAATACAGTTTTAGCAGTTCGCCTTGTTGCTGCCGAATGGAGCCCTCCCTTCCTCGTCC
>JAISWK010000173.1 GCA_031270805.1 Gracilibacteraceae bacterium
GATACCCGGGGGTTGCTGCCAATGCTCTTCCACACAGTCTGCCGGCCCCAAGTGTCCCTTACCGTCCCCAAGTGTCCCCTCCTCTCTTTCCTCTTTACTCTCCTCTCTTTATAATAAAAAATTTATGCTTAAAAGCATTTGCAAATTCCGGCGCCATGGGTTATAGTATAAAGGTCAGGGAAGGTCATAAGGTCAAAATTGGTCAAGCTGAAACGGAGTGATTAACAGTGGCTAATCTGGCGGATAAAATCGAGTGCTACCTGAAAGATATGCTGGGGCAGACGGCGGAAGGATTTGTTGTTCTGCAGCGGGGAACGCTCGCTCATATCTTTTCCTGCGCGCCCTCCCAGATTAATTATGTGCTGACCACCCGCTTCACTGTGGACAGGGGCTACCTGGTCGAAAGCAGACGCGGCGGCGGCGGTTATGTGCGGATTGTGCGCTTGAGTCTGGATATGGAAGGCAATTTCCGGCATATTATGTCGGAGCTGGTCGGCGACGCGTTGGAACCGGAGCGCTGCCGGCAGATCATCGCCCGCTTGGAGGACGAAGATGTTCTGAGTAAAAGAGAATGTACCCTGATCGGGAGCGTTATGACGGAGAGTACGCTGGCGGCCTTTACCGCCCAGCCGCACCGTTTGCGGGCGGCACTGCTCAAGGAAGTACTCACCGCAGTTTGTCGGGACGACCTGAACCCGGAGGGATGAAATCGAGGTGAAACAATTGCTTTGTCAAAAATGCAAACAAAAGGAAGCGGTCGTGCGCGTGACAAAAATCGAAAACGGCCAGGCCACCCAGATGAATTTGTGTAAAGAATGTGCGCAGCAGTTCCATAACGCGAAAATCCTGCCCGGCCTCGTGTCGGATTTCATGCAGGCCCTGTTCACGCTGAAAGGAGCGCCGAACAGTCAACAGGCGGCGGCGCGCTGCCCGGTTTGCGGGCTGACTTTCGCTCAGATTCAACAAGCGGGCCGGGCCGGTTGTCACCATTGCTACGAAACATTCGAACCGCAAATGGATTTTTTACTCCGCCGTCTGCACGGCGGGAGCAGACACGCGGGCAAAGTCCCGCGCCGCGGCGGCTGCTCCATCCGCCGCCAGAACGAAGTGCGCTCGCTCAAGACGGAACTCCAGGAACTGGTGCAGCGGGAAGCGTTCGAGGAAGCTGCCCTGCTGCGCGATCGTATCCGGGAACTGGAAACAGTCCGGGGAGGTGAAAGCGAATGAGCCTAGCGGAAATTTTAGCCCAACCCAGCCACTGGCTGACGGCGCAAGAACAGCATCCCATCGTCCTCAGCACGCGGGTGCGCCTGGCCCGCAACCTGGCGGACAGACCGTTTCCCCCGGCGCTGACGGCGGAAAAAACGGAACAGACCGAAGCGGAAATCGCCGCCGTGCTGGAGACGACGAAAATAGACGGCCAGTGCCTCCGCTATTTGCCGCTGCGGGACATAAGCGATATGGAAAAAATGGTTCTGGTGGAGAAACACCTGATCAGCCCGGCTCTGGCCGCGCTCGGCGCCGGACGGGGCGTAGCCCTTTCGCCGGAACACCGGCTGGCGGTGATGGTAAACGAGGAAGACCATATCCGGCTGCAGGTTATTTCCCCCGGCAACAGTCTGCAGGAGGCTTTTCGCCTGGCTGATCAACTGGACGACGCCCTGGAATCCCGGCTGGACTTCGCTTTTCGGGAAAGGTACGGCTACTTGACCGCCTGCCCGACGAATGTGGGCACCGGGATGCGCGTTTCGACCATGATGCATTTACCGGCCCTGGTCATGACCAAACAAATGCAGCAGGTGCTGAGCGCCCTCTCCCCGCTGGGCCTCGCTATCCGGGGCTTGTACGGCGAGGGCTCCAAGGCCTGGGGAAATATTTTCCAAATATCGAATCAGGTTACGCTGGGCAAATCGGAGGAGGACACGCTGGTCAATATCGAAGCGGTGACGGAACAAGTGTGCGAATTGGAAAACAACGCCCGGCAAATAATGCTGGCCGGGCGGCGGGCGCTGGAGGACAGGGTGTGGCGCGCCCGCGGTCTTTTGAGCCACGCCCGGATCCTGCCGGTGGAGGAAGCGTTCCACCTGGTGTCGGAAGACCGGCTCGGCGTTGAAGCGGGTTTGCTGCCGGGCACCCGGGAAACATTCGCCGCCCTGGTCCTGAACCTGCTGCCTGCGGGTTTGCGCTACAGACACGGCGGGGAAATGACGGAAGATCAGTTGAACGCGGCCCGGGCGGACTACTTGCGCGCAGCCGCCGTCGGCTCATAATAATTGTCAGGAAGTGATAAAAATGCCAGAAAATTTTACCCAAAAAGCGAAAAAAGTTGTGGGGATAGCGGAAAGCCTCGCCCAAAAAATGGGCCATAATGTCATCGGCACGGAGCATTTGCTGCTGGCGCTGCTGGAGGAAGGGGAATGCATCGCCGCTCAGGTGCTGCGGGCCTTAAGCGTCGAGCCGACCCGGATCAGGCAGCGGATAACGGGTATCGTCGGCAAGGGAGAAACGCATAAAGGCCCGGTCGCCCCTTCGCCGCGGATGAAGCGCGTCGTGCAGATCGCGGTGGAAGAAGCGCAGCGCCAGGGGTTGAACTATGTCGGCACGGAGCATTTGCTGCTCGGTCTGCTGATCGAGGGCGAGGGCGTGGCCGCCCGGATTTTATCCGATCTGAAAATCAGCCCGGAAAAGCTATGGGAGCAGGTCGCCCGGATTATGGGCGGGGAAATGGAGGGAGTGTCACCTTTGGCCGCTTACTCCGGCCGACCCGGCTCGTACGGCAATACGCCGGCCTTGAACGAGTTTGCCCGCGACCTGACGGTGCTGGCCGAGGAACGCAAATTGGATCCCGTCGTCGGCCGCCGGCAGGAGATCGAGCGGGTGATCCAGGTTTTGAGCCGACGCACGAAAAACAACCCCGTGCTGATCGGAGAACCCGGCGTCGGGAAAACGGCCATCGTGGAGGGTCTGGCCCAGCGCATCATCGACGGCGACGTGCCGGAGCTTTTGCTGGACAAACGGGTGCTGGCGCTGGATCTGTCCGGCATCGTGGCCGGCACGAAGTACCGGGGCGAATTTGAAGAACGGATGAAGCGCGTGATGGAAGAAATCCGCACCGCTCATAATGTAATCGTTTTCATCGACGAACTGCACACGCTCATCGGGGCCGGGGCGGCGGAAGGCGCGATGGACGCGGCCAATATTATGAAACCGGCCCTGGCCCGCGGCGAGATTCAGTGCGTCGGCGCGACGACGCTGGACGAGTACCGCAAGTATATCGAAAAGGACGCTGCCCTGGAACGGCGTTTTCAACCCATCAATGTCGGTGAGCCGGGGGAGGAGGAAGCCGTCGCTATCCTCGCCGGTCTGCGCGACCGCTACGAAGCCCACCACCGGGTGCGGATTACGGACGAGGCCATCAGTGCGGCCGTGCAGCTGTCTATTCGCTATATCTCCGATCGTTTTTTGCCAGATAAAGCCATTGACCTGGTTGACGAAGCGGCCTCGCGCGTGCGGATGAAAAGCCTGACGACGCCGGAAGGACTCAAGGGCATGGAGGATGAGGCGGATCGGCTGAAAAAGGAAAAAGAAGACGCCGTCAAGCGGCAGGAATTTGAAAACGCCGCCGCAATCCGCGACCGGGAACAAAAACTGCGGAGCCAAATCGCTGATTTGCGCGATGATTGGGAGAACCGGCGGGAAAAGGATCAACTGGTCGTCGGCCCCGGCGACATCGCGGAAATAGTTTCCAGTTGGACCGGCGTGCCGGTGACGCGGCTGGAGGAAACGGAGAGCGCCCGGCTGCTGAAGCTGGAAAGCATCCTGGAGGAAAGGGTCGTCGGCCAGAGCGAGGCGGTCAGCGCCGTGGCCCGGGCGATTCGCCGCGCCCGTTCCGGCTTGAAAGACCCCAAGCGCCCCATTGGTTCCTTTATTTTCCTCGGGCCGACCGGCGTCGGCAAAACCCAGCTGGCCAAAACTCTGGCCGAGGCCATGTTCGGCAGCGAAACGGCGCTGGTGCGGGTGGACATGTCCGAATATATGGAAAAACATGCCGTTTCCCGCATGGTCGGCTCTCCGCCCGGCTATATCGGCCACGACGACGGGGGCCAGCTGACGGAAATCATCCGGCGCAAGCCTTACAGCGTCATATTGTTGGACGAGGTGGAAAAAGCGCATCCCGACGTTTTCAATATCCTGCTCCAAGTGCTGGAGGACGGGCGGCTGACGGATTCACAGGGCCGGATCGTCGATTTTCGCAATACGGTGCTGATCATGACCTCGAATATCGGGGCGACGCAGCTGAAAAAGGAAGCCCTCGGTTTCGCGGCGACCCGCGACGCAAAAAGCGACTATAAGGCCATGTCGGGGACGATTATGGACGAAGTGAAGCGCATGTTTAAGCCGGAGTTCCTGAACCGGATTGACGAAACAGTCGTGTTCCGGCAGCTGAACAACGCCGATCTGCTGGCCATCGCCCGCATCCTCTTCCGGGAACTCAGCGCCCGCATGACGGGGCAGGGTTTCGATCTCACGGCGACTGACCAGGCCCTGGAGCTCATTATCCAGGAAGGCGGCGACCTGACCTACGGCGCCCGCCCCTTGCGCCGCGCCATCCAGAAAATGGTGGAGGATCCACTCTCCGAGAGGATTTTGGCCGGCGAATTCAGCGGCGGGGGAAAAATAGAGGTCGATTGCCCGCCCGAGGCTGAGGCCCTGGTTTTCTCCGCCCTCGAAGCGTCGTAACGGTATGGCCAGGGAAAAAACAGTTTTCTTCTGCCGCGAGTGCGGGCACGAAACCTCGCGTTGGCAGGGGCAGTGCCCGGCCTGCGCGGCCTGGAACACCCTGGTGGAGGAAAAGACCGGCGGCCGCCGCTCCGGCGCTGCCGGCGGCACTCGCGGGCCTCGCCGGGAAGCGCCCCGGCCCGTACCCCTTTCCGCCGTTCCCACCGAGGAACAGGAGCGCTTACCCAGTGGCAGCCGGGAATTGGATCGTGTCCTGGGCGGCGGTTTTTTGCCCGGCTCTTTTTTGCTCCTCAGCGGCGACCCCGGCATCGGCAAGTCCACTTTGGTTCTGCAAACGGCGGCTTTCCTGGCCCGACAGCTGAAAGTCCTCTACGTGTCGGGCGAGGAGTCCGCGCGCCAGATTCGGCTGCGGGCGGAACGGCTGGGCCAGGCGGCGGCTGATTTCCATATTTTAACAGAAACATCGTTCCGCCTTATCCGGGATACCGTGCTGAACAACGGTTACGGCGCCGTGTTTGTCGATTCCATCCAAACCGTTTTTGTCGAGACGCTGGATTCGGCCCCCGGCAGCATCGGTCAGGTGCGGGAAAGCGCGGCCGCCTTTATGCAGCTGGCGAAGGAAAACGAAATCATTGTTTTTCTCGTGGGCCACGTGACCAAGGACGGCGCCGTGGCCGGGCCCCGCGTTCTGGAACATATGGTGGACGCCGTATTGTCCTTCGAGGGGGACAGCCACCACATCTACCGGCTGCTGCGCACGGTCAAGAACCGCTTCGGCCCCGCCGGCGAGATCGGCGTCTTCGAGATGCGGGGCGACGGATTGCAGGAAGTGGAAAACCCCTCCGCCCTTTTCATGGGGGACAGAGAGCGCCCGGCCCCCGGGTCCGCCGTGGCTGTGACGATGGAAGGCACGCGCCCTTTGCTCCTGGAAGCGCAGGCCCTGATCACGGCCGGCAGTTATCCGCCCCGCCGCACGGTGAACGGAATGGATTACCACCGGCTGCTCATGCTGCTGGCCGTACTCGACAAGCGCAATAACGTGGCTTTTCAGGGCCGGGACGTTTTTGTCAATATCGCCGGCGGACTCAGCATTGACGAACCGGCCGCCGATTTGGCCGTGGCGGCGGCCCTGTTTTCCGGCCTGCGGGACGCGGCGGTCGGACCGGCGGCCTTCATCGGCGAGATCGGCCTGACCGGCGAAGTGCGCGGCGTCGCCCATTTGGGAGCCCGGGTGCGCGAAGCGGCGAAATTCGGCTTCAAATCATGCGTAATTCCGCGGGTGGGACGGAGCGGGCTTATGGCGGAGGGGATCAAGCTGCTCCCGGTCGGCGACGTGGGGGATTTGATTGAGCTATTGCTCTGACACGTCACTTTGCACGCTCCAGCGCCCGTCCTTGACCGTCAGGCGAATAGTGCCCTGCGTGTCGTTCCGGTAAAGGGGTACGCCCCGTTCCGCCCAGTAATCAGTCACTTCCGCCGCCGGGTGGCCGAAAGTATTATTGGCCCCGACTTGGATAAATACGGCCCGGGGAGCGAAGCGATCCCACCAGGCGGCGTCCTGCGAGTTTTTACTGCCGTGGTGCGGTATTTTGATAAAATCCGCCGGCTGGATATACCCTCGGGCCCGCAGTGTTTCCATCTGGGGCAGTCCCATGTCGCCCGTGAACAAAACGGTGTAGCCGGCGTAAGTCAGGTAAAAAACCAGCGAATGTTCGTTGCCGCTTTCCTCCGCGTCCAGGATTTCCGCCGGCCCGGCCACGGAGACGCGCAGCCCGGAGGCAAAAGTCAGTTCGTCGCCGGCTTTGTAATACATAATCCGCTCCGGCGGCAGAGGGCTGGCCGCCGCCTGGCTCAGGACGCTCTCCCAGCCGGGTAAACGGAGCCTGGCGCCCACTTCCGGCAAAGCCAGGCTGTCCACGGGCATATTATTCAGCAAAAACGGCAGCCCGCCGCTGTGATCAATATCCTCATGGGAGAGAAAGATAAAATCCAGCCGGCGGATGCCCTGCCGGAGCAGGTAGGGCATAATGATGTCTTCGCCGGCGTCCCGCCTCTCTCCGCGCGGGCCGGTGTCGATCAGGATCGTTTCCCGGGCGGTGCGCACCAGGATGCAGTCGCCCTGACCGACGGAGAGAAAAGTCACTTCCAGCCCCGTCCGCCCCTGCCAGGGACTCCAAAGCAAAAGCAATAGCACGAGCAAGAGGACCAGGGGGCCCCGGCGGGGGCCGCTCCCGCCGGCGCCCGCCGGGGCCGGGGCCGGGCCTTCCCGCCGACCGGGTAAGGCGGGCAGGCGCCGGGCCTGGATGCGGAGGCAGAAAGCCAGCTTTTCCCGGTCGGACACCAGCCAGAACAGCCAGGCATACCAAACAATATAAAACCAGAGTCCCGGATGGACGACCCAGACATACCCGGCCGGCGTCCGGGCCAAGAGGGCGAGCAAAGCGTCGGCTAAAGCGACCAGCCAGACCGCCGCCTGGTAAAAAGCATAAGCGAGGGGCGGCAGCCAGAGGGTGAGCATACCGAGGAGACCGAGTTCCAGCACGGCGCCCAGCAGGAAAAGCACGACCGCGTTGGCGACGATGCCGATGAGGGAAAGGCGCTGAAACACGAGGAGCAGGAGCGGGGTGATGGCCAGCTGCGCGCCCACGGAGATCAAAACAGCGGCGCGCAGGGCCGGCGGACATTGGCTCAGCCAGGGGCGCCGGGCGAGTACCGGCGTCACGACCAGAATCCCCCAGGTGGCCCCATAGGAGAAGAGGAAGGAAATATCTTTCAGGTAGAGCGGGTTCAGGGCAAAAAGGCCGGCCGCCGTCAGCGCCAGCCAGCGCAGGCCGGACACCCGGCCCGTGCCCAGCCGGCCGAGCAGGACGACGCTGCCCAGGAGCGAAGCGCGCAGGATGGGCGGATTGCCGCTGCAGAGCAGGGCGTAAAAGATCACCGCCCCCCAGACCGCCAAAACCCGGGCCGGCCGGGGGAGAAAAAAGCAGACGGCCCAGGCCAGCGCCATGACAAAAGCGACATTGGAACCGGAAGCCGCGAAAACATGGTAAACACCCGTGATCTTGTAGCGTTCGGCGTCTTCCGCCGACAGGCGGGCGGTCTGCCCGAACAAAATACCCTCGAGTACGCCTTCCCGCCCGGGCCAATGGGTTTCCACCCAGCGCCTAACCTCCAGCCGGAGCAGCCAGGTCGGCGGCGGCCGGCCGTCTTGGACTACGGCCGCCGCCGACCTGGCCGTGATTTTGCCGCTCAATCCCCGCACCGCATAATAAAGGGGAGCGTCAAAATCACCCCCGCCCCGCGGGGGCTCCGGCTGGAGGATATCCCCGGAGAAGGAGATAATATCCCCGGGGGTCAGGTCCGTCCAGCCGGCCGCCGTTTCACCCCACACGCGCAGATCGTAAACGCGCCCGACCATCGCGCCGCCGTCCGCGCCGGCCGGCCCGCTCAGGCGGATCACGCCCCGCCCCCCGTCCGTCTCCACCCACCAATCCAGGAGGCGTCCTTCCACCGGCGCCCGGGCGAGGGCGAGCGGCGGGGCCAAGAGACGCGGTGCGCCTACCCCGCATAGGAAGCCGGCCAAAAAACCCAAAACCAGAAATAGGACGAGCGGGCGCCTGGCATAAGCCCAGAAACTTTGCGGCCGCCATAGCAAAACCCCGGCTGTCATCCCGGCGGCCAGGGCCAAGCCGGCCGGCGCGAGACCCGGCCCGCCCCAGACGCTAAGCGCGCCGCCCAGAATAATCGCCAGGCTGAATTTGACCCAATCGTCCGCCATTACCAGCCGACCGTGATTTGGGCTTCCAGTTTGGCGTAGGTTTTCGGCCCGATCCCGGAAACATTCATCAAGTCTTCGCTCAGGCTGAAACTGCCGTTTTCCTCCCGGTATTGGACGATGCGCCCCGCGATCGCCGGGCCGACCCCGGGCAAAGCGGTCAGTTCCTCCGCCGTAGCGGTGTTGATATTGATCCGCTCATCGCCTCCCGCCGCCCCCGGCCCTGACGGGCCGCTCAGCCCGGCGGAACCGGCCGGACTGCCGGTCTCGCCCGGTTCCGCCGCGCTTTCGGCCGCGGGTTCCGCGGGGGGCGGCCGGAAGGGGACGATTATTTTTTGTCCGTCCTTCAGGGGCTGGGCAGGATTAAGCAGGGAAAGATCCGCCTCCGGCAGGAGTTCCACCTGGGCCAGCGCGTCGGCCAACCTGGCGTCCGGGGACAAGTGCAGCAGGCTTTGCTCGGCCACCGCCCCGGCGACATAGACCACGACTTCCCGGACCGCCAGCGTCTGTTCCGGCACAGGCGCCTCCCCCACGGGCAGAAAATATTTTACCGCCGCCGCCAGAGCCAGCACAGCCAAAATCCCGTACCATATATATTTGCGCGTGTCGCTCACACCGCCACCTCCGCCGGCCGTTTCGCCCGAATCCATTTACTTATTCTACATTATTTTCCCGTATCCTTCTTTTTATGTAAAATTTACCCAAAGAAATTTTTGCAGATTTATTGTGCCATCGCGCAACCCCAGGATAACGTAGGGGCGCGCAACCCAGGACATCGTAGGGGCGGATGGCAATCCGCCCGTTGGTTTTCAGTCTTTTTCCACGGTATAATATACCCGCCGGAAGAAACCACCTCCGGCGGAAAGAAGGTATCTTATGCCACAAGACTTAACGCCCCTGGCGGGTGAACTCCAAGCCTACATGACCCATCTGCGCCGCGAGGAAAAAAGCGCGAACACCCTAAGCAAGTACGGCCGCGACATTCGCCGCTTCGTGGCCTTCTTCCTTCAAGTCACAAAAGGCCAGGCCCGCGGCCCCTCCGGCGCTCTGGCCCTGACCAAGGAAATCACCCTCGCCTACAAGGAATCGCTCTGCGCCGCCTACACCGCCGCGAGCGTCAATTCCATGCTGGCGGCCGTGAACGGCTTCCTCACCTTCCTGGATTTAGGCAATTTGCGCATCAAACAGCTGCGGATCCAGCGCCGGGCCTTCTGCGACCAGGGCGAAGAACTGAGCCGGGCGGAATACGACCGGGCCTTGGACGCCGCCGGGGCAGGCCGCCTGAGCCTCGCCCTCCAAACCATCTGCGCCACCGGCATTCGCGTGAGCGAACTCCGCCATATCACGGCGGCCGCCGTGCGGGCGGGCACGGCCCATGTCCAGTGCAAGGGCAAAGCCCGGCAGATATTCATCCCCGCCGACCTGCGCCGCGTCCTCCTGGCCTACATGGCCCGGGAAAAACTGACGGCCGGCAGCGTCTTTCTGACGCGGAGCGGCCGGCCGCTGAACCGCAGCAATATCTGGCGGGACATGAAAAGGCTGGCCAAGGCGGCCGGGGTTCCCCCGAAAAAACTCTTTCCCCACAACCTCCGCCGCCTGTTCGCCCGGCTGTACTACAGCATGACGAAGGATATCGCCCGCCTCTCCGACATCCTGGGCCACAGCGACGGGAGCGTGACGCGGATCTATATCATGACCAGCGGGCGGGAACACGCCCGGCAGCTGAACAAAATGAAGCTGGTCCGCCTGTAGCGTTATAGGGCGGTCGGCCGGGGGCGGCGCGGCCTTGCGCTTAACGACATAATTTATATTATGTAGTCAAATAATCGTCCGGGCGCGGATCGAAGCCCGAATTTGGTTTTAATTGTAAGGGAAATCCGCCCTCTTGTCAAGCCGAAAAATCTGATTAGGGCAAAAATTTCGAATGAAGGGCAGAGCAAAGCACGTCTGTCCTGCTTTGTGTTGCGCAAAAATTTTTTACGCCAGTGAAAAGAGGGACGGCGGTTAGGTTTTGCTGTAAATACAGTAATTAAATTGAAAATATGGGCGCCATACCGGCGCCGCCGGGCGGATTGGGCAGGCGGGGAGAGTGGGCGGCGGAAATTTTTTGACTACATAATATAAATTATGTAGTTGAGGGGAAAACTCCGCAGCCCGCTTTCTCCCCGCCTGGCGAGCGCCGCCCCCGAAATGTTTTTCGGGCGTTTTCCCGGATTCTGACGTCCTCGCGGCGTCACGCAGAAAGGACAGTTAATTATGAGTGAGCCGGATTCAAAAGAAAGTTTGAGCATCGAGGAAATCGGACACCTGTTCAACCTGAGTTCCGTGGCGGTGGAAAATCTGCGGGCGCGCTTCGAGGATTTTCCCGCCCCACTGCAGGAAACGGCGGCGGGGCCGCTTTTTGACCTGCCGCCGATCCAGGCCTGGGGGGAAAAACACGGCCGCCTCCCCATCGCCCAGCACTCACCCCGCATAGGCTATAATCACAAATCCGTAGCGATTGCCGGTCTGCCCCGTACGGGCAAAAGTTTCATCTCCTCTCTGTTTGCCAGAGATGAGGAGTGTTTCGCTCTGCGCCGCGCTTTCAGCGAGCCGGGCGACGATTTTACGCAGTGCGCGGTCAAAATCATCGTTTCCGAAAATATACCGGAGGCGTGCGCTCAGTTCAATACTGATCAGGAGGAATACCGCCGGTACTCTCCGCTGAAAAAAGAACCCCTGGAAGAATTCATGGTGGAAGTCAACGCCTACCTGAAAGAAAAACGCACCTCCGGCCAGGAAATTTCCCCCGTGGAATACATCGAGATTTTCGTGCATCCCGGTCCGCTGTCCGCGGAAATCATGCGGGAGAACAGGTTAGCCTGGCTGCTCGTCACCGATACGCCGGGAGTATCGGAATCCTACGCGCTGACGCCTATCGCGGAAGCCGATCTCGTGATGTTAGTGCTGGCCGACAGCGGCGGAGACGCCGCACGGAAAGGATTTAAGCAAATCGTGACCGGTATCGCCCCGCTGGTGGCTACCGGCGACGCCTGCTTTCTGTACAATCTGAAAAAATTGTGCGACAACGAAACGGAATACGAAGCCATGCAACGGGACGCTGAAAAGGCGATGCAAAGTTTTGAGGCGGAATTCGCTCCCCTGCGCCAAAGCCTTGTGGACACTTCGCTGAACGTCCTGCGCCCCTCAAAGTCCGTACTCGGCGTTCCGGGCATGAAGGACAACGGGATCATAAACTACGCGGAAGATACTTTCCGGCGGCGGCTGAAAGAAGTCATTACCCGCTCTTTCCGGGGCGAGGGAGCGGATCTGGCAGCCAAAGAGCTGCGGGAAGCGGTCGGGGCGGAATCGGCGCAAGTTACCAACCTCATTTCTTTTATGAAGGAGGTTTTGGCGAAAATGCCGCGCCTGGAGCAAAACACCGCCTGGCCCGATTATTTCGCGGCCTTCAAAGCCGCGGGCCACGCCCGCGTCAAGACGCAGGACCGGAACAGAATAGCGGAAACCGTCGCCTGGACACGCACGGACTCATTGAGGAACCTGTACGATTATTTCCGCTTGTATACGGCCGAGAACACGCCCGATCCGGTAAACCAGGCCGGTATAAAACTGTTTTACCGCCTGATGTCCCAAGAGATGAGAAACGATGACGGATTGGGGATCGGCGGGCATCATTGCGAAGATTATCCGCCGGTCACCATGCGGGCCATTGAGTATATCTGCGCGGCGGAGCTGCGGGCCGCCCTGCGGGAAGCACAGTGCCAGAACGGCGATATCGAATACGCTTACCGCCGCACCTTGATCGACAACGGGATCGTCAGCCGGACATGGCGCTGCGTCCACTTGGACGCCAATAAGCTGTACTTGCTGGACATCCTCACGGACTGCGGCGTTTTGTCCTTACATTCCGCCGGTTTGACGAAACTGGTTCGGCACCGTTATATCGGCGGCCTCCGGAAAATCGGCGAGTACAAGGCTTGGGAGCAATGCCTGGCGCTTTTTACCGGCGATATCCACGCACAGTATTCGCTGCGGGAACTCATCCGGGAGACAGGGATTTGACAGAACCAAATAATAGGAGGAATCAGCGAATGAAAAAACTCAGAACAAAAGCGGCGGCCCTGTTCCTGCTGGCGGCACTGCTGCTGACGTCGATCCCGGCCAGTCTGGCCGCTCTCACACCGGTGGAAGCCGGCGGCGCTGCGGATATCATCGGTAATGCGGAAGGAATAAACTCGGATTACATCATCGCCAACGCGGAGAATCTGGCTGCGGATTATGAAAGCGCGGCGGTGGCGATCGCCGGTGAATTGGAGGCTATGGCCGCGGACTTGCAGGCGATGGCCGTGGCCGATCTGACGCCGCAATACGGCCCGAACGGCAAGTTTCTCGCCCCGATCGACGCGCCGGATCCGAACGCGATAGAGATATACAACCGGGCGGATCTGGCCAAAATCGGCGTCGACGCGTGGTATCCCGCCAACGGTTCCTATCGGCTGATGAACGATATTGACTTGCGTGACGCGGATTGGACGCCGCTCGGCAACTTTAGCGGCACTTTCGACGGGCAGGGCTACGTAATCAGCAATATGCGCATTACAGGAAGCAGGGAGTACAGCGGATTGTTCTCCAATATTGTTAGCAATGCCAATATTGGTGACAATGGCGTCGTCAAAAATCTCGGTCTGGAAAACACTTATATCGAAGTATCAATAGCGTCGTGGTTATACACCGGGGGAATTTGCGGCCATAGCTCCGGCGCCATAAGTAATTGCTATAACACAGGCACGATCAATGTTTCTGCCAGCAACGGCGTTTATGCCGGGGGGATAGGCGGCCGTACCTATGGCCTGATCAGCAACTGCTATAACACCGGCGCCATTACCGCTTATTCCTCTGGTGGTGCTCATACCGGAGGAATAACCGCTACTAACGTCGGCACCATCAGCGATTGCTACAACACCGGCGATATTTCTCACAACGGCGGCAACGCTTCAATTGGCGGAGGAATCAGCGGCGACGCCGACACTGTCACGGGCTGCTACAATACCGGCACCGTTACTTCCGTTTCCCCGATTAGAAACGACTATGCCGCAGGGATCAGCGGCATGGCCGATACTATCACCGACTGCCATAACGCGGGTTCCGTCATTTCTGACGCACACGCTGCAGGGATAGGCTTTCACGCCAACATCAGCAACTGCCATAATGAAGGCTCCGTCACAGCCGTTCATGAGGCCAGTGGGATAGGCAGCGGCGGCGACGGCGACAGCATCAGCAACTGCTATAACACGGGTTCGATTTCTTCCGCTTCAACTTCTACCACCGCTTCCGCCTCAGGGATCGGCGAGGGCCCCACGATCATCGACTGCTATAACACGGGCGCGGTCACAGCCAGCGGCACCGGCTCCTATGCCGGCGGGATAGGAGCCTGGCAAAGGGGCACGATCAGCTATTCCTACAACACGGGCCATGTTTCCGCCTCCTCCTCCACTTCCTTCGCCCTCGTTTGCGCCGGGGGCATAAGCGGTAACTCTCCTTATTATTCTCCTTCTTCTTCTTCTTCTCCCATCATCAGCAATTGCGTCGTCCTGGCCCGGGAGATAACCGCCGTCAACACAGCCTCCCCCGCCAGTATCGCCTGCAATCTGATCGGCGCCGGCAGCTCCAAGTTCGGTAATCTGGCCGTGGAGGGCATAAGGGGCAACGCCACGGACGACACGGGCACCGGTTCCGGCGGGAGCCGCCTGACCCTGGCCGCGGCGCAAACCCAGGCCGCCTACCCCTCCGGCTGGGATTTCGTCTCGGACTGGCAGATGGTCGGCGGTTACAGCTTCCCGCAGCTGCAGTGGCAGACCGAATACACCGAGGGCTGGAACCCGCTGGAGGTCACGGCCGATTTTACCGACCCGGATTTCCTGGCGGCCGTGCGGACGGCCCTTGGCCTGAGCGGCAGCGACCCGGTCTATGACAGCGTCGCCGCGGCCTTAACAGTTCTCGATGTCAGTAGCAGCAATATCGCCAGCTTGGCCGGGCTGGAGCATTTCACCGCCCTGCAGCGGCTCGACTGCTCCGACAACCGGCTGGCGGCGCTGGATGTAAGCCACAACACCGCTTTGGCCTATCTGTGGGTCGATCATAACTATCTGCCCAATGTGAGCGCCATCACCGGCCTTACGCTTAGTACGGATGAGGGCCTGACGGACGGAACCGACCCTTATTTCCGCTACACCCCGCAGAATACGACCGGCTTCACCCTTGATCAGACCGACGCCGTTTACGGGCAGATCCTGCCGGATCCTTCTGTGGGGGCCGGCGCGCCCATCGGGGCCCTCACTTACTCCTACAGCGGCGTCCTGGGGAGCGGAGCCGCTTACGGGCCGACGGCGGTGAAACCTGCGGAAGTCGGCCAGTACAGCGTTACGGGCACGGACACGGCCAGCTACACGGATACCGCCCCTTTCGCCATAACGCGGAAACCGCTGACCCTGACCGGTCTGACCGTTATCCCCAAAGTATATGACGGCAATACAACCGCCGCTCTCGGCGGGACGCCGGTTCTAACAGGCAAAGTGGGGACGGACGATGTCAGCGTGAACCTCAGCGCCGCCCAGGCCGTTTTTGACAGCCCCGCCGCCGGGGATAACAAGCCTGTCGCCGTGACGGGCCTGGCCCTTGCCGGGACAAAAGCCGCGAACTACACGCTGGACAGCAGTTTGACCCTGACCGGCGAGATCCGGCTGCCCGATCCCTTCACCCTGACCCAGGCCGGGATCACCTACGGCCAGACGTTGGGCAATCCCCGGGTCACCGGCGCGAATGCCTCCGAGCTCACCTACACCTACGCCGGTACTCTGCGGAACGGCGCGGGTTCCTACGGCCCGGACCCGGCCAAACCCACGGAGGCCGGCGATTACACCTTGACGGCCGTGGCCCCCTCCGGCCTCACCGTCACGGCTGATTTCACGATCGCCCCCAAGGCCCTGACCATCTCCGGCCTAACCGTTACGACCAAGACGTATGACCGGACCGTGAGCGCCGCCCTCGCCGGGACGCCGGTTCTCACAGGCAAAGTGGGGACTGACGATGTCAGCGTGGACCTCGGCGCGGCCGCGGCCGTTTTCGACAGCCCCGCCGTCGGCAAAAACAAGACCGTCAGCGTGACGGGCCTGGCCCTCACGGG
>JAISWK010000100.1 GCA_031270805.1 Gracilibacteraceae bacterium
TGTTCAAGCAGCAGAAGGTTTTTGAGGAGCTGGGCTTGGACGTGGTGATTTACGACGTGCTGGGCGACGTGGTCTGCGGCGGTTTTGCCGTGCCGATCCGGGAAGGCATCGCGGAACATGTGTTCACGGTTTCTTCCTCGGATTTTATGTCGATCTACGCTTCGAACAACTTGTTCAAGGGCATCAGCAAATACTCCAATTCCGGCGGGGCCCTCCTGGGCGGCGTGATCGCCAATTCGATGGGCACGCCGTATTCACGGGAGATCGTCGACGATTTTGTCGCCAAAACAGAGACCCGGGTGATGGAATATGTGCCGCGCTCCGTCACCGTCACCCAGAGCGAGCTGCAGGGCAAAACGACGATTGAAGCGGCGCCTGATTCCGCCCAGGCCGAAGTCTACCGCTCCCTGGCCCAAAAAATTGCCGACCACACGGATTCCCGCTCGCCCAAGCCCATGGGGGTCACGGAACTGCGCGAATGGGCCTCCAAATGGGGCGACTACCTCCTGGCGCACGAACAGGGTAAAGTCGCCGACGGCGCGGCGATTTAAGACTCCTTCATCCCGGCCGCGCTTTTCGCCGAGGCTCAGGTAGCGAAACGCCGCGAGTACGCGGGCCGGGATATTGTGGTTTTGCTGCCGGACACCGGGGAGCGATATCTTTCGACGGAACTGTTTGACCCGCAGTTCTCAGCTTAAGGGAGGCGATTAAGATGACGGTCAATTTGAAAGTTCCGGATCTGCCGATCCGGGAGCAGCGCCTGGGCACGATCATGGTGTACGAAGGGACGGCGAAGAATTTATGTGAGATTTCTCGGGAAGGAAAAGGCTGCGGCATGGGCTGCTCGTTCAACCAGAACACCGGCTGCGGTTCCGGCTGCGCCATGGATCTGCTCGCCCTCGTGCGGGACACGGCCCTCATCAACCACGGCGCCATTGGCTGCGCCGCCGATTTTAACAATTGGAGCAATGTCTACCGCTTGGGCCTCATCAATCGCGGTTTGGCCGAGGAACCGATCAGCGCGCTGAGTTCCAATCTGCAGGAAAAAGATACCGTTTTCGGCGGGCTGGAAAAACTGCGGGCCACCATCCTGGAGACCAGGCGCCGCTTCGCCCCCAAGGCGATCTGGATCATCACCTCCTGCGTCTCCGGCATCATCGGCGACGATATTGAGGGTCTGGCCAGTGAAATGGAGCGGGAGGCGGGCATTCCGATCGTGCCGATTTACTGCGAGGGCTTCAAAAGCAAGGTCTGGGCCACCGGTTTTGACGCGGCCCTGCACGGCATCCTGCGTAAAATCGTCCGCCCGCCGCAGCGCAAGCAGGCGGACTTGATCAATGTGGTAAATTTTGCCGGCACCCATGTTTTCACGCCCCTCCTGGCCAAGGTCGGTCTGCGCGTCAGATACATCGTGCCGTTCGCCACGCTGGAAGATCTGGCGGAACTGGCGGAAGCGGCCGCTTCGACTCAGATCTGCGAAACTTTGGGCACCTATTTTTGCCACGCGCTGGAGACGGAGTACGGCGTGCCGGAAGTCAAGGCGCCGCCGCCCTACGGGATGGGCTGGACGGACGCTTGGCTGCGCGAGATCGGGCGGCTCACCCATAAGGAGGCGGAGATGGAGGAGCTGATCCGGACGGAACGGGCGGAAATAGCGCCGCGCTTGGCCGAGTTGCGGGAAGCCCTGGCCGGCAAGACGGCTTATATCTTCGCCGGGGACTCTTACGCCCACAGTTTTATCTCCGTCATCCGCGACCTGGGCATGAAGGTGATCGGCTCGACGGCCTACCATCACGACGCCCGTTTTGACAATACGGACGACGGCTTGAACAGCCTGCAGAATGTCCTCGACTACGGCGGCGACGTGGATAATTTTACAGTTTTTACCAAGCAACCCTATATCGCCCTGACCATCCTGAAAAAACTCAAACCGGACCTGCTGATTTTTCGCCATCCCGACATGGCTTCTCTGGGCTTCAAGCTGGGGATTACGACTGTTTGCATCAACGGCGACGCCAACCGCCACGCCTGCTACCTTGGCGTCCTCGAAACCGGAGAGCAGATCCTGGCGGCCTTCACGAGTCGGAACCTGTACCGCAACCTGGCGGAACACGCTCAATTTCCGTACACGGAATGGTGGTACGAGCAGGAAAATCCCTTTGTCTTCGCCCAAGGTATGAGCGATGAATGAATTTATCGAACAGCCCCGCTATGTCTGCGCCCTCGGCTCGCAGCAAACAGTGCTGGGGATTCCGCGCTCTGTGCCGGTCGTTCACGCCGGCCCGGGCTGCTGCGCCAAACTGAGCCACGCTTTGAATATCGGCGGGGAGGGTTTTGCCGGGGTGGCGATGATCCCCTGCACGAATTCCACCCAGAACGAGGTGATCTTCGGCGGGGAGGACAAATTGCGCGAGACGATCGACGGGGCCTTGAAACTGTACGCCGCAGAACTTTTTGTCGTCCTGACCGGTTGCACGGCCGATATCGTCGGCGACGACGTGGAGACGCTCGTGGCGGAATACCGGCGTCGGGGCGTGGCGATCGTAAACGCCGATACCGGCGGGTTCAAGGCCAATAATTTCGTGGGCCACGAGCTGGTACTCAAGGCGATCATCGCTCAGTTGCTCCAAGGCGCGGCGCCGCGGCGGCAAAAAGGACTGGTCAATGTTTTCTCGGTCCTGCCTTACCAGCATCCTTTCTGGCGCGGCGATCTGGAGCAGCTGCAGAGGCTGATCGAAAGCATCGGGCTCAAGGCGAATATCCTCTTCGGCCAGACTTCGGCCGGGGCGGCGGAATGGCGCGCTATACCGCGAGCCGAGTTCAGCCTGGTCCTGTCGCCCTGGGTGGGGCTGGAGGCCGCCCAGCTGGCCGAGGAATTGTTTGGGGTGCCTTACCTGCATTATCCGACGCTGCCCGTCGGAGCGCTGGAAAGCAGCCGTTTTTTGCGGACGCTCGCTGATTTCGCCGGGATCGCCCGGGCGCGAGTGGAAAAGGTGGTCGCCCGGGAAGAAAACTGGTATTATGATTATTTTCGCACGCTGGCCACGCATTACACCCAGTCGCGCTCCCCTTATCCCAACCGGCTTTACTCGGCGACGGACGCCGCTTACGCCCTCGCCTTCGCCAGTTACCTCGTGCATGAGCTGGGTTTTGTGACCGAGGAACAGTTTCTCATCGACGACGTGCCGGAACGCTATCAGGAAAATGTGCGCGAACAATTCGCCGCCCTGGACTCCGATCAAGCGGCCCGCGTGGTCTTTGAAACCGACGGCGGCCTGATCCACACCGCCCTGAACGCGAAGAAATACAAACCGAGTACGACGCTTTTTCTCGGCAGTTCCTGGGAGCGGGACCTGGCTTGGAAGTTCAAGGGTTTTTGTCTGGAAGTCAGCCTGCCGATGCATTACAACTATATTATGAACAAGTCTTATCTCGGCTACGGCGGCGGGCTGAGATTTCTCGAAGACCTTTTTACCAATATCTATCTCCAAAACGCTAACGCGGTGCGCAACCGCGTGATCATGGCCGACTACGGGCACTGAGGCCTCAATCATTGCGCGGCCTGAACCGCGCCAGGGAACGAGACTGCCTCCGCCTCTGAGGGCAGCCGATCCAAGAAAGGGGTTATCCAAATGAAACATCGTATTGCCTGGCCGCTGCTGATCTCGACCATCCTGGCCCTGAGCGCCTGCGGCGGCGGCGGGACGGCCCAGTCCGCTCCGGCGGCCGGCGGCGCGGCGGCTGACGCGCCCCGCACAATCACGCTGGCCGTGAACAGCATCAACGCGCCGTATTCATACCTGAACGACAAGGACGAGCTGCTCGGCTATAATTCCGCCGTGCTGGCGGCCATCGACGAACTGCTGCCGCAGTACGTGTTTGAATATGCGCCGGTCAGCGACACCTCGGCCATTCAGGTGGGCACGGAAACCGGTAAATACCAGGTCGGCGTGAGTTATTATTTCAAAAACCCGACGCGGGAGGAGAAATTCCTTTTTCCGGAAAACCCGTACGGCTACAGCAATGTGGTAATTATCAGCCGGGTCGGCGAGCCGGCGATTAACTCTTTGGCGGAATTGGCCGCCAGCGATAAAATCCAGACGCCGCAGACGACGTCCGGCGGGATTTTCCCGATATTGGAGGAATACAACCGGGCCAATCCGGACAAACCGGTCAAGTTTGACACGATTGACGTCCTCACCATCGGCGACTCTTTGAACATGGTCGCCGACGAGCGCTATGACGTCGCGCTGGTCAATCACGTGCCCTTCTTGCTGGTGCAAAAAGAACTGAATCTGGACACCCTTATTGCCGGTAAACCGATTTCCCACCAGCCGTTTTATTTCCTCGTCAATAAAAGCGAAACGCAGCTGAACGCGGATATCAGCGAGGCGGTAAAAAAACTGACCGACAGCGGCGTGCTGGCCCGTTACGCCGAAGAACATTTGGGCGTCAATGTCTTTGAGACTTAATAAATGGAGCATTTTGTCAGCGTTTTTCCTTATATATTCAGCGCCCTGCCGCTGACGCTGTTTATGATGCTGGCCTCCTTGCTGGCGGGAGCGGCTCTGGGCCTGCTATTCGCCCTGATCCGCATCCGGCGCCTGCCTGTGCTGCGGCAGGGGGCGACCGTGCTGATCTCCTTTATCCGCGGCACACCGCCGCTGGTGCAGCTGTTTCTCGTTTTTTACGGGTTGCCGAAGATCGTGGAGCTTTTTGGCCTGAATATCAACAACTGGGATAAGGTCGTTTTCAGTATCATTACTTTTTCCTTCATCGGCGGCGCCTATTATTCGGAAATGTTCCGCTCCGCTTACCAGGCCGTTCCGACCGCGCAGACGGAAGCCGCTCTGAGCGTGGGGCTGACCGGGTGGTCGTCGTTTTACCATATCATCCTGCCCCAGACCTTCGCGATCCTGCTTCCGCTGCTCGGCAACTCCGTCACGAATGTTCTCAAGGAAACCTCGCTGGCCTTCACGATCGGGGTCAGCGACATCATGGGCAAGGCGCAGCTGGAGATCGGCCGCACTTACGGCGTCGCCGCCCTGCAGACTTACCTGGAGGTATCGCTGATTTACTGGCTTATCTGCCTGGCGGTCGGCAAGGGAGTCATTTTGCTGGAAGAAATTTTCAAGAAAGGGCATACCGGCCTGGCCTGAACAGGCGGCGGGGTAAACGCATGTTTTTTGATCTGGATTTTGCGCTGAAATCATTTCCCGAAGTGCTGGGCGGCGTACCCATGACCTTGCTCGTGACGGCGACATCGATTTTACTGGGCTTTGCCCTGGGATTTTTGATCTACAGTCTGCAAGCGCGGAAGCGGCGCTGGCTCACCGCCCTCTGCCGCCTGTACGTCTCCGTGGTGCGGGGTACGCCGCTCTTGGTGCAGCTCTACATCGTTTATTTTGCCGTGCCGCCCCTCCTGCACACATTGTCCCAGCGCTACGGCCTGCCGCTGAAAGTGGCCGATATCCCGCCGCTCGCCTATGCGCTGACCGCTTTTACGATCAATACCTCGGCCTACATGTCGGAATTAATCCGCTCCGCCCTCTCCTCGGTGGAGGCGGGGCAGATGGAAGCCGCCCAGTCCGTGGGGATGAGCGCCTGGCAGAGTTACCGGCTCATCATCCTGCCCCAGGCTTTTGTCGAGGCCATCCCCAATATCGGCAATATGTTTCTCGGCCTGATCAAGGGCACGTCGCTCGTCTACACCGTCAAACTGGTGGAGGTGATGGCCCGGGCCAAGGTTCTGGCCGCCTACGGTCTGCGTTATATCGAGGTCTACCTGGTCGCTTCGCTGATTTACTGGGGTCTGAGCATTTGTTTTGAAATTTTGTTTAAAAAACTGGAGCAGGTTTTGCGCGTCGGCAGCCGGAAATTGAAGGCTATATAACGGAGGGGGCAATGACAAAGGCGGAGAATGGGACGGACAGTACGGTGATGGTGACGCTGCGGGGTATTCACAAGTCGTTTGCCGACAACCATGTGCTGAAAGGCGTCAGCCTTTCGGTCAATCAGGGCGAAGTGCTGGTGATCATGGGGGCCAGCGGTTCCGGCAAAACGACGCTGCTGCGCTGCATCAATTACCTGGAGCGTCCGAACGAAGGCGAGATCACGGTGGGCGGTTTCACGGTGCGGGGCGGGCGGGCCCCCAAAAGGGATATTTTGGTTTTACGGCGCAAGACCGCGATGGTGTTCCAGCATTACAATCTTTTTGCCAATAAGACGGCGCTGGAAAACGTCCTCTTGGGACAGACCGTCGCCCGGAAAACCCCGAAGGAACAGGCGCGGGAACTCAGTCTCCGCTTGCTGGAGCGGGTGGGCCTCGCTGATAAAATAAACGCCTATCCCTCGGAATTATCCGGCGGCCAGCAGCAGCGCGTGGGTATTGCGCGGGCTCTGGCCCTCAACCCGGACGTCGTCCTTTTCGACGAACCGACCTCGGCCCTGGATCCGGAACTGGTCGGCGAGGTGCTGGATACGATCAAATCCATCGCGGCGGAGGGCATCACGATGATCGTCGTTACGCACGAAATGAGTTTTGCCCGGGAAGTGGCCAGCCGCGTGCTATTCATGGACGAGGGCGCCGTGATTGAGGAAGGCGAGCCGCAGGAAATCTTCACCCGGCCGCGGGAGGAGCGGACAAAGAAGTTTTTGCGCCGCATTTCCGCCGACTGGGACTATAACATATAGGAGAACGAAGTTGAGCCAGAACTATGTCGAGCGGCCGCGCTTTTCCTGCGCGCTGGGCGGGGCGCTGGAAACCATCACTTCCCTGCCCGGCGTGGCGCCGGTTATTCACGCGGCCAGCGGCTGCGGCGGCAATCTTTTTGGCGCGCAGCAGGCCGGCGGTCTCTACGGGGCCGGCTATTGCGGCGGTTTGTCCATGCCCAGCTCCAATGTCGCCGAGAACGAGATCATTTTCGGCGGGGTGGAGCGCTTGACCGAGCAAATAGAAAGCACGCTGGAGCTGGTTGACGCGCGCCTGCTCTTTATCGTAACCGGCTGCATGACCGATATTATCGGCGACGATCTGCGCGCGGCCATCAACCCGTGCCTGGGGCGGGGGACGGATATTCTCGCTCTCCACACCGGCGGGTTCCGCGGCAATTCTTACAAGGGCTACGACCTGACGCTGCAGACCCTCTTTACGGAATATACGGTGAAAACAGTCCGCACCCAAGCGGATCTGGTCAATGTCTGGGGGCTGGCGCCGGCGCACGACCCCTTTTTCCGCGGCGATCTGGAAAATGTCAAACACCTGCTCGCTCTGCTGGGATTGCGGGCCAACACTTTTTTCACCTATGACGAGACGTTGAGCAATCTGAAAAACGCCGGGGCCGCCCGGCTGAACATCGTCCTCTCCCCCGTGAATGGGCTGGGCGCGGCCGCCGCTTTTCAGGAAAAACACGGCGTCCCGGCCATCGTCGTCGACCTGCCGATCGGGGCCGGCGCGGCCGAACGCTTTCTCTATACGATAGCTGCGGCGCTGGGCCTGGAGAAAAAAATCGCCGCCAAAGCGGTGGGGGCGGAGAAGGATCGCTACTACCGCTATATCGAGCGAGTGTCGGATTCTTACACGGACATGGATTTACAGCAGTATTTTCTCACAGTCGCCAACTCCACTTACGCCGCTCCGCTGACCCGCTGTCTGGCGGAAGATTTTGGCTGGCTGCCGGAACTGACCGTGGTCACGGATTTGCTGGACGAAGACGAGCAGGAAAAAGTGCGGGCCGGGTTCCGGGATTTTCGCTTCACGCCGGCGCCCCGGCTGGTTTTTGAAACGGACGCCTCGCAGATTCAGCGTCATTTTACCGGCGCGCAGCGACCATACCGGCAGGAGCGTTATTACGACGCCCCGGCGCCGCTCTTTGTCCTGGGCAGTTCCCAGGAAGCGGAACTGGCGACCCGGCTGGGGGCCAAGTACCTGAGCGTCAGTTATCCCCTGAACGACCGGGCCGTCCTCAGTTGCGGCTACGCGGGCTTTCGCGGCGGGCTGCGCCTTTTTGAAGACTTACTCTACGCTCTGATCGGGAGGTAAAAAATGGGAATCGCAGACAGTAAAACCGTACCCAAGCGCGAGGCGCGCCTGGACGCCATCGAGACTTTTGGCGGGCCGCTCCGGGACCTGGTCAAACATCCGGGCGGCGGCTGCCTGATCAACTGCCGGCGCAGTTTCAGCCAAACCTGCAATTGCCAGATGGGTTTGTCCCTGTCCATGCTGAACACCATGCCGGATATTGTGATCATCAAACACGGGCCGGTCGGCTGCGGCAATTCATCCCAGAACGACAAGAATTTTACCAGTGGGCTGCGGGCGCGGGACATTAAGGTCAGGCCGCTGATCTGGGCTTCCACGAACCTGAACGAGAATGATATTATCAACGGTGGCGAAAAAAAACTGCGGGAAGCGATCATCAGTCTGGATCGGCTGCACCGGCCGGCGGCCATCGTGGTGCTGACGACCTGCGCCCCGAGTATCATCGGCGACGACGCGGACGACGTAGTGGAAAAAGCTCGGGCGGAAACGTCGGCCAAGGTGCTGCTCGTGCGCTGCGAGGGATTTCGGACGAAGATCTCCGCTATGGGCTACGACGACGTTTACCACGCGATCCTGAAGGGTCTGGATTTGGAGGATCAACGGGAAGAAGACCTGCTCGCCCGGCGTGTTGACAATGAGGAATTCCTGTGGCGGCGCGATTATGAGGCGCAGCGAACCATTAATGTGTTCAACGCCTTTTCCGTCGGACGGCCGGATGAGCTGGAGATTGAGCGTCTGCTGAACGCGCTGGATCTGAAGGTGAATTTTTATCCTAATTTCGCCCATCCCGACGCCTTCCGCCGGATCACACGAGCCGCGCTGAACGTGGGTTTGTGCCCGACGCATGACGATTATTTTCTCCAATATCTGGAAGAACGCTACGGGATGCCTTATTTTATCGGGGAAATGCCGCTGGGCCTCAGCAATACCGCCGTCTGGCTGCAGGAACTGGGGCGGCGCCTGGGCCGGGAGAAGGAGGCGGCGCTGCTCGTCGCCCAGGAGGAAGAGTTGCTGCAAAAGGGGCTGGATTTATACCGGCCGCTTCTGCGCGGTAAAAAAGTATTTATAACGGGAGGCGAGATCCGCGTCGTGGTGACGGCCATGCTGCTGGAGGAACTGGGCTGCGAACTCGTGGGCCTGCGCGGGCATCACTATGATCTTTTCGGCCCGCATGTTTATGGTAAACTGCTGGAAAATCACGCGGATCTGGAAGTGAATATCGCCACCACCCAGACTTTTGAGCTGGCTAACCTGCTGAAGCGGGCCAAACCGGATCTCGTATTCGCCCACGGCGGCAGCGGCGTAGTAGCGGCGAAAATGGGCGTTCCCGTCGTCCCCGTCTTCAGTCAGGGCCAGTATTATTTCGGCTACAGCGGGGCGTTTTCCATCGCCCGCAGGGCAGCCAAGGCTCTGCAAAACCCGGCTTATTTTCGCAATTTGCAGGCCAACACCCGCCTGCCTTATAAAAAAGAATGGTTCGGACGCAGCCCGTTTGATTATATACGGAAGGAGTAAAGAGTGGAGAGGAAAGAGTTTCATCGTTCATCATTCATCATTCATCATTCATCATTCATCATTCATCATTCATCATTCATCATTCATACGTCCATTCAACGATATTCCGTTTTTCCGGGTCAAACACTACTCCTATGGTTACAATCGGTCGCCCCCCGGCCATATATTGTTCGGCGTAACCCTTGTTTTTTATCTGGGCCAGCGCCGCATCTGCATCTTGTTTTCCGCTCAGTTTGAACTCTATAATATATCGCGTCTCCGGCAGAGTGATCTCCAAGTCGGAGCGTCCTCTGTTACTGTGTACCTCAACCGCCGCGTGCTGTCCCATCAAAGTGACCATCACAAAAACAATGCTCTGATAATGCGCTTCCGCCTTGAATTGGCTGATCAAATCATAGGGAATCGAAGAAAAAAAGGTCTGGAACCGGCGCATGAAACCGTCTACATCCCTGCTCTGCAAGTCCCGTACAAATTCTCTAGCGTCAAAATCCCGCCGCATGGGGGCCGGTACATAGTAGTTAAACAATTCTTGTGTAAAACCATACCGGACTTCCGCGTTCGGGAAACCCAAGGTATAATCGCCGTCGGCGTATGATTTTATCGTCAAGTAACCGCTCTGATAAAGTAGCGGGACGATATC
>JAISWK010000065.1 GCA_031270805.1 Gracilibacteraceae bacterium
GCCAGACCGCCTATGGACGAGAAGTTAATGATATGCCCCGATTTTTGCTTCCGCATATGGGGCAACACGGCGTTGGTCATATTGGAAAGGCCCCAAAAGTTGATCTCGAACATCTTACGCGTTTCTTCCGGGACGCTTTCTTCGACGGAAGCGAAGTAGCCAATGCCGTGGGCGGGCGGCGGCCTCGTTGCGACTAAGGCGCCTTACGCCGGTTTGCACCCATCAGTATTGCTCAAGGCGCCAAGTCGCTACCGATAGACGCGCTCCCTGTTTCACTTCGTGCGGTCGCGCGTCTATCCCCTACGATACCCTGGGCATATACTGTGCGGGCGTATTGGCGGCCAGGATGGCCGCGCTCCCAGAAGACCCCGCCCTAATCCCTAATCCCTAATCCCTAATCCCTAATCCCTAATCCCTAATCCCTAATCCCTAATCCCTAATCCCTCTCCCAACTGTGAATTGTGAATTGTGAATTGTGAACTGATCCCGCCCCCCTTGACGCCGCCGCCAAAATGATATACAATGGTGAAATTGACCGACCGACCAGTCGGTCGGCCCCGTTCTCTGTCATTTTGAGGTTGTGATGAGCATTATCAGACGCCTGCTCCAATGTATCGGGGCCTACAAAAAAGACGCCTTGCTCGCTCCGTTATTCATGGTTGGTGAAGTCGTGCTGGAAGTCGTCATCCCTTTTTTGATGGCCAGCCTGATCGACATCGGGATTGACGGCGGGCAGCCGGCCTATATCTGGCGGATGGGGGCCGTTCTGACGGTCTGCGCGGCGGGAGCCCTGGTTTGCGGGGTATTGAGCGGCTCGTTTGCCGCCTCCGCCTCGGCCGGGTTTGCCCGCAATCTCCGCCGGGAAATGTTTAGCAATATCCAGACTTTTTCCTTCACCTTGCTGGATAAATTCACCGCCGCCAGCCTGGTTACGCGCCTGACTTCCGATGTCACGAACGTCCAGGTGGCGTTTCAGATGCTGCTGCGCCTGGCTGTGCGCAGTCCGCTGATGCTCGCCTTGGCTTTTGCCATGGCCTTCCACGTCCAGCCGACGGTGGCGCTTTTTTTCCTGGCGGTGGTTCCGGTGCTGGCCCTCGGCATCTGGTTCATCATGGGACATGTCCATCCGATATTTGTGCGCGTATTCGCCACCTACGACCGCTTGAACAAGACCGTACAGGAGAATGTGCGCGGCATCCGCGTCGTCAAATCTTTTGTGCGGGAAGCCTACGAGCGGGAAAAGTTCAATAGCGTTTCCGCCTCTATTTTCACTGATTTCACCCGGGCGGAAAAAAGAATGGCCTTCACCATGCCGCTGATGCAGTTTTGCATGTACGCCTGTATGCTGCTGATCGCCTGGGTGGGGGCGCGCCTGATTGTGGGGGGCGAAATGAGCGCGGGCCAGCTGATGAGCATGTTTACCTATGCCATGCAAATCCTGTTCAGCCTGATGATGCTCTCCATGGTCTTTGTCATGATGATAATCTCCCGCGCCTCGGCCGAGCGGATAACGGAAGTGCTGCTGGCGGAAACCGATCTGACGAGCGGGCCCGACGGCGCAACCGTCGTTCCGGACGGCGCCATTGTTTTTCGCGGCGTCGATTTCGGTTACGGCGGCCGGAGCGGTAAAATGTGTCTCACGGGGATCGACCTCTCCGTCGCGGCGGGAGAAACAGTGGGGATTCTCGGCGGTACCGGCAGCGGCAAAACCAGCCTGATTCAGCTTATTCCCCGCCTCTGCGACGCCACGGCCGGCACGGTGGAGGTGGGGGGCCGCGATGTGCGCGCCTATGACCTGACCGCCCTGCGCAACGCGGTGACGACGGTACCGCAAAAAAACGAACTTTTTTCCGGTACGATCCGGGAAAACCTGCGCTGGGGCAGCGAGCAGGCGAGTGAGGCAGAAATGATCCGGGCCTGCCGCCTGGCCCAGGCCGACGCTTTTGTCCGCGCCCTGCCCGCCGGGTATGACACGCAGCTGGAACAGGGCGGGGCCAACCTTTCCGGTGGGCAAAAACAGCGGCTTTGCATCGCCCGCGCCCTGCTGAAGCAACCAAAAATACTTATTTTAGACGACGCGACCAGCGCCGTGGACATGCGGACGGACGCGGCTCTGCGCCGCGCGCTCCGTGAGGAACTGCCGGCCATGACCCGCCTGATTATCGCCCAGCGCGTCGATTCCGTCCGGGACGCCGACAAGATTGTCGTGCTGGACGGCGGTCGGGTGCAGGCGGTGGGTACGCACGCCGAACTCCTGCAGACCTGCCGGATTTACCAAGAGGTCTGTCACTCGCAGCGCAAAGGGGGCGATTTTGACGAAACCGAACTCTGAGCGGGGCAAACCCGACCGGCCGCGCCTCAACCCGCAAACCGCCCTGCGCCTCCTGCGCTATGTCGGCCGTTACCGCCTGCTGCTGACCGCTGTTTTTCTCTGTATCATCATCAGCGCCGTGGCCAATGTAGCCGGTTCCAGCTTCATCGAAACCCTGATTGACGACCATATTACGCCGCTGCTCCTTGTGCCCGAGCCGGATTTCAGCGGGCTGGCCCGAGCGGTCGGCTTCATGGCTCTGATTTACGCTGCGGGCATCGGCGCGGCCTTGTTTTACAATCGGGCGATGGTGACGATCACGCAGGGTATACTAAAAAAAATCCGCGACGATATGTTCGCTCATATGCAGACCCTGCCCGTGCGTTTTTTTGACACGCACGCCTTCGGCGATATAATGAGCCGCTACACGAATGATACGGACACCCTGCGTCAGATGATTTCCCAGAGCGTTCCCCAAGCCTTCGCTTCCGCGATTACGATTGTCGCCGTCACTTGCGCCATGCTGCTGATCAATTTGCCCCTGACCCTGCTGGTCTTCGCCTGCGTGGGCCTGATGCTGCTCGTGGTGCGGCAGGTGGGCGGACGTTCGGCTCGGCATTTTATGGCGCAGCAAAAAATGCTTGGCGAGGTCAACGGTTTTATTGAAGAAATGATCAACGGGCAAAAGATCGTGAAGATTTTTTGCCATGAGGAACAGACGAAGGCCGCCTTTGACGAAAAAAACGATGGGCTGGCCCGGCAGGCGACTTCCGCCAATCGTTTTGCCAATATCCTCATGCCTATTATGGCCAATATCGGCAACTTGCAATATGTGCTGATCGCGATGCTGGGCGGGGCGCTGGCCGTCGCCGGCGTTGGCGGGGTGACGCTCGGCGCCATCGGCGCCTTTCTTTCCCTCTCCCGCAGTTTTGCCCAGCCGATAGGGCAGATTTCCATGCAGATTAACGCGGTGATCATGGCGCTGGCCGGAGCGGAACGCATTTTCCAAATATTGGATGAAGAACCGGAGGCGGACGCCGGCACGGTGACGCTGACGCCGGCGCCGGGGGCGGAGAAAACGGGGGCCCAGGATTGGGTCTGGCAATGTCCGGGCCCGGAAGGCGTCGCCTCTGTCCCGGTGCGGGGACAGGTGGAGTTCGCGGAGGTAAATTTCGCTTATACGGCGGGCCATCCCGTCCTGCACGACATTTCCCTTTATGCCAAACCCGGCCAGAAGATCGCCTTCGTCGGCGCAACCGGGGCAGGGAAAACAACGATTACCAACCTGCTTAACCGGTTTTATGAAATCACGGACGGCGCCATCCGTCTTGACGGCGTTGATATCAGGGAAATCCGCAAGAGCGACCTGCGGCGCTCCCTCGGCGTGGTGCTGCAGGATACGCATCTTTTTACGGGCACGGTGCGGGAAAATATCCGCTACGGCCGGCTGGAAGCCACGGACGCGGAAGTGGAGGCGGCCGCGCGTCTGGCGAACGCCGATGATTTTATCCGGCGTCTGCCCGACGGCTACGAGACGGTGATCGACGGCGACGGCGCCAGCCTGTCCCAGGGGCAGCGCCAGCTTTTATCCATCGCCCGGGCCGCCGTTCTGAGCCCGCCGGTGATGATTCTGGACGAGGCGACTTCGAGCATTGACACGCGCACGGAGCTGATTGTGCAAAAAGGGATGGACAGTCTGATGGAAGGGCGCACGGTTTTTGTCATCGCCCACCGCCTTTCCACGGTGCAGAACGCCAAGGCTATCATGGTCATGGAAAAAGGCCGGGTGACGGAACGCGGCGGCCATGAGTCCCTGCTGGCGGAGCGGGGGCGGTATTACGAGCTGTATCATTCCCGGGAAAATGCAGATTTATCTACACCCCCGGATTGACGCCGCTGGATTTTGGCCGGATAATAAGCTATAATAGTTGCCGGTATACAGTCAAGGCGGAAGGAAGGCGGAGAATTGCATGTTGTTTTACCGGGCGGTGTGTTTTGTCCTGCGGATCATCCTGTTTTTGCGCGGCGTGCGCTTTTACGGGCGAAAAAATGTCCCGGCGGACGGCGGCATGATCATCGCGGCCAACCATATGAGCGGCTGGGACGTGGTGATCGTGGCCTGCGCCCTGCGGCGCCCGGTGTATTTCATGGCCAAGGAGGAGTTTTTTAGCCGGCCGTTTATTAAAACGCTGTTCAAATGGCTGCGCGCTTTTCCCGTCAAGCGCGGCGCGCCGGACATGAAGGCGATCAAAAGGGCGTTGGAGCTTTTGCGGGCCGGAGAAGTCGTAGGCATATTTCCCGAAGGACATCGCGGCAAAGCCGGCGAGGAGCAGGAGCCGATGAGCGGCGTCGTTTTTTTGCTGGAAAGAGCCGGCGTTCCGCTCGTGCCGGCTCGGGTGTACGGCACGGAGCATTTCGCCAGCCCGCGCGCCCGGCCCGGCATAATCATCGGGGCGCCCATCCGCCTGGAAGACCTGACGCCGGTGGCGGTAAAAAAAGACCGGCGAGCCCTGCAGGCCCGGGAAGTGATGACGCGGATTTACCGGCTGGAGGCCGGTTGACGGGAACCGGAGGCGGTAAAGAATTTTTCCCCGGGGAAGGATTTCTTTTATTATTGGCGAAAAATAACAAGATGCATGGAGGAGGTTCGCCGGTTTGCGGGTCGTAAGGGCAGATAAAGCGGGCTTTTGTTTTGGCGTCAGGCGGGCGATGGATTTGGCCGCTCGGGCTGTTGCGACCGGCGCGGCCGCGACTTGGGGGCCGCTCATTCATAACCGGCAGGTGGTGGATGATTTGGCGGCCAGAGGCGTGCAGGCGACGGAATCTTTTGCCGGCTGGCCGGATGGGCGCCGGCTCGTGATTCGTTCCCACGGCGTGGAACCATCGGTGTATACGGAATGTGCCAGACGCGGCATTACGGTCATTGATGCGACTTGCCCTTTTGTGCAGCGGGCGCAGAAAATAGCCCGCCAGGCGGCGGCGTCCGGGCATACGGTGGTTGTAGCCGGCGATCGCGCGCATCCGGAGGTACGGGGCCTACTGGGCTGGGCCGGCGGCGGAGCGCTCGTGGTGTCGGAGCCGGCTGAAGCGGCGCAGTTACCGCATTGTCGTTCTTTGGCTGTGCTGGCCCAAACGACATTGCGCCGGGATCGTTTTCGGGCGCTGACAAAAGAATTGCGCTCACGTACCGACAGACTGGTGGTCTACGATACCATTTGCAGCGCCACGGCGGAGCGGCAGTCGGCCGCGGCCGGTGTAGCCGCTGCTGTCGGCGTGATGATTGTAGTGGGGGGGAAAGAAAGCGCAAATACAAGAGAGTTGGCGTCCATATGCGAAGCGTATGCGCCGACCTATTTGATAGAAACGGCCCGGGAGCTGAAACCGGAATGGCTGCGGGGCGCGCGGCAGGCGGGAGTGACGGCCGGAGCGTCCACACCGGACTGGATAATTGAGGAGGTCTGCAGGAATATGACAGAGTTCATCGACGACACGGAGTGGAGACAGGAAGACAGAGCGAACAGTGCGGAGACGGAAGAAACCCTTGTCGGGGAACCGGCGGTCGTGACGGAAACCGAGGTGGCGGTCGAAGCGGAAGCGGAAGCCGAAGCCGAAGCCGAAGCGACGGAGCCGGCGGCGGTCGAAGCGGAAACCGAAGCGGCGGAACCGGCGGCGGTCGAAGCGGAAGCCGAAGCGACGGAGCCGGCGGACGAAGCGGAAGCGGAAGCCGAAGCGGAAGAGCCGGCGGCGGTCGAAGCGGAAGCCGAAGCCGAAGCGGCGGAGCCGGCGGTGGTCGAAGCGGAAGCCGAAGCCGAAGCGGCGGAGCCGGCGGCGGTCGAAGCGGAAGCGGAAGCCGAAGCGGCGGAGCCGGCGGCGGTCGAAGCGGAAGCCGAAGCGGCGGAACCGGTGGACGAAACGGAAGCCGAAGCGGCGGAACCGGCGGCGGTCGAAACGGAAGCGGAAACTGAAGCGGCGGAACCGGCGGCGGTCGAAACGGAAGCGGAAACTGAAGCGGCGGAACCGGCGGCG
>JAISWK010000099.1 GCA_031270805.1 Gracilibacteraceae bacterium
GCAGCAACCCCCGGGTATCGTAGGGGCGCGCATTGCGCGCCCGTGTCCCCCATTTTGTTCTGCGGGCGCGCAATGCGCGCCCCTACGACTCCCTTTTTCACACAGTCTGCCGTCCCCAAATGTCTTGGGCCTACATTTCTACATTTCGCGGTCCCTTTACAAGGCTTTTCCCTTGTGTTATACTATTCAAACAGACAGGATGTATCCACTCATTGACAATCAAACAAGTCTTTTTGCCTCCCGCGGCGTATACCCATATCCGGATGCCGGCGGGAAAGGGAATCAGGTGCAATTCCTGAGCAGGTACCGCTACTGTAAGCGTGGAGTTTGTGATCCGTCGGCGCAAGCCGGTCACTGGGCAACCGGGAAGGCAGGGTTACAGGCGGGGGGTTGTTTTGCCAGCCTCTGAAAACGCAAGCCAGGAGACCGGCTGAAAGCGAAGAACGGTGCAAGGCCCCGGAGCGCGAGCTGTGCTGCCGGAAGCTGGTCAAACTCACAGGAATACGGCTGTGACACCCCCAGGGGGATGTCGCGGTCTTTTTATTTTTTCCGAAAGGAGGCTGAGGCGCAGTCGGCAAAAAAGGCGGACCTGGCGATTTTGCGGGAACAAAACACAACATATTCCAACCAACCCTGAACAGGAGGAACCAATAATGAAGCAAAAAAATATATTTCGGGCAATACTACTCGCGGCCATACTTATCCTCTCCGCTCTGCCGCTCTCTCCGGCCGCCGCGCAGATTATCCCGGCGGCCAGCAGCGACGACTATATCTACGATGTGCTGAACGACACGCTTGCTTACGTGCGGGCCAAAACAGCGGCCCCGACAGTCGGCAGCGTCGGCGGCGAGTGGGCCGTGCTGGCCCTGGCCCGGGCCGGGGCGGCGGAAACGCTCTGGGGTGAGTCCTACCTGGCGGAGCTGAAGCAATATATCGCCACGAACAACGCCGGCCGGGGAAAGGTCGTAATTGACGGCGCCGGGAAGGTGGTGTTGGATCCGAATAAATACACGGAAAACGAGCGGGTGATCCTGGCCCTGAGCGCGCTGGAGCGGGACGCGGCCGCCTGGGAGGGTTATGACCTGGTCACCGCGCTGACGGACAGAGCGGCCGTGGTGAAACAGGGGGTCAACGCGGCCTTTTTCGCCCTGATCGCCCTGGACGCCTGTAATTATCTGGCGGACAACCGGGAAATTCGCTCCTATTATATTGACTATATTTTGGAAAAAACGGGCCGGAATGGCGGCTGGTCGCTGTCCGGCGGCTCCAACGCGGATATGACGGCGATGGGGATTCAGGCCCTCGCCCCCTATTATCACCGGGGCGATGCCGCTGTGGACAAAGCGGTGGACGACGCCCTCGCCTGGCTGGCCGGCGCGCAGAAAGAGGACGGCGGCCTGGGCGACAGCGAGAGTACGGCCCAAGCGATCACCGCTCTTTCCGCCCTGGGCCTGGACGCCGGCGCCGACCCCCGTTTCCAGAAAAACGGCCACAGCCTGATCGACGGCCTGCTGGGCTATCGGGTCGCCGGGGGCGGTTTCAGCCACCTGAGCGCGGGGGGGGCGAACCAGATGGCCTCCGAGCAGGCGGCTTACGCCCTCGTGGCCTATGTGCGCTTTTTAGGCGGGGAAAACAGCCTTTACGACATGACGGACGCGGGCCGCCCTCCGGCCGCCGGCCTGAATAAAACCCCTCTGCTGCTTTCGATCACCGAGGCCAAAGCTCTGACGGCGAGCAAATATACCGTTAATTCCTGGGCGGCCCTGCAAACGGCTCTGGCCGGGGCCGAGGCGGCTGCGGGCGACGCTGCGGCGGATCAGGCCGCCTTGGACGCGGCTAACGCCGCCCTGCGCACGGCTTTGAGCGGGCTGGTTCTCTCCGGCGGCGGCGGTTCCAGCGGTGGCGGTGGTGGCGGCGGCGGTGGCGGCGGTGGTTCCGCTGCCGACGGCGTCACGGTGACCTTCGCTTTTACCGGCGACAGTCTGCACGGGGAAGGCGGCAAACACAATGTTCAAACCTGGATTGCCAGCCAAAAAGTGGTAGTGGCGGAAGGTTCCACCGTCAAGGATCTGACGGACATGATGCTGGATAAGTACGGCCTTACTTTTTCCACCCGCTACGAAGGCACTTATATCGAATGGGTGATGATTCCGGGCACGTCCACCCAGTTGGGCGAATTTGACAACGGGCCCAATTCCGGTTGGATGTACCGGCTGAACGGCGTTATCGTCAGTGTCGGCTATATGGACTCCGTACTCAAAGAGGGGGACAGCGTCATTTGGTTTTATACCGACGACTATACGCAGGAAAAAGGTTATGACGGAACCTGGAGTCCCTATGGCCCGGCCGGGGGCGGCTCGACCACCGGCGGCGGGGGCGGCAGCGGCAGCGGAGGCGGCGGGCCGCCGCTTGTCAGCGCGGCCAACCGGATCAGCGGCTTAGACCGGGTACTGACTTCCGTCGCCATTGCCCGGCGCGGCTGGACAAGCTCGGAGACGGTCATCCTCGTGCCGGGCGGGAACGCCCACCTAATCGACGCGCTGGCGGTCGCCCCCTTGGCCGGCCAGGAAAAAGCGCCCGTCCTCCTGAGTCTGGACGGCGCGCTGGCTCCGGCGGTGGAGGGGGAAATCGCCCGGCTGGGCGCGAAAAAGATTTACCTCGTGGGCGCTGTGAGCGAAGAAGTGCAGCGGCGCTTGAGCGAGCGCTTCCCGGCGGCGGAGATAATCGTTTTGCGCGGACAGGATCGCTATGAAACGGCGGCCCTGGTGGGGGCGCGGCTGGAGAAACCGCAGGGCGTGTTTGTCGTCGGGTATAACGCGCTGGCCGACGCGGTTTCCGTGGCCTCTTACGCGGCGGCCCACGGCTGGCTTCTGCAGATCGCGCGCCCGGACGGCTCTTTTGCTCTGCCGGCCGTGAGCGGCGCGGACAAACTGCCGGGCTATATCCTGGGCGGCTCGGCTCTTGTCCGGGATCACGCCGGTTATACCCGCCTTTACGGCGCCGACCGCTACGCCACAAACGAAGCGGTGCGCCGGGCTCTGGATTTTAATTATACCGACCTCTATGTCGCCGACGGCGACACCCTGGTGGACGCTCTGACCGGTTCGGCCCTGGCGGCCCGCAGCGGAGCGGCCATCGTCCTCGCCCCGGCGGGCGATCTCCGGGCCACGGACGTGGGGCGGATTCTGGCCGCTCAAGCCGCCGCCCCCGAGGAAGCCGAGGCCGTGCAGGTCGACTTGGCCGAGGGCGCGGTGCTGGGCGGCGAGACCGCCGGCTGGGATAAAATAACGGCGGCGACGGCGGTTTACGCTTTTGGGGGAGAGAAATAGATGAAAAACTATTTGCGCCCGCCGCTAGCCCTGCTCCTCTCCCTCTGCCTGCTGCTGGCCGCCGCTTGCGCCCCGCCGCCCGCGGTCGCTCCGGCTCCAGAGGAAACCCCGGCCGCTGAGGAAGTTACGGTCGTCGAGGAAACGGTGTCCGCTGAGGAAACGGAACCCTCGCCCGTCCCGGCAGCGACCTCCACCGGGGAAGCGGCGCCCATTGAGGAACCATCGCCCGTCCCGGCAGCGGAACCTTCGCCCGTCCCGGCAGCGGAGCCCTCGCCCGTCCCGGCAGCGGAACCCTCGCCCGTCCCGGAGGCGGAACCCTCGCCCGCCCCGGCAGTGGGAACGGACGCGGAGGCTTTGACTGCGGCCCTGAATCAGACCGCCGCTTATGTTTACGCCGCCGTGCCCAACCCCCAGGTCGGCTCGGTCGGCGGGGAATGGGCGGTGATCGGGCTGGCCCGCGCCGGCTGGCCCGTGCCGGAGTCCTATTATGAGACATATTACCAGACGGTGGCCGCCTATGCCCGGGAGCGGGACGGCGTGCTGCACAGCAAAAAATACACGGAATATTCCCGCGTCGTCCTGGCCCTGACCGCGGCGGGCTACGACGCGCGCGACGCGGGCGGATACGATTTGACTCTGCCCCTCGCTGATTTTAGCCAAACGATCTGGCAGGGGCTGAACGGCCCGATCTGGGCCCTGATTGCCCTGGACAGCGCCGCTTATCCCCTGTCGGCTCACCCGACCGCGACCGTGCCGGCCAGCCGCGACCTCTACCTCGCGGAAATCCTGCGCCGGCAATTGGCGGACGGCGGCTTCAACCTGACCGCCGGCGCGGGCGGCGGAGCTATAGCGGCGGAGGCCCGGGCGGAAGTCGATATCACCGGCATGGCCCTGCAGGCCCTGGCCCCCTACCGGGAGCGGCCGGAGGTTCAGGCGGCGACAGACAAAGCTCTGGCCTGCCTCTCCGCCCTCCAAGGCGAGGACGGCGGTTTTGGCTACAGAGGCGAGGGCAATTTGGAAAGCGCCGCCCAGGTTTTGACCGCCCTGACGGCCCTGGGCCTCAGCCTGGACGACCCGCGCTTTGTCAAAAACGGCCGGACGATTTTATCGAATATTCTGTCTTTCAGTCACGGCGACGGCAGCTTCCGCCATAGCGCCAGCGGCGGCAACAGCCAAATGTCAACCGAACAGGCCCTTTACGCTTTGGCTGCGGCCCAAAGGTCTCTCCGCGGGCAGAACAGCCTGTATCAGATGAGCGACGCCGCGCGCCGGGGAGGCTGAAATGCAACGCGGTTCGGCGCGGACAAAACTGATTGCCGCCGTCGTCATAGCGGCGGCCCTGCTGGCCGCCTGGCTCTGGGACGGAGCGGCGCACCGGGTTCCCGCGCCGGCGGTCGGGCAGGATCAATACCTGACCGACCCCGTGCCGGCCGGCCGGCCCCGGCCGGTGGAACCGGACGCCGTCGCCGCCCCGGGCGCGGAGCGCCGCTGCTCCCTTGCGGTGCGCTGCGACACGCTTTTGGCCAACCTGGAACTGCTTGAGCCGGCGAAACAGGGGCTGGTGCCGGCGGACGGCGTGATCTTGCCCCCCACGGAAACGATCTTTTACGAAGGGGAAAGCGTGTTTGACCTCTTGCGGCGCGAAACCCGTCAAGCCGGTATTCATTTGGAATTCACCCACGTGCCCCTTTACAATTCGGCCTATATCGAGGGGATCAATAATCTTTACGAATTTGACGCCGGCGAGCTTTCCGGCTGGATGTACAGCGTGAACGGCTGGTTCCCGAACTACGGCTCTTCCCGTTACCGCCTGCAGCCCGGCGACACGGTGGAGTGGGTTTACACCTGCGACCTGGGCGACGATGTGGGCGGCGGCACCGCGGTGGGAGGAACATGAGCCGGCGCGGGCGCGAGGCTTTTTCTTCCTACCACCCGCTGGTCAACATGCTGTATTTTATCTTGGTTTTCACCTGCGGCATGTTTTTTCTCCATCCGGTCTGCCTCCTCCTGTCCCTGAGCGGCGGCCTGGCTTATTCCGTCTATATGGACGGGAAAAAATCTTTGCGTTTCGCTCTGGTTTACATGCTGCCCCTGCTCGTGCTGACGGCGCTGCTCAATCCGGCCTTCAACCACGAAGGCGTGACGATCCTGCTTTACTTACGGGACGGCAATCCGCTGACCCTCGAATCCATCCTCTACGGAATCGCGGCGGCCGTGATGCTGATTGCGATTATTTTCTGGTTTAATTGCTACAGCGCTATTATGACCTCGGACAAATTCGTTTACCTCTTCGGGCGGATTATTCCCGCCCTTTCCCTGATCCTCTCAATGGCCCTGCGCTTTGTGCCGCGTTTTCGCGTCCAAATCAGCGTCATCGCGGACGCCCAGCGCGGGCTGGGGCGGGATCCGGCGCACGGAAACCTCTGGCGGCGGGCGCGCCAGGGGATGCGCCTGCTCTCCATTCTCGTGACCTGGGCGCTGGAAAACGCTGTCGAGACGGCGGACAGTATGAAAAGCCGCGGTTACGGCCTGCCGGGCCGCACGGCTTTCTCCCTCTATCGCCTGGAGCGGCGCGACGGGTGGGCGCTGCTCTTCATCGTCTTTTGCGCCGCCTATATCCTGCGCGGGGCCGCGGCGGGCGCCCTGCGCTTCGTCTTTTTTCCCGCTTTGAGCGGGGTCAACGGCGATCTCTACTCCCTCACCCTGTTCGCTCTTTATGCCCTGCTCTGCTTCATGCCTTTTCTGCTCAACTTGCGGGAGGAACGCCGGTGGAAATCTTTCGCCTCGAAAACCTGAGTTTTACTTACCCGGAGCGCCTCCGGCCGGCGTTGGCGGAGATAAACCTGAGCGTGGCCCCCGGTGCCTTCATCGTCCTCTGCGGCCCTTCCGGCAGCGGCAAAACAACGCTGCTGCGCCTGCTGAAACCGGTGCTGGCCCCGCACGGCCTTCAGAGCGGCGCTATATTTTTTGCAGGCGCGCCCCTGGCCGGGCTGGATTTGCGGACGCAGAGCGCGAAGATCGGCTTTGTCCGCCAGAACGCGGAAAACCAGGTCGTCACCGACAAAGTCTGGCATGAACTGGCTTTCGCGCTGGAGAGCCTCGGCTATGCCACGGCGGAGATCCGCTTGCGCGTCGCGGAGATGGCGACCTTTTTTGGGATTCAGAACTGGTTTTACCGGGACGTAGCCGAGCTGTCCGGCGGGCAGAAACAATTGCTCAGCCTGGCTTCCGTCATGACCCTGCAGCCGTCGGTGCTGGTCCTGGACGAACCGGCCGGGCAGCTGGATCCCATTGCCGCGGCGGAATTTTTGGCCATGATCGGGAAAATCAACCGGGAACTGGGCGTGACAATTATCCTGACTGAGCATCGCCTGGAGGAAGTTTTTCCCCTCTGCGACGAGGTCGTCGTGCTGGACCGGGGGCGGATTGCCGCCATCGGCCCCCCGGCCGCCGTCGGGGCGGATTTGCGCCGCGTCCGGCCCGGCTTTTTTTTCGCCCTGCCCGTCCCGATGCGCGTCTGGGCGGCGGTGGGCGGAGGGGAAGAACCCTGCCCGGTCAGCGTGCGCGCCGGGCGGGAATGGCTGAGCCGCGTGGCCGGGCCGGGGCCGTTCCCGGGGCCGGCAGTCCCGCCTCCCCGCTCCGCGTCGCCGACCGCCGTGCCTGCCGTAGCCTGGGAAGACGTGTGGTTTCGCTATGAGCAGGACGGGCCCGATATCTTGAAAGGCCTGAGTTTTGAGGCTGCGGCCGGGGAAATCACCGCCATCTTAGGCGGCAATGGCGCGGGGAAAACGACGGCCCTCTCGCTGGTGGCGCGGCTGCGCCGGCCGCAGCGGGGGCGGGTGAAGATTTTCGGCCGGGAAGCGGCCAGCCTGACGACGGCGGACTTGTTTCCCGGGACGCTGGGCGTTCTGCCCCAGAATCCGCAGGCCGTTTTTTTGCGCCAGACGGTGCGGGCCGACCTGCTGGAAGTACTCTCGGAACAAAAAGCCGCCCCGGCGGAAAAAGAGGCGCGGGTGAACGCGGTGCTGGCCCTCTGCCGGCTGGAAGAACTGGACGGGGCTCATCCCTACGACCTGTCCGGCGGCGAGCAGCAACGGGCGGCCCTGGCCAAAGTGCTGCTGCTGGAGCCGCGCCTGCTCTTGCTGGACGAACCGACCAAGGGTCTGGACGCCGAATTCAAGCGGGAATTCGCCGCCCTCCTCCGCCGGCTGGCGGCGAGCGGGGCCGCGCTCGTCCTGGTCAGTCATGATATTGAATTTTGCGCGGCCTGCGCGGATCGGTGCGCTTTGTTTTTTGACGGTGGCATTGTCGCCGCCGGCCCGCCGCGGGTTTTTTTTACCGGCAACAGTTTTTACACGACGGCGGCCAACCGGATGGCCCGCCACCTCCTGCCGGCGGCGGTGACGGCCGGGGATATTATCGCAGCCCTGGGCGGGGGGGCCGAGCCGGAACCAGGGCTCGAGGCGGTGCACGGGCTCGAGGCGACGCCCGGACTTGAGGCGAAACCCGAGCCCGAGCCTAAACCCGGGCCCGAGGCGGAACCCGAGCCCGAGCCGAAACCCGGGCCCGAGGCGGAACCCGAGTCCGGGCCAAAACCCGGGTCCGAGGCGGAACCCGAGCCCGAGTCCGGACCCCAGCCCGGGCCCCCGGCCGCCGCGGCGCAGCCGCGCTGCGCCGCGCCGCGCGCGCTCTCCCCCGCCCGCAAGGCCGCACTGGCGGTCGCCGGTGCGGCCTTGCTCTTGACCCTGGCCCTGGCCGCGCGCGACGGCGCGGGATTGGCCGCCTTTATCTCCGGCGGCGACCTGGCCCTGACCGCGGCGGCCAATCCCGCGGCGGCCTGGCGTTATGTGGGCTTGATCCTGGCCCTGGCCCTCGAAGCCGTCCTGATCACCGCCGCCCTGAATCTGCGCCGGGAACTCCCGCTGCCGGCGGCGCGGCCGCAGCCCAAACTGCCGCGTCGCACCCTCGTCGCCGCCGTCATGATCTTGCTGGCGATACCGCTGACCATCTATGTAGGCGTATATTTTTTTTCCGACCGCCGCTATTATTTTATTTCCACCCTGATCCTGCTGGAAACCATGCTCCCCTTCGTCCTCGTTTTTGAAGGCCGCAAACCACGCGCCCGCGAACTAGTCATTCTCGCCGTCCTCTGCGCCATCGGCACGATCGGGCGCACGGCCTTTTTCATGCTCCCGCATTTCAAACCGGTCGTCGCCCTGGTGATTGTCGCCGGCCTGGCTTTCGGCGGGGAGGCCGGCTTCCTCGTCGGAGCGCTGACCGGATTTGCCAGCAATATTTTTTTCGGCCAGGGCCCGTGGACGCCGTGGCAGATGTTCGCTTTCGGAATCATCGGTTTCCTGGCGGGCCTTCTGTTCCGGCGAGGATTTTTCCGGCGCTCCACCGCCGCGCTCTGCGTCTTTGGCGCTCTGAGCGCGGTGCTGCTCTACGGCGGGATCATGGACACGGCGATGGTGCTGATGTTTCAGCCCCGCCCGACCCGGGAGATGTTTTTTCTTTCCTGGCTGCAGGGCCTGCCCCTGAACCTGGTTCATGCCGCAGGCACCGTGTTTTTTCTCCTGCTTTTTGCCCGGCCGCTCTTAGAGAAGCTGGAGCGAATAAAAATAAAATACGGCCTGCTGGACTGAAGCGGTTATTTCTTCACGGCGGCTTGGTTTTTACTGCGGCTATTATAATTCCTTTTTCTCTGACTTCTTGCAGCAATCTCTCTTGAACTATTGTTTCCAATTTATTATCCCCTTATACGTTTTCCCAATCGGCCTGTTGAGATAAGGCATAGTCAGTTTTCCGGATTCACTAGACAAACATCCAAAGAGCCGTTTTTCCGAAAACCATTGCATTAATATCGGGATTATGGTATTATCATATCGACAAAAATTGGTTCGCTTGTTCGTAGTCGAAAGGAGCTAGTTTGAAAACAAATCGATTTTCATGGCTTGTTGGTGCCAGAAAAGAATGGTCTTTATCAGGAGATTACCTTTAAGTGTTTGAGATATTTAATGATAGTTATGGCGAACACGAAGGCTGGCGATTATTTGAAAATGCTGACAGCCCTCATTTTGTGGTTTATGGCTCAAATATGGAATTGGGAGAAGAATCGGCGCCTCACCAGGAAACATCCGGCATGCCGGAAAAAAATGACCCGGCATATTTAACCGGCGAGTCGTCAATAATCTTAGAGAAGCTGGTTAATTGCCGGATTGCGTACTTTGACCGCGTTTGGCAATATGTAAACCGGATACGTATTAAATTAAACGCTGCGGTTGGTGCTTGGTATCTTTTCCTGGACGCCCCGTTTCGCCTGTTGGATACCGATCACTCAACTCCACTACTGTCGTCGGATAATCTCCATACTCCAAGGAATTCCGACGAATGGTTGCAAACACTGGAAAATTTCGAATCAAATTTTGATTGGAGGAGGCCGGAGGTGACTCTTTTTGACGAATTGTCGAAAGAATGGGCACATGAACATAAGAGTTGCGAAGTTTTTGTTCAGAATTTAAACCCTCTCTCAAATTGGTTCCGTCCTCAGTCCATACAATTATGTTTGAACACGCTGCACCTCCTGCTCTTTGATGAGTATATTATACCAAAAAAGCAGAGGTTTAGCCACTAACAAAAGGCAAAAATTCAATAAATCATGCGCTGTTCGGTTTTCAATGACCTGACTCGCGGCTCAGGCGAACCCAAATCGCCGCATTATTGGCCGCAAGTTAAATGGAATTATACTTTATTGAAAAAATGACAAAAATCGCGTATAATATTTATGGTTTGAAAGGGGTATTTTGCAAATGGACGAAAACAACAAAGTCCGGTTATTTGAGGACAAGCGTATACGCTACGCGTGGGACGAAACAAAAGAAGAATGGTATTTTTCCGTCGTTGATGTTGTTGAGGTATTGACAGGAACCGACAACCCGCGCCGTTATTGGAGTGACCTAAAACGGAAGCTGAAAGCAGAGGGAAGTGAGTTGTACGAAAAAATCGTACAACTGAAAATGAAGTCTGCGGACGGCAAACGGTACAGCACCGACGTTGCCAACACGGAACAGCTTTTAAGGCTTATCCAATCTATCCCGTCGCCAAAAGTGGAACCGCTAAAAATGTGGCTCGCACAAGTCGGCAAGGAGCGCATTGAGGAAACGATTGACCCGGAACAGGCGATTGACCGCGCTTTTGAAACGTATTTAAAGAAGGGCTATGGAGAGGACTGGATACATCAAAGGCTTTTGACAATCCGTATCCGCAATGACCTCACCGCCGAATGGCAGAAACGCGGCGTAGAGAAAGGCTTGGAATACGCCATACTGACCGACGAGATAACAAAGGCGAGGGCGGGTATGAGTACGCGGCAGTATAAAAATCTTAAAGGCTTGAAAAAAGGGAATTTGCGCGACAACATGACCGATTTGGAGCTTGTGCTTACCATGCTTGCCGAAGCCACGACAACCGAAATTTCAAAAACTGCGGAGCCGGAAACATTCAAGGAAAATCAACAGGTGGCGCGGCGCGGCGGGCGCATAGCCGGAAATGCCCGCCGTGAGATAGAAGCGGACACAGGGAAACCCGTAATCACATCAAAAAATGCCGCACAGCTTAACACCCTGCTTACGGACATGATAGAGGGCGTTGCCGACAACTCCGACGAAGATAAAAAATAAATATTTAGCGTACACAATCGGGAGTTGCTACGCCGGTATCACGAATGGTTGTCTTCTCAAACGCCCTGAGATTCGCCGCCAAGAACAAATCCGCCAGCATATCGTTCGACAATTGCTGCCGACTTCGCAGTTTATCCGCGATGTCGGCTATTTCTTTTGGTTCGGCCGCAATCGTTATTCGCATAACACCTGGCTCACCTCCGCTCCATCATGTCGTCCCGGTACTTGGCGGCAGCCCCGTACTCCATCACCGGCAATGCGTCATACTGCTTTTTAGTCGGCGGTGGGTACTTGCCATAGTTCGCGATAACAGTCTATATATCGTCGCCGTTGTGCCGGTAAAATACAATGTCGGTTCCCTTACAATATCTTTATGTTCGATAAGCGGGGCGGGGTTTGAATTGAAACGTGATGAAACAAGATGTGCTGATAGTTTTTCGAACCGTAATCAGCTTTATGTTAGGCGGGACGATTCTCCTAACCACATCTTGTCTCATCACCACTATTCTAGCCAATGAGATCACGGTTGTCAAGGGGGTTTTTATGCGCGGGGTGTAGATAAAAATTATTGGTATTGTCTGTTCAGGATTCCCTTGTGTCTCTTACCCACAGTTACTGCTCAGCGCCCCACAAAACATCATGCACGGGGAACGACCATCGCCCCCTGGGAACGCGGGCATCCTGCCCGCATAGAAGGTGGGAACGGGTTTTCCTTTGCGGGCAAGATGCCGTTTCTATTTAGCCCGATTCGGCGTATACGGGACGATTGCCATCGTCCCCCGGGGCGCGCAACCCAGGACATCGTAGGGGCGGATGGCAATCCGCCCGTTGGTTTTCGGGACGATTGCCATCGTCCCCTACG
>JAISWK010000081.1 GCA_031270805.1 Gracilibacteraceae bacterium
AGAGGACAGGGTTCTGGCCGACCGGAACGAGCTGCGCTACGGCGCGAAAACCTGGACGGAAGCCCTCATGAAGCTGCAGATGACGCTGCTGACGGGCACGAGCGAGGAAACGCGCACGCAGGCGGGTTTCTCGGCCCAGGCCTACAACAAACAGGCGGACATCCTGAAAAAAGCGGAGATTGCCTCCGCGCAGCAAGAGCGGCGCCTTGCGGATCTGCGCAGCCGCTCGGACGGGATCTTCGCGGAAATCATCCCCTTCCTCCTGCGGCGGCGGGAAGACGCCCGCATCCTGTCCGTCGGCGACGACGAGAGCTTTCGCGCTTACGCGAGCGCCCTGGAAGAGCGCCTGTCGGCGCCGCTGGAGCTTCTGAGCCGACAGCTGCCTTTTCACCGGCAGCAGATCTACCGGGAGTACGGCGACGTCCTGGCGGATCCCCGGCACAAGGCATCGGCCAGGGAGTGGCGGCCCGTCTTCGACTCTTACGTCAGGCAGATCGACGCCCTGGAAACAGGGAGCAGCCCCAGCATAGACAAATGGATCGCGCGCGCCAGCAGCTCCTTCATCGCCCCCTACGTTATGGAGCTTCTGCTGGCCGACGCCTCTCTGATTTCCGGCTCGGAGGATCAAATCAACCAGAAGCTCTTCGTCGCCCAGGGGCGGATACAGGAGAATTTGAAGGCCCTGAACGACCTTTGCGCCGGGCCGCCCAACGTGACCTTTTTCAGCAGCGCGGCGCAGCGGGAGGGCTTCCGCCAATTTTTGCGGCATGAAATCGCGCTGGAAAAGGCCGGCGTCTTTTCCAGCCGGCTGGCCGATCGGCTGAGGGACTTCAAGGCGCGCGTCTCCACCGACGCCAGGCAGGTGAGGCAAAGCAGCGAGGCCATGGAAGAAAAGGCGCGGGCGGCGGCGGCGATCGACCAGGAGAAGCTGGCGGGCTACAATGCCTGGAGCAGGATGAACGAGCCGCTGGCCGAGCTGAAGGAGAACATGCGCAGCGGCGTTTCGCCCCTCGCGCTGCAGCTGAACGCGCCGGAGGCGGAAACGCCAAATCAGGAGCGGGTCGAGGCGACGCGCAAGGCCCTGACGCTGCCGCCCTACGCCTCTTACAGCGCGGAGGTGAACTCCGCCCTGCTGGAGCATTCGCTTCTCGTGGTGCTCCCGGAGGAAGAGATCGAGTTCTACAAAAACAAGCCGGAGAATAAGAAAAAGAAAAACAAGGCGGCGCTGGAGCTCGACCTGGCCATCGCCCGCCTGGCCAAAACCCGCCTGCTGGAAGGAGGGCTTAACGACCTGGCCCAGCGCCTGAAGGAGGGCAGTGTGCAGGGTCTGAGCGCCCTGCCCGCGGAGCGCGCGGCGCCCTTCCTGCTTTATGTGAGCCTGTGTGGGGCGCTCGTGGAGAGGAAATACCCCGACGAGCAAGTCGCCCGGCTTTACGAGGATTTTGCCCAAAAGCTCGAAGCGCTGCACGATCTGCGCGCGCTGGCCCAGAAGGGCGCGGTTCTGGAGCAGGGGGACACGACCCTGGCCCGGGAGCACAAGGAGGCGGTGGGCGCCCTGGCCTACGGCTTCTACCACCTGGCGCGAAAGGATTTCTGCGATTCGGTACACACGCAGCTTGACTATTTCACCCGTTCCGCCGCTCTCATCCAACAGATCGGCGCGGTGCTGGAAGAGGCGCAGATCCCCGCAACCCGGTGCGCCGCCCTGAATCTGGGCTTCAGATACTATTTCCAGGCGCGGCTTTTGGGGGCGAGCCTCCCGGACCCCGACGCGCTCGGCGCGGAGATGCGCGCGCTGCTGGAGGACAGGGCCAAGCTCGAGTTCATCGAGGCAGGCGATTTTGAAAAGACAGAAATCGACCTGTTCGATCAGAGGCGCGTCAGCACCGTCGGCTACCTGTCCCGGGAGCTGACGCCTTACACACTGGCCAACCGCGAAGATTTGGCCGACTTCCTGTCCAGGAGTGACGAAGGCCGGTGGAAGCAGCACGGCGCGCTCACGGCGGAGCAGCGCCAACTGTTCGGCCTTGTGCTCGGCGTTCCGGGCATTCTGCGGGAGGCGGATGAAATCCTGCCCAGCATGGCGCCGGTCTACAGCGAAGCGGACAGGCGCGCGGCGCAGCGGGATCTGCGGCAGCAGGTCGAAGCCTATATCAATCGCGAGGCCTTTAACCCGGTAGTTGATTACGCCACCGCCCTCAGGCAATTGCGCGATTCAAACGGGGAGCTGGACGGCGCGGTCTTCGACACCGCGATGCAATTCACTCAGCTGTGCATTCAGCGGCGGCAGGCGAAAGAGGAGAAGGATTGGGATCGCCTGGCGAACCCCATGGAATCCGTCGCTTACCGGGGCGGCCAGACGCGCGTCCGGGAGCTGAGCGACATGCCGATGGAGAACCGCTCGCATCTGATGGACGCCCTGCGCCGGAAGGTTATGGCGGCGTCGGAGTCGGGGGCCCGGAAAAATGCGTTGAGCCTGCTGAAGAAGGCGGACGCCCTGAACCCCGCCGCCTTTGCCTTGCTGGTGCGCGTGCTGCAAGACAGAACCATGATCGACCGGACCACGGGCGTAAGCAGGCTGGACCGGTCAAAGGGCGCGATCCACGGCTTCGCCAACGAGGACGCGCGCCAGGAGGTAAAGGAGCAGTATCTGAACGACGAAGCGGCCTTCACCGCCTCGTCGGCGTCCCTGCGCCGCGCCCTTTTCACCCTGCACAGCTACCAGCTGCGGGACGACCAAAAGCTGACCACGGGGTATCTCCAGGCGGCGGATTTCGCGGACGGCGCGTTGGCGCGCCGGGAGGACGTGGACTGGTCCCTGCTGGAAAGGGCGCTCGACTTCGTGAAGGAGATGCACCGGGAGGGCCTGCGGCTCCAGGTAATACAACAGGCGACCTCGTCTTCCCTGATCGAGCAAAGCCCCAACGAGAAGGTGCGGGCGCTCTACGAAGCCACCGGCAGGGGCGCGTCCGTCCAGAGCCGGGAGGCGCTGGAGGAGCAGCTGCTGGAACAGGCCGACGCCGACGGCCAGTTGGCGGCGCTGGCGGGCTACCACGCCCTGGAGGCGCCGGAAAAGGCCCTGCTGATCAAGGCCCTGGCGCGGCGCGATATCCTGGACGTGTCCAAGCAGGACATCTACCTGAACCGCTTCGGCTACATGGAGCGCGACTACGCGAACCCGCGCGCCCGCGACGCGCTGATCGACCAATATTTCAACTTTCCGGGCGACCTGGAAAACCTGCAGGCGGAGGATTTCACCGCCGCCCTGCGCGGTTGCCTGTCCTCGCAGGTCTACGATAGAACGAAGAGCACGGATTTGACCGCAGCCCTGGGCGCCGGGGATGCGGCGGTCGCGGCGGTGCTGAGCAAGCGCGGCACGGCCATCGACTGGAAGCTCTTCGGGCGGGCGCTGCAGCTTGTGCGGCGGGCGCAGAACGAGCGCAAGGTCTTCGAGCAGGAGCGCGAGCTGTACCGCGCCCAGGGCGACGTCGAAGGGCAGGGCGCCTTCCGTTACAACGCCCATTTCGCCCGCAAAAACGTCCACAACGCCGGCAACCGCTTCACCCGCTTCGTAGGCCGCCGCGCGTCTGCGGCGGTCATGGAGGAAATACCCGCCCCCTTCCTGAAGCTGATGCGCGTGGCGCTGCCCCTCGAAGTTTCCAACCAGATAAACAGCATGGAGCCGCTCAAGCCGGAGGAGTCGGATTTGTTGGAACACATCGACACGGTGGCCGGGCTCGTTTCGGATTTTGCGGGAATGGAGGCCGTGGGGGCCGGGATCACTCATATCTTCAGCGAAAGCGTGGCGACGAACCTGGCGGATAGCAGCGGCTATGTTTCCACGGCCATCGGCGTCATCGGCGACGTCAAGACCGTGGTTGAGTCCACTGTCTCCAAGAAAAAGCTGCGCAACGCGCGCGAAGAAGGAAGGGAGGTCCAGGAAAAGGACGACGCGCGGACAGAGGCCGCGGAGAAGGAGCAAAGCGAGGAAGAGCGCGAGTTGGCGCGGGAGGCGAGCGCGCGCAACGTCCTTTCGGCGGAAATGGGCCTGGACAAGGCCAGCCAGCGCATGAACGACGAGCTCATCAACGCTATGGCCTCCCTCGTGAGCGCAGGCGTCGGGGTCGCCGCCGTGGTGCCGGGGGGCGCAGTCGTCGAGAAGCTGGTGGAGATCGCGATCCGGGAGGCGGGCGAATTTGTCAACTTCCTGCGCAATTACTTCAACGACATCGAGAGCATTGAAAAGTACTTTGAGAAGGAGAACAAGGTGCTGCCCGCCTACCGCGCGAAGCTGGGAGAGCTGATGAAGGCGAGGGGGAAGACGGACGAGCAGGTCGAAGCGGCGCTCAGGGGCATCAAGGTTCGGGAGCTGGCCTGCGACGCGCTGGGCTTCGAGAATTACACGGAACTGGCTTCCTTCGTGGGCCTGAACATCACGCGCTCCCTCCTGTTCTGCGCCGGCAAGCAAAACCCGCAGCTACGCACGCAGATCCAGGCGAAGGCGGCCCTGGCCGTCATTGACTGCGAGGAGGCCATCGGGAAGCAGGACGACGAGTCGGCTTTGCAGGTGTATAACGCGATTATGGGCGGGAAGTATCGTTGAGGGGGTTGGCTTTTATCCAAAAATTTCCAAGTTGACAAATTGACCATCCGCGTGTATAATTTATCGGTCACGGCGGCTTTCACTCGGACAGTCGCGGGACCAGGCCGCTCCGGCCAGGCGGGCAACGGATTCGGGTGCGAATCGGCCTGGGACGGGCGAGACCTCAAAAGGGAGGTGCAGGAGAATGTATGCGGTTTTGGCGACCGGGGGCAAGCAATACCGGGTCAGCCCCGGCGATGTAATCAACGTGGAAAAACTGGCGGTCGAGGCGGACAGTGCGGTAGAATTGACGGAAGTGCTGCTCGTGTCGGACGACGACGGTTTGCGCATCGGAACCCCGCTGGTGGCGGGCGCGAAGGTTACCGCCAAAGTGCTGGCGCACGGCAAGGGCAAAAAAATCATCGCTTTTCGCTATAAGCCTAAGAAGCATGTGCGCGTAAAACGCGGGCACAGACAGCTTTTTACACAGATTCAGATCGAAAGTATCCAGATCGAAAATGCGCAGAGCGAAAGTATCCAGATCGAGCAAACAGTCTGAGAGAGGTGAAATGGAATGGCGCATAAAAAGGGTATGGGCAGCACCCGCAACGGACGCGACAGCCAGGCGCAGCGCCTGGGTGTCAAACGTGCCGACGGGGAATACGTAATAGCCGGCAATATCCTGATTCGGCAGCGGGGCACGAAGATCCACCCGGGCAATAATACCGGCCGGGGTCGCGACGACACAGTTTTTGCCCTGATTGACGGTTTTGTCAAGTTTGAGCGCAAGGATAAGTACCGCAAGCAGGTCAGCGTTTACGCCCAGCGGCCGGAAGCGGGCGTTGCGGGTTAGAGGCGACGGCGACCGGCGGGAGCTTTTTTTGTGGGCGGCCGAATTTCTGCGGCGGCAGCGGCATGATTTTTTGAATGATCTGCAAGTGATCAGGGGCTATATCCAGCTGGGCCGTCCGGAGCGGGCGCTCGCGCATATCGACGAGACGCTGGAGGACCTTGCCCCTCAGCATGAGATTTCCCGCATCGCAGATGGAACGCTCCAGGCCCTCATCCTGTGCTGGTATCTCGACCTGCGCGCCCGCGGTTTGACCGTCGCCGTTCAGGTGGCGGAGGAATTCTGCCGGCCGGCGCCGGTTTTGGGCGATGCGGAGCAGGCGGCGGCGTTTTACGCCTTTATCTGCGACTGCGGCGCGGCGGAAGGGTTCGGAGCGGCTGCCGCCGAAAAAAACGCCGGCGCGGTCGCGCTTGAACTGCTGCCGCAGCGGCAGGGACTTGCCGGTAGTTGCACTTTTCGCCGGGAAGGGGAACCGCAGCGGGAGTTTTTTTTTAGCCCCTGAGACGGGTTCTGCCGGAGGATTATGTTTTACGACCGGGCCAAAATTTATATTCGGGGCGGAGACGGCGGTGCGGGCGTCGTCTCTTTCCGGCGGGAAAAATATGTCACCCTGGGCGGGCCGAACGGGGGAGACGGCGGCCACGGCGGTCATATTCTGCTTGAAGCCGACGAGGGATTGCGGACACTGGCCGATTTTCGCTATCGCCGCCATTACCGGGCGGAGCGGGGCGAACACGGTCAGGGCAAGGATCGGCACGGTAAAAACGCTCCCCACCTGGTGCTGCGGGTGCCGGCGGGCACGGTGGCGCGCGACGAAAACACGGGTGAACTGATTGCCGACCTGACGCGGCACCAACAAAGCGTAATCGCGGCCCGCGGCGGTCGCGGCGGCCGGGGCAACGCCCGTTTTATCAGCAACAAAAACAAGGCGCCGACGACAGCGGAAAACGGGGAACCGGGCCAGGAACGCTGGCTGCTGTTGGAACTCAAGCTGTTGGCCGACGTGGGACTGGTCGGGCTGCCCAATGCCGGCAAATCGACGCTTATCGCCCGCGTCTCGGCCGCCCGTCCCAAAATCGCCGATTATCCCTTCACGACGCTGACCCCGCAGCTCGGCGTGGTGCCAACCGACGAAGATGGTTTTGTCATGGCCGACATTCCGGGCCTGATTGCCGGCGCGCACAGCGGCGCCGGACTGGGGCACGAATTCCTGCGCCATGTGGAGCGCACCCGTCTGCTCGTGCATGTGCTGGATATGGCGGGAACGGAACAGAACGACCCGCTGACTAATTTGGCGGTGATTAACGAAGAACTGCGTTTGCACAGCCCGGAACTGGCCGCCCGCCCCATGCTGATCGCCGCGAACAAGATGGACGCGGACGGGGCGGCGGAAAACCTCCGTCGCCTGCGGGAAGCGGAGGGCGATACTTATGAGATTTTTCCTCTGTCGGCGCTGACCGGCGAGGGCATCCGCCCGCTGATCCGCCGTCTGGCCGCTCTGCTGCCGCTCTTGCCGGCGGCCGGGGGGCCGGAGGTGGCGGAGAGCGGACACCGTCTCGTGCGGGCGGCGGCGGCGGAGCGGTTCAATGTCACGCGCACGGACGAAATCTTTGTCCTAAGCGGAGCGGAGATCGAGCGCCACGCGGCCATGGCCCGCCTGGACACCGACGGCGGACTGCGGCGTTTTCAAAATATCATGAAAGTGATGGGGGTGGACGAGGCGCTGCGGGCGGCCGGCGTCAGTCCGGGGGACCAGGTGCTGGTTGGCGAGCTGCGCCTGGAATGGACGGAGTGAAAACGGGCGCCGGGCGGAACCTGACCGTAACCGAGACGGCCCGGGCCAAGGTCAATCTGGCTCTGGCAGTGGGCGATCGGGGTTCAGGCGGCTTGCACCTTCTGACTACCGTGATGCAGACGATTTCGCTCGCGGACAGCGTGAGCCTGACGCTGCGGCCGGACGGGGAGATCGACTGCCGCTGTTTTTGGGCTGACGACGACCGGCCGGACGCCGCTCTGAGCGGGCCGGACAATCTAGCCGTGACGGCGGTGCGGCAGTTCGAAGCGGAATTGCGGCGCAAAACGGAACAAGGTTTGCCCGGGGGATTGAACATACAAATAAAAAAGCGGATACCGCTCCAAGCCGGGCTGGGCGGCGGCAGCGCCGACGCGGCCGCGGTATTGCGCGGCCTGAACCGGCTTTGGGGGGCGCCGCTCAACTACCGGGAACTCCAGGCGGCGGCGCGGCGCTGCGGCGCGGACACGCCGTTTTGCCTGCGGGGCGGCGTCCAGTGGGCGGAAGGCACGGGCACGACCCTGTCCCCTCTGCCGCCGCCGCCGGCCCTGCCGGTGGTCGTCGCCCAGCCCGGCGCCGGTATGAGTACGGCCGAGGCTTATCGCTCGTTTGACCGGATCGGCCGGGCGGAGCAACTGGACAAGGCGGACTGGCGCCGGCGCCTGCGGCGCGGGGAGGGACGGAAAATCGCCGCCGCTCTGCACAACAATTTTGAGCCGGTCGTCGCCGCCGTTTTACCGATTACCGCCGAAATCAAGCGGTTTTTTTTGGCGGCAGGCTGCCTCGGGGCCCTGCTCTGCGGCAGCGGTTCGGCGGTATTCGCTCTGCCGCCGGATGAGGCGGCCGGTCGCCTTATTGCCCGGCGGGTGGAGGCCGAGCTCTCTTGCCGAACCTGGGTCGCCGCTTTCGATGCTGTACCCGAAAAATTTAGATAATCACGATTGTATTTAGAAGGATTTGATAAGATAAAGAAGAAATAGTACTCGGTAAATCAGCCAAAGAGAGGTCGAATTATATGAACATTACCGATGTCCGGGTACGCAGGGTGAAGGTGGATGGCAAGATGAAAGCTGTGGTGTCCGTGGCTTTCGACGACGAGTTTGTCGTGCATGATATTAAAGTCGTCAACGGGCCCAACGGTCTTTTTGTGGTCATGCCGAGCCGGAAGACGTCGGCGGGAGAATTCCGGGACATCGCGCATCCTATTTCCACGGCCGCGCGGGAAAAAATCCAGTCCCGGGTGCTGCGGGAGTACGAGAAAACAGAATATGCGGAGACAGCGCCGGCTCTGTGATTAGGCCGTTATCTTCTCGTACCGTCAGACTGTGTGAGAAAGGGAGTCGTAGGGGCGCGCCATTCGCCCCCCCCCAACAAAAAGGGGGACACCGGCGCGCCAAGCGCCCCCCAACCAAACCCCCGGGGTATGGTTGGGGGGCGATTGGGGCGCCGGTGACCCCATTTTTGTTTGGGGGGCGCGCATGGCGCGCCCCTACGACTCCCTTTCTCACACAGTCTGACGCCTCTTGGTGTAAATAGATTAGCATAAAAGGACA
>JAISWK010000046.1 GCA_031270805.1 Gracilibacteraceae bacterium
AGTCTCTCGCAATTCGCCCGTTGGGTTTCGGGACGATTGCCATCGTCCCCTACGGCAATACCGCCCGATCCGGCGTATACGGGACGATTGCCATCGTCCCCTACTCTCCCAATTGTGAACTGATCCGTGGCGGCTTAATAACCAAACAAAGCCCCAGGGCCGCCAGTCCGCAGACACCCAGCGCCGCGAAGGCCGGACGAAAAGAGCCGGCCGCTGTTTCGATCACTCCGACCAAAGGCGGGCCGATCAGGGCGGCGGGCAGAAAATCCATGTAGGCGACGCCCAAGTTGGAGGCGTAGTGTTTCGCCCCATAAAACCGGAACGTCGTCGCCGCCAGCACGGCGGAAATGCTGCCGAAGCCCAGCCCGAGGACAAAATTACCGCCAAAGACCAGCGGCAGCGAGCCGAAGCTGAAGGCGGCAAAAAGCGTGAGCGGCGCCGCCAGGAAGCAGGCGGCGATTACGAAAAAACTGATCCGGTAGCCAAAACGATCGAAAAAAAAGCCCGAGGTCAGGCGGCTTATCCCATCACCCAGCGAAACGGCTCCCACTGCCATTGTCGCCAGAAAAAGCGTCGCGCCCGCCTCTACGGCCATCTGCTTCGCGTTGCCCATAATGCCCAAGTAAATGCAGGCAAACAGCACGGACACAAGAAAAACAATGTAAAACACGGGCTGGCGGAGCATTTGCCCCGTCGTCAATTCCAACCCGCCCCCGAGGTCTGCCGCCGCGCCTTTTGGCGGCGGCGGGGCGGGCAAAACCTGACCCGGGGCGGGGAGGGCCAGAAAAAAAGAAGCGGCCAGAGTTACGCCCGCCGTCACGGCTCCCAGAGCTATGAAAGCGGCCCGCCAGCCCAGGGCGCCGATAACAAGACTGACCGCCCAGCCGAGCGCCAGACTGCCGATGCCGAAACCGAACGACAATGAACCGGTCGCGGCGCCGGGCCGATCGGGGAACCAGCGCGTCACCATGCCCATAACCGCGTTGAGGGCAGCGCCGCTGCCCGTGCCCACCAGAACGCCGTAGGTCAGGTGCAGGATCTGAATGGAGTCGGCGGTGACCAAGGCCGAAAACCCGTAGCCCGCGCCGACAAGCAGGGCGCAAAGCGCCAGCGCCCGCTGCGGGGAAAAAAGCCGTGAAAACTGGGCCCCCAGCACGCCGCCGACGCTGAACATGGCGGTGGTGACGGCAAAAACAAGGCTGGTTTGGGCACTTGTCCAGCCGAACTCCGCCTGCAGCGGCGCCGCCAGGATCGACCAGCCATAAAGGAACCCGAGAAAAACAAGCGAACCCGCCCCCCCAAACAGGTAAAGCCGGCGGCGCTTTTTAATATCCGTCATTATAAATCTTATAAATATTCCTTCAGTTTCCGGTAAAGGCTGGAACGGCTGATTCCCAGCATTTCCGCCGCCTCGGGCACATTGTTGTCCGCCATGGCTAAAGCCCGCCGGATAGCGCGTTTCTCCACTTCCAAAAGCAGGGTCGGCTCGCCCGCCACGTCCGGCGCTCCATCCGGCAGCTCCTTGGAATCCATGTCCTGGCGGCAATAATCCGGCAAATGGGCCTCGTCGATTATACTGCCCGTCGCCATATGCAGGGCGTGGACGATGGCGTTCTGCAACTGGCGCACGTTCCCCGGCCAGTCGTAAGTTTTGAGCCACGCTATCAGGCTCTCGCTCAGCTTCGGCGGCGTGCGCCCCTGCCGGGAACAATAAAAGCGCAGGAAATAGCGGCTCAAAAGCTCAATGTCCTGCGGGCGGGAGCGCAGGGGCGGGATATAGAGGTCGAGTACGGACAGCCGGTAATAAAGGTCTTCGCGGAACTCCCCATCCATGGCCATTTGGTACAGATTTTCGTGGGTGGCGGCAATAAGGCGAAAATCCACCTTACGGTGCCGGGTGCCGCCAATCCGCATAACCTGCTTGTCTTCGAGGACGCGGAGCAGCACCGCCTGCAATTTGAGCGGCATATCCCCTATTTCGTCCAAAAACAAAGTGCCGCCGTGGGCCATCTCAATCTTGCCCGGCTTGCCGTTCTTGTTCGCCCCGGTGAAACTGCCGGCCTCATAGCCAAAAAGCTCGCTCTCCACCAACCCGCGCGGCATGGCGGCGCAGTTCAGGGCGACAAACGGGCCCGAGGGGCGGCAGGTATTGTGAATCGAGTGGGCGAACAGCTCCTTGCCCGTGCCGCTCTCCCCGACGATCAAAATGTTCTCCGTCGAATGAGAGAAGCGTTCCGCCAGCCGCACCGTATGCTTGAAGACCGGATCGTCGCCGATAATGTCGGCAAAATAAAAACCCGCCGTATTGCCGCCGGCCCTGGTCCCCATAGACTTGATTTTTTCCGCGTGGTTAAGCCTGAGCGTCGCGCCCCGCCCCGGCCCCGCCGAGCGCAGGTTAATCAAGTAGCTCTGCTCGTTGCCCTTAACCGTCAAAAGTTCCTCAAAATCCATGTCCCGGCCTTCGGCCAGACAGGCGAACAGCGGCGAACCCTTCGGCGCGAAATCCCTGATATCGCCGCCGCTCTGCCGGTCGGAGAGCTGGAGGATGGCCGCGCCCTCCTGGTTGACGTGCAAAATGCGCCCTTCCACGTCCAGGGTCACAATCCCCTCGTCAATCAGGCGCATGGTCGTGTCCAAAAGGTTATTCAGCGTTTGCAGCCGGTTATTCGATTCCGTCATATTTTCGCTGGCGTCGCGCAGATGGCTGTATTGCTCCAGCAAAACCGCGTTCGTGTAGCGCAGATGCACCTGCCCTTCCATGGCCTTGGCCAGGGCCGTGGTCAGCGCCATCGTGTGCAGACGGTGGTTTTGAAAACTCTCGGCCCACGGCCGCTCCGGCATCATCTGGCCCAGGATCAGCACGCAGGAAATCTGCCCGCTCGGGTCAAAAATAGGGGCGGCGGTGGCTATGATGTCATGCAGGGCGGCGCTGTAATGCTCCGGGCCCAGAAGCTGGACGGGCCGCCCGCGGGTCAGGCAATACCAAAGAGCGCAAGTGCCGACGGTTTCCTCCGACCAGACCAGACCATCCGTGTTCATACGGAACATATTGCCCATCTGGATCAGAAAGGCGCCGCCGGGGTCGCAAAGATACAGGATATAACTGGAGTTGAACAGAGACACGCCATTGAAAATGTCGAGCAGCGGCTGAGCGACCTCAATAATCGCGTGGTGGCGCGCCAAAAGCGCCTCATATTCCTGGCGGGACAGCTGGCGCTTCGTCTGCCGCTCGTTGGGGTCTATGCCGCGCCGCTTCGCCCGCAGCCAGGAGGCGGCTATTTCGTGGTTCAAAAATGGACATTTGAAAGGGGCTTGCTCATCGCCCGCCAAAAAACGTTTCTTGCAGGCGATGAGGTCCTCCCAATGCTCCCGTGTCAGAAAATTGAACTGTCCCGTCGACTCCAGGCCGGTCAGGCTCGTAAAATCCGGAGATGGCCCGGCGGCGGCCGTTTGTACCTTAGTTTTTGCTGTCATGCGGGCCTCCGTTCTCTCTGCCGAGATGTCCGCGCCGTCAGTCTTCCTCGTCTTCGTCTTCAGTCAGATCCGGGAACATATCCGGCGTGAATTCAACTTTGCAAAAAGGGCACTTTTTTTGGACGACACCTCCGATAATCGGGATTTTCTTACCGCATTTGGGGCACTCAATCGGCTTGGCAGCCGCGCCTGGTCTAAAACACATGGTGAATTCCTCCTTCTCTCTTCTCTTCTTCTCTCTCTTTTCTCTTTACTCTTCTCTCTTTCCTCTATATATATTCATACTCGGCCGTCTCGACCAACCAAGCGTTAGCTTTCGTCCGCAGCGCCGCTTCCCGCAGCTGGTAACCGCGTCCCGCGCCTTCGAACTCCTGCCGCGCCTTTTCCTCGTTGCCCGGCGCCATCCGGGTGAGCGCCGCCTGAATATCCGCTGCGTCAACGCTCAGGCCCAGGTGCCGGGCCAGCGCGTCGAGGGAAAAACTCTGGCGGAGGCGCTCGCGGGTTTCCAGCATCACCTGCATGGAAAACTGCTGCTCGGGTATGCCCCGCTGCTTGAAAAAATCCTGCATGGTAATCCCGGCCGTATCGCATTGCCGGCGCAGGTTGGCCAGCAATTCCACCTGGGTCGCCTCATAAATATCGTCCGCAATTTTGCCCGTGAAACGATCCGTCAGGGCTGAGGCCGTAAGGAAATATTTGGAATCAAGCTGCCGGCTTTCCTTGTGGCGCAGACCGGCTTCGCGCACCCTCGCCCGCAGTTCCGCCACCGTGCCGGCTTCGGGGACGTTCCGGGCGACCCATTCGTCCGTCAATTCCGGCGCCGCTTTCCGGCTGACCTCCAAGAGCGTGACTTTGGCGGCGACCATAACGCCCGGGCCCGAACTGCCGTCCGGCATCACCATGCCCGGAAGCTCGAATTCAATCGCGCGCTCCTCGCCCGCCTGGGCCCCCAGCAGTCCTGCGTCAAAGGCCGGGGGCAAAAAGCCCTCGCCCAGCGTATAAAACCGCCGGGCGGCAGTCATGGCCGCCACCTGCTCCGCAGTGTCTTTCCGCACTGTTTCGATCCGGAACAGCACGTCGTCGCCGTTTTGCACCACCGCCCCCGCTTCCGCCGTGCTTTTGGCGCTGCGCTGTAAAAACGCTTGCAGCTGTTCCTCGACCTCGGCCTCCGTTACCGAGGGACGCGGCAGCCGGACTTTGACCGGATCGTAGGAGGAAAGCTCATAGCGCGGTTTCAATTTGACGGTCGCCTCGTAACGGAAGGACTGCCCCGCCCGGACGGACTCCCTGGTCGTCGCCACGGGATCAAGGATAATCTCCAGGCCGCTTTCCTCAACGGCAAACGGCGTCAGGGCCTTCATGACATATTCATCCAAAAACGCCTGGTATTTCACCTCCCCCGCCTCTTTGAGCACAAAGCGCTCCAAATCCGCCGCTTCCACATTCGTGAGATCCAACTTGTTCTGCAGGGCATAGGCCAAAAGCCCGCCTTTGGCGATGTCCGCCGTGATGTCGCCCGGCACGGTGATGAACAGGCGCACCCGTTCACCCGCCAGTCTGGTCTGGTTGATTTGGAGGTTAAATTTGCTCATAAGACCTCTCTAAGCGACAAACATGGCTTTGGCCAGGGAACCGGGGAAGCCGTCTTCGTCGATATCGTTCATCAGCGTCTCGACCGGGGCCAGAGCCGATTCCACCGCCGCCCGGACCGCCGCAAAGAATTCCCGGCCCTCCGCCTGTCCGAACAACAGCGGCTCATATTGCTCAATAACGTTGAAAAAACCGTCGTAGGAAATGAAGCGGCGCACGGTCAGTAAATCGTTCATGGCCTTGCCGTTTTTTTCCAGAAAACGGGCCAGCAAGGCGGGAATCCCTTCTCCCGTGGTATAGATCTCGACTAAGCGGACGACCGGTTCCGGTTTCGGGTAGACCGCCCCCCGGAACGCCGTCAAGAGGTTGGCCAGTTTGGGCGGCGCTTTCGGCACCCGCTCCGGGTAGGCGGTGTATTCGCAGCCTTTGATAAAAAGCTCAATCCCGTTGAGCAGAGTGTAGACGAGGGGCACGGCCGAGCGGAAGTCGCTCTGTCCCGGCGCGAGGTCAAGCACTTCCTCAAAATATTGGTTGAACTTGCCCGCCCGCATGACGGAATCGACATTGCCTTCTTTTTCGCCAATGTCCGCTAAATAGTGGACGAGTTTGAACGATTCCAGGGCCGACATAAACGAGGATTTAGCGTGCTTATAATTGAAGTTTTCTTTTTGACCGTTCATGAACCAACCTCCTCGGCTATTTGGGCCAGGTCGGCCGCATAAATTTTCCTGAACACGAAGGTCGCCGCGAGGGAAACCACAGACAGGGCGGCGAGGATGCCGTAGACGACGGGGGCGTTCTCCCCCACCGGCGAGCCGAAGAGCGAAACAATCACGATATTGACGATGGCCGCCGTCGCGATATTGCAATTGGCAATGCCGAGGTTTTTGGCGAAGTCAGCGGCGTTGTATCGCTGGCGGGCATAGGCCGAAGCCATCACCGGCACGGAGCCATAGGGCATCGCCACCAAAATCGCCGCCGCGATATAGACGAAAGCCGCCGTCGCGCTGATAAAAGAGAAGGCCAGTCCCACCATGGTCACAATCGCCAGAACAGCGGAGAGGGTCATAACCGGCGCCAGCCCGAAACGGTCGAAAATCACGCCGTTGATAATGCGGCTCAACCCGTTCATGGTGGAAATCAGCCCGACCAGCAGCGCCCCGAGCCCGGGATCCAGCCCCATTGCCTCCGCCCCTTGCTTCGCGGTGCCGATCACCGTCAGCCCGCAGGCGATGACGGCCGTGGCCCAGAGGCTGTAAACCCAGAACACCCTGGTGGAGAGTATGCCCTGCGCCTTCGTGGGGCTGAGTTTCGCGGCGGAGACCGCGCCCTTGAGCCCCAGCGTCGCCGCTAAATTCGCCGGGGCGGGCTGTACGACGAACGCCAGCAGCACCATAACCGCGACGCCGACGACGGCGATGATGACAAAGACCAGGCTCCAATCCATGACGCCAAACATGGCGTTGGCGATGGAGCCGAAAACGAGGGAAGAAACACCGAAGCCCATCATCTGCACGCCGGAGCAAAACCCGATTTTGTCGGGGAACCAGGGATTGACCAGGGAGATGATGGCGTTGTAAGCAATACCGCAGCCCGAAGCCGCGAAAACGCCATAGAAGAGAAACAGGGCCCACGCTCCCAGACCGGAGGCAAAAGCGGTCAGCACGAAACCGATGCCCAGGAGCGCCGCCGCAATAATGATCGCCAGGCGGGCGGACGCACGCTTGATGATTTGAGCGCCGAACAGAGCGGAAACGCAGAAGGCAAACATGGAAACCTGGAAGACCTGCGGAAGCAGCGGCCCGTAGTGGGGATACGTCTTCCCGATAGGCGAGGCGAATATTGACCAGGCATAAATAAGACCAAGAACCAAGAGTGTGGCGGTGGCAAAAATAAGATAGAATATGCGCCGCGACTTAATCGCGGCCGGCGCTATGTCGTTTGAGGCGGCGTTCACTTCACGTTTTTCCTCCTGTGCTTTCCCGCTATCTTGTCCCGGGCCGGACGCTCCCGACCCGGGAATTGTCAATCGGGGCGCCGCATTTTTTGCAGACGGCGGCGGATGGGCTGTTCTGGGTGTTGCAGACAAGGCACCGGCCCCGGGGCACGATTTTCGATTTTACCAGCCCCTGGCAACGCCCGCAGCCGGAGCAGCCATAACCGCAGGACACGGCGTTTTTCCCCCCTTTGGCTACAGTTCACATTGCGCGCCCGACCCTAGTGGTAGGATTGTTAATCGGGGCGCCGCATTTTTGGCAGACGACGGCGGATGGGCGGTTTTGAGTGTTACAGAGAAGGCATTTGCCTCTGGGCACGATTTTCGATTTTACCACCCCCTGGCAGTGCCCGCAGCAGGAGCAGCCATAACCGCCGGATGCGACCTGATTCCCTCTTTGGCAACTCACTTTAATTGACCTCGATTAGTTCATTCAATGTACAATTCACAATTCACAATTCACAATTCACAATTCACAATTGGGAAGGGAGATCCCGTAGGGGACGATGGCAATCGTCCCGGCGATGCGGATTGTGTGGAAAAACGGGCGGATTGCCATCCGCCCCTACGACACCCTGGGTGGTGCAGAACGCGGGCTAAGGGACGGAACGCCCCAGACGGGCTGGAGCCCCTGCTCATTATAACAAGCGGGCGTCCGGGCGTCAAGGACGGTGAATGTCCTCACAGCAATATCCCGCGCGCCTGGATATGGCGCGCAGGATATATCGGAAATCAGTACCAGGGAAAATCAGCCGATGGTCTTACCGCCGACAATACCGGCGTCGTCCGCCTTCTCATTGCCGGAAAGACGGGTGGTCTGATACCCGCGCATCGGCTTGACCATAAAGGATTTCTTGGGCGGGACATAGAAAAGCCCCACCTTCCCGAGACCGGATTTGTCGGTGCCCAGATCCGCGTAGATATCGTCGGGGGTCTTACCTGCGGCGAGCTGCTCATTGAGCCATACCGTCTGCTGGTCGCCACTCAACTCGATCAGTTCATCAAAGGTCATGGCTGAACCTCCTTCATTATTTTTTTTTGATGCTGCGGCTCCGGTGAAGCAGCCGTCTCAAAAATTGCTGCTTTTTCCGCGGACTGCTCCACCGCCCCGCTCCCCGTAATGACAGTGAACCGGTGTCTCAGGGCTTGTAAATACTCACTTTATGGCCGATTTCCGCGGCACGTTTCGCCAGGTCCTCAATCGGCCCGATTTCGATGCAGAAAGCCAGGCAGTGCTTGACGCAGGAAGCCTTTTTACCCGCTTCCAGGCGATCCACACACAAATCACATTGCTTCGTCGGCACGGGGATATAATCCCAATCCCAGGCGTCCGGGTCACTCTTATCGAGATGATAAGGCCCCTTCTCCAAAACCACAATGCCCGGTTTCTGCTCAAACTCCTCCGCTGTCTGCTTCAAATGGTTCTTGCAGGCGACCTCGCAAGTATGACAGTTGGAGCAGTATTTGTAATCAAACAGAAGCCCCCAATTGGAATAGTCTGCCATATAAATACCTCCTTATTAAGGCGTCCGTTCCTATACCCTGTGTTCGCTGTGAATATTGACGATGTTCTTGGGGTCAACCCCCTCGAGCGCTTGGAGCTTGTCCTGTTCCTTCACGATGTCCAGCGATTTCTTGACCACCAGTCCGTCCAGGTTGTCGACTTTCTTGATGGAGCAGAACACGCTCTTCATCGGCGCGCCAAAACCGAGGCGGCCCGTGTCGAAGTGCGGCACAAGGTTGTTGATATTGGACTTCCAGACGCCAAAAAGGTTGGGCTCCTCCCCGTCCTGCTCCGGATACCACCAGCCGTGGCGAGTGTGGACGACCCTGGGGTCAATGGTGATGACGAGACTCGCTTTTTGCCGGGCGACGCCGAACGGGTTTTCCACCTCGACCCAGTCGCCTTCGGAAATGCCATATTTGCTGGCGGTGTCGGGATGAATCTCAATGTCGGGATAGACGCGGAAATGACGCAGCGTCGGGTATTGCCGATGCTCGGAATGGAATGAGGCGTACTCGCGGGCGCCGCTGGTCATCATCAAAGGATATCTTTCCGCCAGTTCCGGATGGCTGATCGGACTCCAGCGCGGTTCCTCGTAATAGGGCAGCGGATCCTCGCCCCAGGCGTCAAAGAGGGTGGAATAGAGCTCCACCATGCCGGTGACGGTGTTAAAGCCGGGCTCCCCGTCGAAGCGCAGCTCGCCTTTGGCATATTTCCGGTAGGAATAGCCGGGCTGGTAGAGGCCGATGCGGCGCAGTTCGTCAAAGTCGAAACCCAGTTCCGGCAGCGTCTGTTTGCTGAAAAAGTCGGGAACGAACTTGTCGCGGGTGTCGCCCTCAAAGATGCTCCAGGTGGACGTGCCATCGGGGCCGGCGTTGTTCAGGCGCTTGCCGAACTCAATGCAGATCTCCACGTCGGACTTCGTTTCCCCGACGCGCAGCGCTTCGTTCATGGCGCCGAGGAATACGGTGTTGCGGCCGTAATGCGTGATAACGATGCCGTCGTGTTCCGCCGTCGTCGGCAGCGGCAGGAAAACGTCGCCGCAGGCCATGGCCGTGGGGGTCATATTCAAATCCTGCACCACGACGAAATCAGCCTTGAGGAAAGCGTCGTGCCAGCGGATAGGGGCGGCGGAGCAAGTGGGGGCCAGCAGGTTGGAACTGTTGAACCAGAGCATTTTGATGGGATAGGGTTTGTCGGTTTCCAGCGCGTCCAGCGTATAGTCCGGATGCGTGGTCGCCATAGCGTTCGAGAGGGCCGGGTATTCGTTCGCGCCCAGACGCATATCCCACAGTTTCGGGTCGAGATCCTTGCGGGTTTCCATGCGCCATTTGCCCAGGAGGGACGAGGGCGGGCCGAGGGTCAGACCGCCGGGTATATCGATATTGCCGGTGATAGCGGCCAGAGCGATGGTAATATGACCGACCTGCACGCCGTTGGGACTCTGATCGACCGCGAGACCCCAGGCAATGGAAACAGGTTTTTCGGCCATCATGCGGGCGACCTTGCGGATCTGTTCGGCCGGCGCCCAGGTCAGTTCCTCCACTTTTTCCGGCGGGTATTCGCGACAGCGCTCGGCCAGCTCGTCGAAGCCGAAGCACCAGTTTTCGATGAACTCCTGGTCACAGAGCCCTTCTTCAATGATGACATTAGCCAGGCCCAGGCCGATGGCGGCGTCGGTGCCGGGTTTGATCTGCAGGTTGACATTGCCTTCGCGGGCGCCGAGCCAGGTGATGCGCGGGTCGATCATAATGATTTTCGTGCCCAGCTTCATCATGTCAATCAGGGCGTGCCCGAAAAGACCGTCACCGTTGGAAGCCAGCGGCATCTTGCCCCAGCAGACCACATATTTCGGCAGCTGGAATTCCGGGTTGTCGAAGCGGTCGGAAAAATAACCGGCGTAGTCGATCTCCGGATAACCGGCGCCCAGGATATAGTCCGTGATGGAACAGCGCGGCCCGTAGCAGGACCAACCGCTCTGGGCATAACATACGTTCGGCGTCTGCAAGGTGGAAAACGCCAGCGGATAGTAATAGATACACGCCTCGCGGCCCGTGCCGCCGAAGACCAGGATCGACTGCGCCCCGTAAGTTTCCTTGTAATAGTTGACCTTGCCGCATACGATGTCGAACGCTTCGTCCCAGGTAATCCGATCCCATTTGTTTTTGCCGCGATCCTCTTTGGCCCGTTTCATGGGGTAGACGATGCGCTCCGGCGAGTGGACGATCTCCGGCAGGTCGAGGGCGCGGATACACAGGCGCCCCTGCGTGATGGCGTGTTCTTCGTCGCCTTCGACGTCAACGAGTTTGCCGTCTTTGACGGTAAGCCACATACCGCAGCCCACGGGATGATCGCCCGGCGGAGACCAGCAGCAGGAACGCACACTGACCGACCCGTCCGGGTTTTCGACCTTCCACTCTCTGCTCATAACCATAGAAAAACCTCCTTTTTTTTGGTGGGAACCGCTGATTGAATCATTTTGACCGCATGGGACGCGGCCTAAGATCAACCAGCGGATTCCCGGTGGATATTATAACTTCTTATTTTTTCCGCCGCGCCAGTTCGCTGCCGCCGAAAATAAAGAAGTGTATAAACGGTAAAGCCAACGCGATGCCCATCATGGGAATGGCATAGGGCTGCCTGGAGAAACCGCTGATGACAAGCGGACAGATCATAGTGCAGACGACCATGACGATAAGAACCGCTATCATGGCGTAGAAAGCTATGCCGCCCGACGCTTCTTCTTTCATGGAAAACTCCTTCCTGCTCTCTGAGCGAGAAAATTAAGCCGCCGTCTCGATCTCGGTCTGGATGGCGTCCATGGATTTACCCTTCGTCTCCCGCTGGACAAATAGCATCGTGCAGATGAAGCCGAGGGCCAGCGGTATGATCAGAACCAAAACCAGCGACGACCAGTTGGTGACGCCGTCCCTAGCGAAGGTCGGTGAGGTGGAGAGGGCGCCCAGGATGATGGGGGAGGCGGCGCCGCCGAAACGAGCGAACGCCTGGCACCAGGACACGCCCATGTTGCGGATTTCCGTGGGATAGCTCTCGGGCATCAGCGGCTGGACAGCGGTGATGGCGTAGTTCAGGGCAAAGCCGAAGAGCAGCATCAGGGCGACGTTCCGGGCAAAGCCCGCGCCGTCAGCGATAGAATCAGGCCCAACGCCTGTGGCCGGCGCTATGACAAAGAGGGAGCAGAGAACGATGGCCACAATGGCGAAGAGCCAGGAGAAGGCAAGGTTGCGTTTTCGGCCCACCCGGTCGGAGATGAAGCCCACCGAGATATTGGAGGCGATGGCGGCCACATTGTTCCAGGTCTGGAGCTTCACCGCCAGGGACGCATCCCAGCCGATGCCCCGGAACCAGGTGGGCAGCCAGGAGTTCATGCCGTAGACGCAGCACTGGCCGATGAAGTACGTCGCCCAGATGGCGCAGGTGGCGATAATATATTTTTTGGAAAACAGAGTGTCCGGAGTCGATCGCGCCGGTTTGGGCGGGGTGAGAATCATGCTGCCGTCAATCTCGTCCGCCGTACCCCGGGCGCTGATCTGGATCTCCTTCAGGCGCCTGGCAGCGTCATCCAAGCGGCCCTTGGACGCGTACCAGGCGGGGGTTTCCTTCATGAAAAAGCCCAGGAATATACCATACAAGATCGGTATGGCCCCGATCAGGTAACAGACGCGCCAGTTGGCGAACATCTCCGCCGTCTGGGGCACGCCGTCCACGATCGCCGTCGTGTAGGTCACGGCCTCGGTCAGACCGGGCAGCAATTGGCTGGGATTACCCTGGAGGGCGCCGCCGACGATACCGGCCAGCACCCAGCCGGCGACCATGAAGGCCATGCCGAAGGTGACAAAGACACCGCGGTTTTTGGAAGGCATTGTTTCGGAAAACGTGGTTGTGACGACCGGGATGCAGGAACCGACGCCGAAGCCGGCGATAAAACGGAACGCGGCGAACATGGCGTAGCTGGAGGCAAAAGCCTGCGGCAACGTGAACACGCCATAGAACAGCACCGCCAGGGTCAGGGTTTTTTTGCGGCCGAATTTGTCAGACAGGATACCGCCCAGGGCGCCGCCGACGACCATGCCGATGAGCGACCAGGTTGTGAGCGAGCCCATGAGAGCGCCCGGCGTCGGGTTGTCCGGCCAGAACGTCCTGGCGACGAACGTGTTCGTCGTGTTGACGATCATGAAGTCGTAACCGTCAAAGATCATTGCCAGGCCCAGGAAAACAAAGGTAATCCAGGTGAATTTATTCACGCCCAGTGAATCAATGACTTCAGACACAAAAAACTTTTTCTTTTCGCTCATGTTTTTCCTCCCAAATCCTCCTCTGGCAAAAAAATAAGAAAGAATCAAAATAAAAAACGGTTTGAGGAACATGGATTCCGGAATAAGTGCGCGTCTTCGTCTGAGGTTCTGCAGGCACCCCCTTTCCGAGCGGCTGAAATGATCGACTCCGCTTGAACCCGCAACCCCCCCTTTCTTTGATAGTGTTACCATTATATATAGCATAAAGCGTGCCAGGCGAAAGAAAATCTTCAAAAGGCTGTGCGGCGGCCTTCTATCCGGGCCCAGCCCCCTTTCCCCGTCTAAAACTGACACAGGCGTTTTATAATTGGATTGGTTAGTTATAGGCAATCCGCAACGCGGTTTTATGCCTTTTCGTTACCGTTCACACCCCTCCGTCATGCTGCGTTCGGCAAAGCCGAATCGCAGTATCCACATGGGCGTTGCCGGCGCAAATGGATTCTGCGACGGAGGCGCGACACCCGGTAATGACACCCGGGCGCCTCCGCGCAGAATGACAAAAAGGGAGACTTACCAACGGCTCGGAGACTCGCCGGGTAAGTCTCCGAATGACAGGAAAGGGTGGGTGTGAACGATAGCCCTTTTCGTTACGGTGTCATGGGGACAGCGGTGTTGTATTTGCCGGGCGGGCATGATAAAATAAAAGCCAGCAAGAAACAGAAAAGAGGTAATACCCGTGGAGATCAGATTTGAGGCGACCGGCGCCCCTAAGGCGAAACCCGAATGGAATAATCTGGGCTTTGGTCATTACTACACCGACCATATGTTCCTGCTGGATTATACGGAAGGACGGGGCTGGCATGACGCGCGCCTTGTTCCTTACGCCCCGCTCGCTCTTGATCCGGCGGCGATGGTGCTGCATTACGGCATGGAAGTATTCGAGGGGATGAAAGCCTATTTCGCCCCGGACGGGCGCGTTCTCCTTTTTCGGCCGCAGGAAAACGCCCGCCGCCTTAACTGCTCCGCCGATCGCATCTGTCTGCCTCTCTTGCCGGAAGAAATATTCATCGCGGCGGTGAGCGCGCTGGTGCGCGTCGATCGAGACTGGATTCCGCGGCTCCCCGGCACCTCTTTGTACATCCGCCCGTATATAATCGCCGACGAACCGCACTTGGGCGTGCGACCGCCCCGGCGCTGCAAATTTATCGTTATCTGCTCGCCGGTGGGCGCCTACTATCCGGAAGGGCTCAACCCGGTACGTATATATGTAGAGGACGAATATGTCCGTTCCGTCGTCGGCGGCACCGGTCACACGAAATGCGGGGGCAATTACGCCGCATCCCTGATCGCCCAGAAAAAGGCCGAGCAGCTTGGTTTTACCCAGGTGCTCTGGCTGGACGGGGTCGAGCACAGCTATATTGAGGAAGTGGGCACGATGAATATCATGCTCCGCCTCGGCGAGGAAATAGTCACCCCCGCCCTGGACGGCAGCATCCTGCCCGGGATCACCCGCAGTTCCGCCCTTGAGCTATTGCGTTCCTGGGGCTATAAAGTGAGCGAACGCAAAATATCCGTCGACGAGCTGTTTCAGGCCGCCAAAGCCGGCGCGCTGGGCGAGGCCTTCGGCACCGGCACCGCCGCAGTTGTTTCCCCCATCGGCACTTTCAGCATTTACGGCGAACTCCTCACGGTCGCGGACGGCGGCATCGGGCCTGTCGCGCAAAAACTTTTTGACGCGCTGACCGGGCTGCAGTGGGGAAAACTGCCCGATCCTTTTGGTTGGACCTACGAGGTCAAAATTCAGGCGGCCCTCAATCCGGAAGAAAGCCGTCCGGCGCTAATTCTATCCTGACCACGGCGCCGCCCTGGTTACCGGCGTCAATCACGCCCCCCAGCAGTTCCGCCGCCGCGCTGGCAATGGCCATCCCCAAGCCGACGCGCCCGGCCGCGCCTTTGTGGAAGCGGTCAAATATATGCGGGATGATCTCCTCGGGGAATCCTTCCCCGTCGTCCCGAATCACGATGGTAATCAGTTCCGGATCCGGCATCTCCGCGCGGACGGAAATCCTGCTCCGGGCGTAGCGCAGGGCGTTGGCGAGCGGGTTGCGCAAAATTTCGGAAAGCAGCTCGCGGTCAGCCGTCAGCGAGAGGCCGGCCGGACAGGAAATTCCCATGGCCAATCCTCTTTCCCGCAAGGCGGGAAACAGGGCGTCCCTGATTTCATAAAGCAGGTCATTCAAGTTGACGGGCTGCCTGTGCTGGACAAAAACCTTGTTGTCTATGCGGGCCAGGAGCATTATCCGCTCCACGAGTACGCTCAGGCGATCGCTCTCCCGCTTGATGACCTCGAGGGCCGCCCGCTCATCCTCGAACACGCCGTCGCTCAGCCCGCTCGCGTACCCTTGCAGCGCCATGATCGGGGTGCGCAGCTCATGCGACACATTTTCAAAAAAAGCCTTCTGCTGGGTTTCCGAGCGCCGGGCATCGTTCACCATGTCCTGGATACATTTGCCCAAATGCCTGATTTCCGCTACACTGCTGCTGGGCCGGTACTCGTAGTCCTCTTTCCAGCTGGCGGCAATGGCAAACCGCTCCAATTCCAGCAACGGTTCCACGATTTTCCGCGAAATGAGTTGAGCGATCAAGGCCATGACGACAATAAATCCGAGCATCAAAACGACGGTGACCCGCGTGATCCGCCCGCTGAGTTCAGTGTAAACCGCCATGTAGCGCCCCGTGCAGACGAAGGCGACGTCTGTGCCCGCGATAGAGAGGGGCAGCAGATAGTGGAAATAAATCCGCCCGTTGAGAGGGTTCTTGTAGATCCGCTCGGGCGTCATGCTCCGGGGGCCGGTCTTCATCTGCTCGAGGAACGGTTCCTGAAAAAAGGCGTTGATGGCCTGCGTTTCCTCCGGGAAGAGCAGACGCCTCTCACTATCCAAAAAAACAATTTCCACAGCGGAAATGTCTTTGATCAGGCGCATACTGTCCGCCGCCAGCTCATTTAACCCCTCCGCCGTTTGCCCGTACTGCTGCATGATAGCCGTGACTTTTGCCAAAAGTCTGACGCTCTTCTCCTCGGACGACTGGGTAAAACTCAGGTCATACGCCTGTATCAGCATGACCTCCAGAATGGTGAAGGCGCTGACCATCACAAGGACGAACGGCAGCAGCACCCGCTCCCGCAGCCTCCGGGGTCTCAGGCTTTTACCCATCTTTGTCTATCCGGAAGCCGTATCCGCGCACGGTTCTGATCGAGACCCGGCTCTGGGCGGCGGCGATTTTCTTGCGGATGCGCAGCACCATATTGTCCACCATGCGGCTGTCAACATCGGCCTCCACGTTCCAGACCCGGCGCAGCAGCGCCTCGCGCCGGACGACCGTCCCCTGGTTTTCCAGCAGGTGGCGCAGGAATTCATACTCCATCGGCGTCAGGTTAACAAGCTGACCCCGGACGCGAACTTCCCGCAGCTGCGGAACCAGCCGGATGTCCTCATAGGTCAAGAGGGCGGGGGTTCCGTCCTGCGGCTTGCCGGAGGCGTAACGCAGCAGGTTTTTGACCCGAGCCGTCAGTTCCGCCGGGGAAAAAGGCTTGACCAGGTAGTCGTTGCCGCCCAGGTTGAGCGCCGCCACCTTGTCCCACTCCCCGCCCTTGGCGGAAATGATGACGACGGGGACGCTGCTGGTGGCCCGGATGCACGAGCAGACCGCCATGCCGTCCATGCCGGGCATCATTATGTCGAGAACGACCAAATCCGGCGGGTTTTTCCGGAATTCCGCCAGGAAGGCCTCCCCGGAGGGAAATCCTTGCACCGTAAAGCCTGCCCGCCGCAAATAGGCCTGTACCAGGTCCCTGATACACGCCTCGTCGTCAACCACATAGATCTTGCCCGGGAATAGCTCCGGCCCGGCAGACCACTCTTTCAAGGCCGTTCGTGCTTGTCGGTTCATTCACGCTCCCCGCGGCTGATCTCCGCGCCGCCCAGTTTTTCGTAATACAGGGCCAGGGCGCCGTGGTCTTTTTTTTCATGCCCGTCGGCCTTGAGCGTCTGCATCATCTCCATGACCGCGGCGGTCAAGGGCAGCGGGGCGCCGACCTCGTGCCCCGTGTCCAGCACATTGGCCAAATCCTTGATATGGAGGTTGATACGAAAACCGGGGTCAAAGCGGCGATCCATGATCAGCGGCGCCTTGGCGTTCAGAGCGGCGCTGCCGGCCAGACCGCCTTTAATGGCTTCGAATACCTTTTCCGGCTCCACCCCGGCTTTCGTGGCCAGGAGCAAGGCTTCCGAGGCGGCGGCTATATTGACGGCCACCATGACCTGGTTCGCCAGCTTGGTCACGTTGCCGGCGCCGACGCCGCCACAGAGTACGACGGATGAACCCATGCAAGCCAGCACGGGCCGCGCCGCGGCAAAATCCGCTTCCGGCCCGCCGACCATAAAGGACAGCGTACCGTCGACGGCCTTAGGCTCTCCGCCCGACACCGGGGCGTCCAAAAAACGCACCCCGCGTTCCGCCAGCCGCGCCCCGACCTCGCGGCTGACCAGCGGGGCGATGGAACTGGTGTCAATGACCAGCGCTCCCGCTTTGGCGCCGGCGACCACGCCGTCGGGGCCGAGAATTACTTCTTTGACCTGCGGGGAATTGGGCAGCATCGTCAAAATAATTTCCGTCCGCTCCGCCACCGCGCCCGGGGTCGGCGCCGTTTCCGCCCCCAGCGCCGCCAATTCGTCCATAGCCGTTTGTTTGTGATCCAAAACCACGAGTTCATACCCCGCTTGGAGCAAGTTTTTGCTCATGGGCTTGCCCATGATGCCTAATCCGATAAATCCTATTTTCACTGTAAAAATATCCTCCTTTTTCTCCTTTTTCTTAATTTACCTTGCGCCGCTACATATAATATACCATAATCTATTTTCAATTGCAACTCTCGCCGGTTTTGGCTCTGAATTGGCCTCCGAAACGTAACTGTAATGTAACAACTGCGTCTCCGGTTCGGAGCAATCGTGTAAACCCCCTTGCCCAGCCCGGCATGTTTCATTATACTGAATGCAGAGTATACTCGCGCCTCATGGCGGCAAAACTCCGCCGCCCGTTTGGAGTTATTACGAAAACACGAATTTTAAGGAGGTTGTTATGGGTATTTTCCTGGTCGTCTTCTGCGGTTTTCTCGGGGCCCTATTCGTTTTCTTTATCACAAAGCACGCCAAAAAATGGTACCACTGGCTTCTGGCCATCGGCCTGTATATCTGGGCCGCTCTGGGGGTTTCATTTGTGTTTATCAACTCGACGGGGTATCACCACAAGGCTGTGAGCGTCGGCGTAACCTTCTTTGGGCTGACGGCGCTGGTATGGGCGCTTGTCCTGGCGCGCATGCTCGGTCTCATAAACAGAAAGAGAGGGAATAGCTAAATGCAAAGACGTGATTTTCTTAAATTTGCCGGTTCGGCGGCCGCAGCGATGGGAACCATGGCCGCCGCCGCGCCGCTGCTGTCGGTGAAGCCGCTCCTAGCCACGACCGATTCTGCCTACGAGTCCTCCATCCTCGCCCAAAAGCTGGTCTACCGGCCGGACGGGTGGGGAGGGGCAAAAGTCCGCTACCTGGACTATCCCGGCGGCAGCTTTGACATCAACAACCCCAGGCAGGCAGACCTGAACCAATGTCAATCCCTCGGCACCAGCAAAATTGTCGGCAATATCAAACAAATCCGTGAGATTCAAAGCGGCTTCAAGCAATACGATTTGGGCTTCTACGGCAAACTGGAAGACCTGCGGGCCGCCGCCGGCCCCCAATATTACTCGCCCATGGGCAACGCCTTGGTCTTCGGGCTGAGACCGTTCGGCACGGAGGCCTATGTTGACGGCGAGCCCCGCGCCGAGAAGCTGCCCATACCGGAACCCGCTACCATGAGCCGCCATATCAAGGACATCGCCTTCTACATGGGGGCGGACGACTGCGGCATCGGCATCCTGCCGAAACAGGCGCTCTACACCCATCAGGTGGCCACATCGGAAGCCGTGGCCAAGGGCGCGCAGCCGTCCGACGAATTTGAAATTGAGAACGATCATCCCTATGCGATTGCTATATTGTACAATCAGGATTTCCGCACGGGCACGATGGCTTCCGACGGCTACGACGGAGGAACTTACGGCGCCCGCCGGGCGTATTTCCATTGCGGGACGGTGGCCTGCATCATCGCGAACTATATCCGCAACCTGGGCTATCGCGCCCGCGCCCACCACAACAATAACTACCAGCTGGTGGTCACGCCCGTTCTCATCGCCGCCGGCATGGGTGAGCTGTCCCGCGTGGGCGACTGCGTTCTCCATCCCTATCTCGGCTTCAACTACAAGGCGGCGGTCGTCACCACCGACATGCCCCTCATGCCAGACAAGCCGATTGATTTCGGTGTGCAGAGCTTCTGCAAGACCTGTAAAAAATGCGCGGTCGAATGTCCCAGCCAGTCTATTTCCTCATCCGACACCCAGGAGGAATATAACGGCTATATGAAGTACAAGCTGGACTATAAGACCTGCACCATCTTCCGCCGCACCCAGCCCCAAGGCTACGGCTGCGGCCGCTGCGCCGTGGTCTGCCCCTGGTCAAGCAAGGAGCCGAGCTGGTTCCATACCATGGCCTCCTACCTCAGCTCGATGAAAAACGAAGCGGTGAACCGCGTGATTGCGAACATGGATGATGTGTTCGGTTATGGGACGGAGGTCGCGACAGAGTACAAATCGTGGCTTGGTTATCCGGGCATGGGCCGGTAACGCGCGGCGGACGACATCGCCGGCTTCTCTCTGCGCTTACTCCAACGCGCGGCTCAGCGCTTCTTCCCTCTCGCGCCGAGCCGCGAAGGCCGGCTCGTCGGTCACGTCGTTCGATATCGGCGTACAGGAAATATAGCCGGCCCGAACCGCGTGCCAGTCTGTGTCCGCCGGTTCGTCCTCCGTATTCAATTCGCCTTTGATCCAGTAATACTCGCCTCCGGCCGGACTGTGGCGCAGCTCGAAATCATTGCGGTAAACAGCCGTGCTGAGGCGCGTGACGGCCAGTCCCCGCCAGGGCGCGTCCGGGAAATTGAAATTATAAACCGGCGCCGGGCCCCCGGCCGCGCCCGCAGGGCCAAAGAGAGCGGCAAGACTCTCATCCAGCAGCCGGCGCACGTAAAGAGCGGCCTGCATATAATTGTCCGTCTGCGCGCGCAGAACGGAGAGCGCCAGGGAGGGAATCCCCAATAGCGAACCCTCCAGAGCCGCGCCGACCGTGCCGGAATAAAAAACATCCGTGCCCAGGTTGGGGCCGGCGTTGAGGCCGGAGAGCAGGATATCCGGCGGCGGGAGCAAGTTCCCTTGCACGGCGAGTTTGACGCAGTCCACCGGCATACCGCTGATAATGTAGCCGGCGTCGCCGCCCCGCAATTCCCGCCGCGCGGCAAAAAGCGGCCGGCGCAGGGTCAGCGAGCGCCCGCAGCCGGAGCGTTCCCGCTCCGGCGCGGCGACGGTGATGGCATGGCGGCCGGAAGCCGCCAGCGTTTCATAGAGAATTTGCAGCCCCACTGCCTGAAACCCGTCGTCGTTCGTAATCAGTATATTCATCTCTCAGCCCTTTCTCAACGCCCGTTAGTTCATCCCTAAGATCTCAGCAGCGCAAACGCTTCGGCCCGCGTCGCCGCGCTGGTCTGCAAATCTCCCCGCACCGCCGAGGTCACCGTCTGTGACCCCGGTTTTTTTACGCCGCGCATCGTCATACACATGTGTTCGGCTTCGATGACGACGAGAACCCCCCGCGCGTTCAGACGGCGCATGACGGCGTCGGCGACGGAAGTGGTCAGCCGCTCCTGCAATTGCGGACGGCGGGCGTACCCTTCGATCACGCGCACCAGTTTGGAAAGGCCGGTGATCTTGCCTGCCCGCGGGATATAGGCGATATGGGCCGAGCCGAAGAACGGCAGCAAATGATGTTCGCACATGGAATAAATTGGTATATCGCGCACCACCACCATTTCCTCATGCTGTTCCGTGAACTGAACTTGCAGATGTTCATCCGGGTTCTCGCCCAGTCCGCTGAAAATATCGGCGTAAAAAGCCGCCACCCTTTTCGGCGTCTCTTTCAACCCTTCCCGCCCGGGCTCTTCCCCGATCGCTTCCAAAATCATCCGCACAGCCTGCTCTATTTTCAGCGTATCCACGTTCCCAGCCATTCTCAGCCTATCTCCATTCTCATCCATTCCCACTCTCTCCCCACAAAGCGGCTCTCAACGCCCCCAGCAGCTCCGCGCAACCGGCAGGGCGGGTTCCGTCGGCGGCCATGAATATATTGCGCCCCTGCACGCGCGGGTACGGCCATTCCGCCAGATCGCATTTATTATATACCGTCAGGATCGGAGTGTCCCCAGCGCCTATTTCCGCCAGCACCCGGCGGGTAACCTCCATTTGCTCGCCGCTCCGCCGGTCGACGGCGTCCACGACCTGCAAGAGCAGACTGGCCTCCCGCGCTTCGCTCAGGGTGGAGGTGAAAGCCTGCAGCAAGTGCGCCGGCATTTTGCTGATAAAACCCACCGTATCCGCCAGGAGAAAAGCGCGCCGGTCGGGCAGAATCAGGCGTCGCACCGACGTGTCCAAGGTCGCGAACAATTTGTCCTCGGCCGGAGCTTGTTTGTCCCGGTTTTGGCCGTAGCGGGCCACGAGGGCATTCAAGAGCGAGGATTTGCCGGCGTTGGTGTATCCGACCAGCGCCACGAGCGGTATCCCGGCGCTACGGCGGCGGCGGCGGCGGACGTCCTGCTCTCCGGCTACGCGGGCCAATTCCCTTTTTAAGCTTTGGATCCGATTTTCTATTTTGCGCCGATCCAGCTCCAATTTGGTTTCCCCGGCGCCTTTATTGCGCGTCCCCACGCCGCCGACCTGCCGGCCCAGGGAGGCTCGCATCCCGACCAGCCGGGGCAGCAAAAATTGCCAATCGGCCAGTTCCACCTGCAAGCGGGCTTCGCGGGTACGGGCCCGGGCGGCGAAAATATCCAGGATCAGCACTGTCCGATCCACGACTTTACAGTCCAGCGCCGCCTCCAGATTGCGCAGCTGAGACGGGCTCAACTCGTCGTCAAATACGACAAGATTCGCGCGTGTTTCGGCCAGAAAGTCCGCCACTTCCCGCGTTTTGCCCCGACCGATAAAGTAGGCGGCGGAAACCCGAATCCGTTTCTGCCACAACATGCCCGCAATCGTGATACCGCAGGACAATGCCAGGGCAGCCAGTTCGCTCAGGGAAGCCCTCGTATCTTCCCGGCCGGTGTCCACTCCGACCAGGATAGCGCGCTGCTCCATCTCTATCGCCATTTTTGATATGCTCCGCTCAATATATCCCGCCACCAGCTTTCGTTCGCTATATACCAGTCAATGGTGCTATCCAGGCCCGCCGGGAAGTCTGTTTGCGGCGTCCAGCCCAATTCCCGCCCGATCTTCGCCGCGTCAATGGCGTAACGGCGGTCATGGCCGGCCCGATCCGGGACAAAACTGATTTCACCCCGGCCCAGCTTCGCCACGATCGCGCGCACGACGTCGATATTGGCCCACTCGTTGTGACCGCCCACATTGTAGATTTCCCCCGGCCGCCCCCGCCGCAGCACGAGATCGATCGCCAGGCAGTGATCCTCCACATAGAGCCAGTCCCGCACATTGAGTCCGTCGCCGTACACGGGCAGCGGCTGACCGGTCAAGGCGTTCGTGATCATGAGCGGAATCAGTTTTTCCGGAAAATGGTAAGGGCCGTAATTATTCGAGCAACGGGAAATAGTCACCGGCAGACCGTAAGTGCGGTAGTAGGCCAGGGCCAGCAGATCGGCCCCGGCTTTGCTGGCCGAGTACGGACTGGAGGCGTGGAGCGGGGTTTCTTCCGTAAAAAAGAGATCCGGGCGTGTGAGCGGCAGGTCGCCGTAGACCTCATCCGTCGATACCTGATGAAAACGCGCGCCGCCAAAGGCGCGGCAGGCGTCAAGCAGCACTTGAGTTCCCAGCACATTAGTGCGCAAAAAGATGGCGGGGTCGGCAATCGAGCGATCCACGTGGCTTTCGGCCGCGAAATTCGCTACGGCCTCCGGCTTTTCCCGGGCAAAAAGAGCAAAAACCGCCTCCCGATCCGCGATATCCCCGCGGGCGAAAACAAAGCGCGGGTTATCCCTGACCGGCGCCAGGTTGGCCATGTTGCCGGCATAGGTCAGGGCGTCCAGGCAGACGACCCGATCGGCGGGATGAGCGCGCAGCAAGTAGTGGACAAAATTAGCGCCGATAAAGCCCGCTCCGCCGGTAACGAGAATGTTCATTCCTCCGCCTCGCTTTTTACTTTGTAGCGTCCTTCCGCCACGCGCCGCAAATGCCGGCCGTAATCGGAATGGCTGTACAACTCCGCCGCCGCGGCCAGCGTCGCCCCGTCGATCCACCCGTTCTGCCAGGCGATTTCTTCCGGCGCGGCTATCTTCACTCCCTGCCGCCGTTCCACCACGCGGACAAATTCGGTCGCGTCAGCCAGGCTGTCCGGCGTACCCATATCAAGCCAGGCGTATCCGCGGCCGAGCAATGTAACCTGCAGCGAACCATCCAGCATGTAAAGCCGGTTCAAATCCGTTATTTCCAATTCACCCCGCGCCGACGGGCGCACCTGTTTGGCCAGGTCGCACACCCGCTCGTCGTAAAAATAGAGGCCGGTGACACAGTAATTACTTTTCGGCGCCGCCGGTTTTTCCTCAATGGAGACCGGCCGGCCGGCCGCGTCTATTTCCACTATCCCGAACCGCTGCGGCTCGTCCACGTAATAGCCGAAAATCGTCGCCCCGCGCTCCCGCGCTTTCGCCTGGCGCAAATGATTTGTCAACCCGCTGCCGTAAAAAACATTGTCGCCCAGAATCATGGCGCAGCTTTGCCCGCCGATGAAATCCTCCCCGATCAGGAACGCCTGGGCCAGTCCCTCGGGTTTGGGCTGGACCGCATAGGAAAAACGCACCCCCAGGTGGGACCCGTCCCCGAGCAGGCGCTCAAAATTCGGCAAATCCAGCGGGGTGGAAATAATCAAAATCTCCCGGATTCCCGCCAGCATCAGCACCGACAGGGGGTAATAAATCATCGGTTTGTCATACACCGGCAAGAGCTGCTTGGAGGTGACGCTGGTCAGCGGATACAACCTGGTGCCGCTGCCCCCGGCCAAAATAATCCCCTTCAAATCAAATCATCCCTTTCCCCTACAGTATAACACGCCCCGGCCGCCGAAACAATAATTGCGCCCGCCCGGTCGGGCCGCTTGCGTCCGTCCCGCCAATCATATATAATGAAGAAAAAACCCAGAGGTTCTGATGAAACGGATATTATTGCTTTGGCTCGCGGTCAGTCTGCTGGCAGGCTGCAGTCTGCTGCCCGGGGGCGAACCAGCCGCCGCGCCGGTTTCCGCCCTGCCGGGCGGCGCTTTTCTGACTGACGAAGCCGCCATCCGGGCCGAAACCGTTTCCCTGATCCGCCAGGCGCGGACGACCATTTGGATCGAACAATTCATCTTCAGCGACGCCGAACTGCTGGCTCTTTTAATCGAAAAAGCGCAAGCCGGGGTCGAAATCCGTCTCCTGCTGGATCAGTGGCAAACCGCCAATCAGCCGACCATCGAAACTCTGAAAAACAATAATATTTCCGTCCAGTATTATCCGGCCCAAAAAGGCCAGTACCAGCGCGTCCGCTGCATGCTGACCGACGGCGGCGCGGCGCTCGTTTACAGTTCCGACTGGCTGGAGAACCCGCCTCCGCTCCGCCGGCTGGCCGTGCGGCTGGAAGGCGAGGCGGCGTGGGAACTGGCGCGCAATTTTGCCGCCGACTGGAAATACACCACCACGCTGGCCCTGGAGCTACCCCCCGACGTGGAGGCGCCGGACGATCATATCACCCTGAACACAGGGGCCGCTCTGCGCCAGAGTGTCCTGAACCAGATTGAGGGCGCAAGCCGGGAAATACTGGCGGAGAGCATCCAAATCAGCCAGGAAGACGTCTTGAACGCCCTAATCGCCGCCCGGCAAAGGGGCTGCCTCGTGCGGCTCATCCTGAATCCGGACGTCGTGGACTCGACGCCCAACAGTCTGGAACGCTTGCGGGCCGCCGGCGTAGAAATCCGGCTCTTCCGGGCCGCGGCCGGCGAAACGGCGGAAACGATCGATTACACCTTTGCGGTTTTTGACGGACAGTCCCTGATCGTCGCCGCCTCCGCCTGGTCTCACGCCGCTTTCGTGATCAACCATGAGATCGCCCTGACGATCCCCTCCCCCGCCGGGGCGGAAAAAATGCAGGCGCTTTTTGCGTCGGACTGGGAAAACGGCGCGCCTTGGCCCTCAGCGCCTCCTGACGAGCAACAGTCCGGCGTGAGCCGAGCGGTACGATAAAAAGCAGGAGAAAATCCCCTGCTTTTTCTCCCGCGCTGCCGTAAAGCCGCCGGTTTCTGACCCTGCTGAAGCAGGTGGGCGCCTGGAGCGATATTTCCGCCTTCTTTGTCAACAAAAGCCTGGCGTACTGAGCCGCTCACTTCCAGCTCCCGTGTCACTTATAGGATCAAAACCATGCTTGCCCTACCAACAGAGCAGGAACCCTGGTTGTTATTATAGCACGCTTCCGCCGGGAAGGCAAATCATTTTTCACAATTATTTATTATAAAGATTCACCGATCCCCCTGAAAAAAAGTTGCCCGCAGCCGTCTGCGGGCAACTTTTCGCGCCGTTTCTTACTCCAACACCATGAGGACTTCGCCGGCTTTCACCTTGGCGCCCACGGCGACCTTGATCGCCTTGATCGTGCCTTCGGCGGGAGCGGGCACCGGCTGTTCCATTTTCATCGCTTCCAAGATGCAGACGATGTCGCGAAGCTTGACCGGGTCGCCTTCCTTAACATTAATCGCTTTAACTGTTCCGGGTACGCGAGCTTTGATATCCATGATTTTACCTCCTGTATATTTTTAATAGATCAAGGAACTGTTCTCAAATAACTTATACATTTGACTTGCCCTTTTGCACTCTGGCTGCGTTGCCAGAACCCGCAAATACAGCCAGTATTAGCGGAACCTGGCGCCTTGCCAGAGCACAAA
>JAISWK010000195.1 GCA_031270805.1 Gracilibacteraceae bacterium
ACGTCTGCTACCGGGTGTACGACCGTGCCGATCATGTTTCCACCGCCATGCTGCAGTCAGAGCTTGATCAGCTGCAAAGTATGGCCGGCGTCATCCCCGTCCTCTTTTTGCTCGTCGCCGCCGTGATCCTGTATATTAGCCTGTTCCGCCTGGTGGAACAGCAGCGCGCCCAGATCGGGGCCCTGCTTTCCCTCGGTTTTTCCCACCGCGCCATCAGCATACATTTCGCCTGTTTCGGCGCGGTTACCGGCTTGCTCGGCGGGGTGGCCGGCGGGGCGACCGGCATCCTCGGCGCCGTGCCCATCTGGGAATACTACCTGACTTTTTATAGTATGCCCTCGCTGGGCGCGGGCTTCGGGGCCGCTTATCCCTATCTGTTCTACAGCGCGCTGGCCGGCGGCCTGTTCTGCGGCGCCATCGGCTGGCTCGCCGCCCGTGGCGTCGCTCGCCTCCAACCGGCCGAAGCCCTGCAGCCGGCCGCTCCCCCCGCCGGCAAACTCACGCCGCTGGAACGACTGCCCTGGATGCGGGAGTTGCTGACGATTCCGGGACTCGTCGGCTTGCGCGGCGTTTTTCGCAACGGCCGCCGCTCCCTCTTTTCCCTCCTGGGGATCGCTTGCGCCTACATGATGATCGCCTCGCTCGTTTCGATGAATTCCATGATGGACATCTTTGTCTATGACGAATTGACCGTGGTGGAACAGCAGGATTTTACGGTCTATTTCAACGCGCCGGTCTCGTGGGCGGACGCCCGTTCCGCCGTCAGCCACCCGGAAGTGCGGCGGACGGAACTCGTGCTGGACGTGGGGGTAACGTGCAAGAGTCCGGTCGCTTCCCTCAGCGGGACGCTGAAAGGACTGGAGCCGGGGGGTGAATTGCTGCGGATTGCCGATGCCGCCGGCCGGCTCCTCGCCCTGGAAGAAGGCGGCGCGGTTATCACCGCCCATTTGGCCGCCGCCCTCGATCTGGGGCCGGGCGATTGGCTGGAGGTGGAGAGCCCCGGCCCGGCGGGTCGGACGATGCGGCTGCCGGTGACCGGGGTTACGGGCCAGTATATGAATGTCACCGTCTACGTCCCTCTCCGGCTGGCCGCGGAATTTCAGCGCACGAACGGGGCCTGCAACTCCCTCTTGGTGGCGGGGACGGAACAGGCCCGGCGGGACGTGGCCGACCGGCTGGCGGACGCCGCTCGTTTTACCCTGGCGGAGGGTCGGCTGGCCAAGATAGATAAAATCAACGCGGCCATGGGCAGTATGCTGTTTATCCTTTACTATATGGCCTTCGCCGGCGTGGCGATCGGTTTCGCCGTCATTTTTACCGGCTCGCTCGTTTGCTTTGAGGAAATGAAACGGGAAATGGCGACCATGATAACCCTCGGGCTGAACAGCCGCGACTGCCTGGAAGTTATCTCCAGCGGACAGTGGCTGCTGACATTCGGAGGCGTCATCCTCGGCCTCCCGCTCACCTGGGCGGCCACGGAGGCGATAGTGCGCACTATGAGCGGCGACATGTACACGATCCCGAATTATCTCAGCGGGGAAGCCCTTGCCCGCGCCGCCGTGCTGACCCTGATCGCGGTGGTGCTGAGCAACGCCGTCATACACAGGCGTCTGCGGCGGATCACGCCAGTGGACATTATGAGAGAAAGGAATTGAAAAAGCGATCATGAAAAAGAAATACAAACTGATCCTGGGGGCCGCGCTCGCGGCGCTGGTCGCGGCGGCGGCACTTGTCGCCGCGCTGCGCCCGCTACCGGCGGTCACGGCTACGGTCACGCGGGAGGACGTGGCTTCGACGCTGACGGTCACCGGCTATGTGACTCCGCAATCGGAAATCGCCCTGACCGCGCCCTTTGCCGGCGAACTGGGCGCCGTGTCCGTAGCGGCCGGCCGGACGGTCGCCGCCGGCGAAGTTCTGGCCGAACTTGATGTGGCGGCCAGTCGCCGCGCCGGACTGATGGCGCGGGAACAGCTGGAGCAGCAGCTGGCGGCCGCCCGCCACAATTATGAGAGTTTGTACGGCGAGGAAGGGGCGGCCGAGACGAAACCTGTACTCATAACCGCGCCTTTCGCCGGGACGGTGCTAGCCGTACACGCCGCGCCCGGCGTTTTTGTCCAGACCGGCCAGATCCTGTTCAGTCTATACGACCAGAGCGCGGTAAAAATCGAAGCCTCCCTGCTGGCGGAAGACGCTCTGCGGTTTCAGCCCGGAGACGTTGTGAGCGGTACGACGGCGGATGGCGCGACGCTGGAAGCGCGGATTGAATTTATCTCGCCGGTGGCGGAGGAAAGAATCTCCACGGTGGGCCTCACGGAAAGCCGCAGCCGAGTAGAACTTTCCGTGACCGCCCTCCCGGCGCGCATCGGCGCGGGTCAGCCCGTAGACCTCGTGTTCCGCGGCGTACTCGCCGCGGACACGCTCACCGTACCCCTGACGGCGCTGACCCCCGCCGGTGAGACGGACTTTGCCGTTTACGCTTTGCGGAACGGCAAAGCCGTACTCACGCCGGTAGTCACCGGCATGCGTGCCGGGGGGCGGGTGGAAATACTGTCCGGCTTGGCCGCGGGAGATATCGTCATAGCTTATCCCTACGAAGCCAAGGTGAAAGACGGTTCGCGCGTCGCGGCTCCGTCCGCCGCTTCGGAGGACTGAAATAATTTCGCCCCTTTTCCCGTTTACAAACCCGCCCCGGGCGCTAAAATGGGAAATATGAAAGAAAAAGTTCTGGTGGCCATGAGCGCCGTGGCGGCGCTGCTGCTGACCTGGGCCGGCTACGACTGCACCGGGGTCACGTTAAAATTTTTTCGCGCTGATGATACGGCGGCGGCGGCGGGCGCTGGTTGCTGGGCAAGGCCGCCGACCGCAGCAAGGATCAGAGTTATGCCCTGTACGGGCTGACCCAGGAAGAACTCGCCCATACGCTCCTACCCCTCGGCGCCCTGAGCAAAAGCGAAACGCGCCGGATCGCCGCCTCTTCCTCCGCCGTGTGCTGCCTTGGGTGACTTTTGCGGCGGTGCGGCCTCTCCTTAAGCGACTGCCATGTCCCATCGTAACGCTTGCTCCAGCGCTTCACGCTCGAAAGGCTCACCCCGTATTTTTGTGCCGCAAAGCTCTTCCCTTTATTGTCCGCGCATAAAACTACCGCTTGACGGCTTTTCGCCTCCTGTGTTAACGTTCATTGAGAAACCCCTCCCTGCCTATGGCGATGTTTTGTAGTGAATATATCTTACCATATCGGGGTTCGGATTTCTCTCTCTATTGGGTCACATCATTGTACATCATACACCATTTGCCCTAAGATTTTTTGAAAATGTGTTGACAAAATATTTTTTTATATAAAATAATAAAAAGAGGAAATCCAATAAAAATTATGCTCCTTGCCTGTTTCGCTTTTATGATGTTATCTTGTACAACACAGGAGAAAGCCATGTCCGCCAATGATTTTGTAATTATGGTAAACTATGCCGCAAAAGCTCCGTCTGGACATAATACCCAGCCATGGAAATTTAAAATCCATGAAAATTCCATTGAAATTATACCCAACTATACAAAAGCC
>JAISWK010000123.1 GCA_031270805.1 Gracilibacteraceae bacterium
AAGTTATTCAAGGATGAAAAATCGGCAAAGGGAATGGCATTACTCGCCGAAAAACACGATTTGCAGCCTGCTTCGTTACAAGCCTTTGTGGATGAAATTATGGGGCGTATGATTTTTGATGGCGAAAAACTGAGTGATTTATTGGCTCCGTTAAATCTTGCATGGAGAGATCGGACAAAGAAAGAACTTGAGCTGATGGACGACTTGATCCCACTGTTGAAAAGGCTTGCAGGCGGACGTGTGATTGCGGGGTTGAATGCGTATGAATAAGAGCGACAAAGCGGCTTTGGCGCCGAGGCTGCGGTTCCCTGAGTTTGTATTGACCGAGGAATGGCAAGCATATACACTTGACAAAATAGCTGACAGACTTACAGAGAAAGTCGGCGACAAGCAACTCACGACTTTGAGCATTTCGGCGGGAGTGGGCTTTGTTTCGCAAGCAGAAAAGTTTAGTCGTGATATTTCCGGCAAACAATATGACAACTACATATTTTTGCAAAAGGGCGACTTCTCTTACAATAAGGGTAATTCCAAGAAGTTCCCGCAAGGTTGTATATATGAACTCAAAGAGTATGACGAAGCCGCTGTGCCAAATGCTTTTATTAGTTTTCGTTTTAATAAAAGGTATGTGTCGGATTTTTACAAAGGGTATTTTGAAAACAATTTCCACGGCAAGCAGTTAATAAAGTTCATCACGAGTGGTGCAAGAATGGATGGGCTCTTAAATATTAATCCATCGGATTTTTTTAGCATCATTTTGCCTACTCCAAAGAACAAAGCCGAGCAACAAAAAATCGCAGATTGCCTTTCTTCCATTGACGACCTTATCGCCGCAGAAGACAAAAAGCTTGAGACTCTGAGAGCACATAAAAAAGGCCTTGTGCAGAAGCTGTTTCCCGCCGAGGGGAAAGCCGTGCCCGAGTGGAGGTTCCCGGAGTTTAGGAGTAGTGGTGAGTGGGAGGAGAAGCTGCTTGCACAGGTTGGTGATATTATTACAGGAAATACTCCAAGTACAGCCGATGTGAATAATTACGGCGGTAATAAAATGTTTGTCTCTCCAGCAGACATGTCTGAGTTAAAATATGTTGTCGAAACAAAAACAAAGCTTACAGAAAAGGGTTTTTCGACGACTCGAAAAATACCAGCAAATAGCGTTTTGTTCGTATGCATTGGCTCGACAATAGGTAAGGTGGCACAAAATAAATGTGAATGTGCCACAAATCAACAAATAAACTCCGTTGTCCCATTTGAAGATTATATAAATGATTTCATATATTATGCATTGGAACTAAATTCGTCAAAAATTTCTAAACTCGCCGGAAAACAAGCAGTTCCAATTATAAATAAAAGCCTGTTCTCTTCGGTAATGATAAGTACTACCGAGTATGATGAACAACAAAAAATCGCCAATTGCCTTTCCAGCATTGATGACCTCATATCGGAGCAAGCCAAAAAGATTGAAGCTCTGAAAACCCATAAAAAAGGTTTAATGCAAGGCCTATTCCCCTCTATTGAGGAGGCGTAAGAATGAACGATACGCAACAAAAACAATTGGGCGCAACCCTATGGGCCATAGCCGACAAACTGCGTGGGGCCATGAATCCCGATGACTTTCGCGATTATATGCTGTCTTTTCTGTTCCTGCGTTATATTTCAGACAACTATGAACAAGCTGCAAAGAAAGAACTTGGCAGCGATTATTCGAAATGCGAAGATGAGATTAAGAATATCGCTTATGCCCACACACAAGATGAAAAAATCTCTTTATTGAGAGAACAGGCGGCTGCGTATTACGACAAACAAAAATCAGAAGATTATGAAACACGCATACCGATTGATGATTCTCTTGCATTTTTAGACAGCAGAGAATTAACTCCGCTTGTGATTTGGTATGCAAACAATTTAGATCAAGTAACCGCATTTGAAAAGCAAATGCGGCGCAAAGTTCATTTTGTAATTAAACCGCAGTATCTTTGGAGTAATATATATGAACTGGCTCGCACGCAAAGTAGAGATCTTTTGAGAACATTACAGGACGCTTTTAAATTTATAGAGGACAAATCCTTTGACAGCACATTTCGGGGTTTATTTTCCGAGGTCAATCTCGATTCCGACAAGCTTGGAAAAAATTATGAAACTCGCAATGCAACGCTGTGTTCAATCATAACTGAAATTGTCGAGGGACTTTCCGGGTTTTCCGACGAAAGCGATCTTTTGGGAAACGCCTATGAATATCTGATTGGCCAATTTGCGGCAGGTTCAGGTAAAAAAGCGGGAGAGTTCTATACTCCACAACCAATATCAACCATTATCTCTCGTATCGTTATTCTTGACAGTCAAGACCCCGGCTTAGGCAAGAAAAGACGTATTAATAATTTGTTGGACTTTGCCTGTGGTTCAGGTTCGTTGCTGATCAACGTGAAAAAGCAACTCGAACCAAACAGTATTGGGCAGATATATGGGCAAGAAAAGAACGTAACAACCTACAACCTTGCCCGCATGAACATGCTCCTTCATGGATTTAAGGATTCTGAGTTTCAAATTTTTCATGGAGACTCCCTGTTAAATGACTGGGACATCTTAAACGAGATGAACCCCGCAAAGAAATTGAAATGTGACGCGGTAGCCGCAAATCCTCCTTTCAGCTACCGCTGGGAACCGAACGATACACTCGCCGAAGATTTCCGCTTTAAAAGCTATGGACTTGCCCCAAAATCTGCGGCAGATTTCGCTTTTCTGCTGCATGGATTCCACTTTTTGAGTGACGAAGGCACAATGGCAATTATTTTGCCTCATGGCGTTTTGTTCCGTGGCGGCACAGAGGAAAAAATAAGAACCAAATTGCTCAAAGATGGTAACATTGACACGATAATAGGATTACCGGCAAATTTGTTTTTCTCTACAGGTATTCCGGTCTGCATTCTTGTACTTAAAAAGTGCAAAAAATTTGATGACGTACTGTTTATCAATGCAAGTGGGTATTTCGACAGAGGCAAACGGCAAAATGTTTTGTTGCCAGAACATATCGACAAGATTGTTGAGACCTATCAATACCGTAAAGAGGACGATAAAAAATATTCTCGCCGCGTCTCAATGGAAGAGATTGAAAAGAACGGCTTCAACCTCAACATATCAAGATATGTGAGCACAGCTGCGGAAGAAGAGGTTGTTGACCTTGCAGATGTGAAAAGAAGCCTTGACGAAATCGAGGAGGCTATAAAAAATGCAAAGGCTAAGCATAATCAGTTCTTGAATGAACTTGGCTTGCCGGAATTACCTTAACCCATCTTTCCAACGTCGTTCACAGCGCCGCGTCCCTGCGGTGGCACATGGCAAGCCCTGCTCCGGTCAAAGCGATGGCCGCGGCACACAGCGCCAGCAGCGCGTATGGCGGTTGGGCAGCTTTCAGCGGCGTCACCCAGGAAAACGGCGAAAGGGCATAGAGTTCAGGGGGAATCTGCTGTTGCTCCCAAAAAATCTCCATTAGGACAAACAAGGTGAGCAAGCCGTAGCTGATGCCTGTCATCCATTTGGGCAGCACTCCAAAAAGCAGTATGGCAATGCCGCCTACAGCCCATATCGCCGGAATCAGCCCCGCCACCTCAAAGAATAGCCTGGCGAGCGCGCCCTGGTCCCCTGTGCCGACGGTTGCCCCCAGGCCGGCGCAGAAACCGGAGGCCGCCACGATGGCCGCCGAGCCGCCAAATATGTAAACCATATGGCTCAACACGAACCTTTCGCGCCGTACCGGCATGGACAACAATGTCTCGCCTTTGTTTTTTTCCTCCTCCCGAAGAACCCCGGCCGCCATCACCACATAGACGGAGATCAAAAGGCCAAAGACGTAGAGAAAAAGTGTGAGAAACGCCCGCTCCATCCCGCCCAGCCGTTCGATCAGCTCAGTGAGCGCCGCCGCTTGGCTGACCGCGTTCACCATCAAGTAGCTGGCCCAGCCAAGCATGAAGGAGAGGACGGCATAGAAACAAAACCAGGCGAGAAACAATCCTTTTTGCACACGCCAGGCCAAGGCGGACAGGCTGCGCAGGCCCGGTCCGGCAAAAGCCCGGCCGCTTCGCTGGGGCACAAGCCCCGCGCCTACGTCCCGCCGCGCCATCAGCCACGTGGACAGCGCGGCAAGCGCGCCGCCCAGCGCAAGCGGAATCAACAGCAGATAGAACCGCTCCCCCGCAAAGGGGTGAATCAGGAGCGGCCAGTCCATCGGGTTTAAGTAAGCGAACGCATGATGCCTGCCGCTCACATTCCAGAGAATATGCAGGCTGAACAGCAGCCCGAACAGGCCGAAGGACGTCCCCCGCGCCGCCCTGGCGCTGACAAAGAACTGCGCGGCCAGCCCCGCCAGAATCCCCACGACGCTGGCGGCGGCGAAAAATCCCAGGCAGTGCGCCAGCGAGCCGACCATTCCCAAGCCCAGGGCGGTCATGGCCACGACTACCAGTGCCGCCCCCAGGGCGTTGACGATGACCATATTCGCCAGCGCCGCCGCCAAAGGCGCCAGGATGCCGGCGACATTCGCGCCAAGCAGTCCCCTCTTCCCTTCCTCCTCGGCCAGACGGGTGTGGCGAATCATATAGACAATGCTGAAAATTCCGCCAAGCATCACCAGAAACACTTTGGTCCTCCAGGTGACAAACCCGGCGATGGACACATCCAGCAACGGGCCGTGCATGGCCTCGGTCAACGGGTCAATCAGGCTGACGCCCATCTCCACCAGCGCTTCCTGAGTGGGAAACAGCACCAGCGACGATACGGTGTTGATCGCCGTCCATATTGCGGGCAGCAGCAGCCAGATCAGCGTGAAAAAGCGATTTTGCCGCAGATACAGCTTCATAAGGGACAAGGCGCCGTGAAAACACCCCCGCATATCACTCCCCCCTCTCCGTATCCTGTTTATAATAATTCAAGAACAGCGCTTCCAGCGTAGGAGGCGTCTGCCCCTGGATGAGCGCTTTCAACTCATCCATGCTGCCCTCCTCGATGACTTTGCCGGCGCGGATGACCCCGATTTGGTCGCAGACGGCTTCCACCTCGGAGAGGATATGGCTGGAGAGAAAGACTGTCTTGCCCGCGTCGCTTGCTTCCCGGACGCATTGCTGGAACACGCCCTCCATCAGCGGATCAAGGCCGGAAGTCGGCTCATCGAGAATGAGGAGTTCCACGTCGGACACAAACGCGGAGATCAAAACGACTTTTTGACGGTTGCCTTTAGAATAGGTCTTGCACTTTTTGGTCGGATCGAGATAGAAGCGTTCTATAAACCGCGCCCGGCGTTCCTTGGAAAAGCCGCCGCGCATCCGGCCAAGGAAATCAATCACTTCGCCGCCGGTCATGCCGTCCCAAAGCTGCACTTCGCTGGGCGCATAGGCTAGGCGTTTGTGCAATTCCACCGCGTCTTTCCATGGGTCGCCACCCAGCAGTTCCGCCCGTCCCCCGTTTTTTTTCAGCAAACCGAGCAATATCCGGATGGTCGTTGATTTTCCCGCGCCGTTCGGGCCGATGAAACCGTAAACGCTGCCTTGCGGCACGGTAATATCCAGGCCGCTTAAGGCGGAGGTCTTGCCGAAACGTTTGGTCAAGCCGGATATTTTGATGGCGGCATTTTTTACTTGCGACATGGTTCCCCTCCTCACTGTTTGTAAAAGCACTTGCGCAGCGCTTCTAAATATTCGTCAAAGTCGGCGTTCAGCGCCGTCACATCAATATCCTCAATGCTTTGGTCGCCCACCAGCGCCTGTGAGCGGTTTCCGTAGTTTTCCAGCGCCCAGGTGATCAAGTCGCGGACGATCCTAGCGGGTACATCTTCCCGAAACAACGACAAGTCCAGATTTCCCAGCAGGCATTCATAGCCGTAGCTTACCATCGTTTCCAGCCGGTCTTTCAACTCGCCGGCGATTTCAGCGGCGTTTTCCGTAGTCAGGCGCTTGATGAACTCGAATATGGGCGGGTACCGCTTGTAAACAGCGCCCTTTAGCATGGCGGCGCGGCGGTAGCGGATGAGCAGGTCGCCGTCGCAGTGGCCGATCTGCTCGTAAAATTCCCGGCTGACGACCCCGGAAGTATAGTCGCAGAGAAAAAGAAACAAGTCCTTCTTGGTGGCGAAGTAATGGAACAACGCCCCCTTGGATATGCCCGCCGCCTTGACGATTTCATTGGTGGAGGCCAGCCCATAGCCCTTTGCGGCAAACTCCAGCAAAGCCGCATTGATGATCTTGTCCCGCTTTTCTTCTTTCAATCCGACGAAGTTATCGTGCATTGCAGCCACCTCCGATTTTTTGACCAGTCTGGTCGGTAATTGCAGTATAGCATAACCGACCAATATGGTCAATGGCTCTTGAAAAAAACATTGAAAATATTTTACGCGCGCGGCATATCGATCCACTAGATGTATGGGTGTAGATAAAAATTATTGGTAGTTACTAATCTGCGCCTCGTACTGGGACCGGCAGACTGTGTGAGAAAGGGAGTCGAAAACCAACGGGCGGATTGCGAGAGACTTACCCAGCGAGTCTCCGAGCTGTTGGTAAGCCCTCTGCAACAGGCGCCCGGCGAGTCTCCGAGCCGCTGGCGCCGAACTGCCATCCGCCCCTACGATGTCCTGGGTTGCTGTCAATGCTTTCTAACACAGTCTGACGGTCCCCAAGTGTCCCACTAATCCCTAATCCCTAATCCCTAATCCCAATTGTGTAGTAGGCATCCAGTTCCCGGCCCAGGGCGTAAACGGCCTCCGGCACGGCCCGTTCGCTGAGCGTCGCCGTTTCCGTCCCCAGCAGGCGCGCCACGCCGCGAGCCAGGCGATCCGTCTGGGTCGGGGTAAAAAAACTGAAGGCCAGGCGCAAATCGGGCAGCAAGGCCAGAAAATCCTCGTGGGGCAATGCGGTCAATAAATTGTTCAGGCCGGCGAGAAACCCGTCGCCGCTGAAAACGATGTCCCAGGCGGTTTGCAGGAGTCCGCTCAGAAAACGGCCGGATCGTTTCATCTGTTCCCCGGAGCCGAAAAAGAACCCGTTCGCCTCGGCCAGAACATCTGCCGCCGTGAGCGCGCCGTCCGCGTACAATAAACCGACGGCTGCCCCCAACAGACCGGGCGGGGCGGCGCCACCCCGGAGTTCGAGCATGGCTTCCGTCAGCAAATCCCGATCGCAGCCGTCCCGCTCCGCCGCCTGGCGCAGTGTTTTCAGCGCCTGCACCAATTGCCCGTCCGTCGCTTCATCCGCAGACCGCAGAGTCGGCAGCAGCACGACCGCCTTCAGGTAAACGGCCGGCAGCAGGGCGGCGGCAAAATTTTCCTCCGGCAGGGCGAGCAGCCATTTGGCGTTTTCCAAAAAAAGCAAGTGGCGGGTGGCCGTCGTGAGGGAAAGAAAAGAGCCGTCCTCGGCGACCGCAGCGGCCATCGCCTCCGCCAGCGGCGTGGTGCTGCGGGTCAAATCCATGACGGCGGCGTTGATCAGCAGGCGGGCCAACTCCCCCGTCCCCCGCGCCGTTTCCCGCGCCAGCGCCAGCGCCGTCGCCGCCGCTTCGGCCAGCGTGCCGCCCAGGCCGGAGGCGTCGATTATTTCCGCCTCCACCCGCGCCCCCACCGTATAAGTCCATATTTCCCGCACCCGGCCGGCGTCCAGGCTCAGGTAATCCGGCCCGTAAGTCATTTCGGCCAGACTGACGCCCAGGTAGCGCAGGCGGTGAAAAAACACGCTTTTTTCGCGATGATTTTTATTGCTCAGGATACTGAGCTCAATCTTCTGCGCCGTCGTCGCCTGCAGGCGCAAACGCAGCCGCCGGGCCGTAGCGCGAAAATCCAGCAAAAGCGGCGCTTCGGCCGCGCCGGAAACCACGCGCCCCATGCGGTCGCCCCGGAGAAGCAGGGCGGCGGCGCGCATAGTCCGCTCGGCGGCAAAATCCATCGCGCCTTTGATATAGACGCTGCGCACGGCGTCGAGCAGTTCATAAACCCCTTCGCCCGGCTTACCGCGCAGAGCGGCCAGCCCCCCGGCCTGGAGGGCCGCCGCCGCTTCGTCCGCCAGAGAAATAGTTTCCTTCTCCCGGCGCAATTTAGCCCCGAGCAAAGCCAAAAACCGGCGCGTCGTTTCCGTCCAGGCCTCGCCGCTTTCGGCCCCGCCCCCCGGGGGCAAACGCTCAAACAGGGCCTGGTAAAAGGCCGGATAGGGCATCCCGCTGGCATAACCCGCCAATTGGTCGCTCTCGGCAAAAGAATAGGGGATCAGCCAGACCTGCGCCTCACCGGTCACAGGCTCCCGCCCGGGCCGGGGAGACGGCGCCGCCGGCGTCTCGCGCAGTCCGGCCGCCAGGGCCGCGGTGTGAAATCCGCCCGTGACGACCAGGACGCGCTTGAATTCCGTCCGGGCTTGCCGAATATGGGCCAGCATGTATTCCTCCCGGGCGAGGCAGCCTTCTTCCCGCAGCAGGGGCTCCGGGTAGTCGAGCCGGGTAAAATGGCAAAGCGCCAGCATGGCGCGGACAAAATCCTCCGGCGCCATGTCCATTCCATCCAATTCAAACCTTTTTTCCCAAAATTCAGCAAAATGCCGACAGCCTTCCCGGGCGCAAATCCGTTGAATGAACCGGCTGCGGAATAAATACTCGTCGTCATAATATGAATTCTTGCCCCCGGCCCTGTTCGCCGCCTCTCCCGGCTCGCCGCTCAGGGTCGCCAGGCGGTCGTAGGGCAAATCGATAAAGCGCGTCTCAATCCCCCGGGCCACGCCGTAGCGGATCGCGCAGAGTTCCGGGGAAAAATCCAGCAGGGGAAAGTAGCAGGCGTAGCGCCGCGCTTCTTTTTCTCCCTCCCGGGCCGCCGCTTCCTTATAAGTATAGTACAGGCAGAGCGGAGCCGTGTTTTCCGCCGCCCCGATATGGGGGGTCAGAGCGGTCGCGTCCGCCGGGCCCTCGATCAGGACGACCTCCGGCTGATAGCGGGCGAGCGTCCGCAGCAACTGGCGGGAGCAGGCCGGGGAGTGATGGCGCACAGGAAAAAACAGTACCGGCCCCGTCCAATCCCAGGCGCCTATTTCAAGCATGCCCTATTTCAACCATGACCGGGCCTGGAAAAATTGCCGCCACAACGGATCGCCGCCGGCCCGTTTTTTCACGACCGTATTCCAGTAGGCTTTCAGGCGGGGCAGATCGTCCCGGCTCTCCTTCAAGACGGCGGAGCGGATATTCTGCGTCAGCACGTCCACGGACATTTCCGTCTCATAATAATGGGCGGTCAGGGCCGACTGGCAGTAGAGGGAAACGGCTTCCGCCGTACTCAGCACGGCGGCGGGAGACTCCAGCTTATACCCCTCGCTGCTCTCGCCTTCCCGCAGTTCGTGAAAGACCGTCGCCAGCAGTTTGACCATATCCTCCCGCACGACCGCTTCCGGCGCCGTCTCCCGGAGCAGGTTCCGGCACTGGCGCGCTATTATCTCACATTCGAGCTTGACCGAGGCGACCGGTTCTACGGTTTCAAAATTAAAGCGGCGTTTCAGGGCGCTGCTCATCTCGTTCACGCCTTTATCGCGCGTATTGGCCGTCGCGATAATATTGAAGCCCGGCCGGGCGAACAAAAAACCCGCGGCGCCGAATTCCGGAATAGACAGCACTTTGTCGCTCATAACGCTGATCAGCGTATCCTGCACCTCGCTCGGGCAGCGGGTGATTTCTTCAAACCGCGTGATCACCCCGTCCCGCATCCCCGTGTAGAGCGGGGCCGGTACCAGCGCTTCCGCCACCGGGCCTCGGGCCAGGAGCAGGGCGTAATTCCAGGAGTATTTGATATCGTCGTCCGTAACGCCGGCCGTACCCTGCACCGTGTTCGTCGTGCTGCCGGAGATGGCGGCGGAAAAAAGTTCGCTCAGCATGGTTTTTGCCGTTCCCGGCTCCCCGACCAGCATCAGGCCCCGGTCGCCGGCCAGCGTGATGATGCAGCGCTCAATCAGCGTGTCGTCGCCGTAAAACTTCTGCTCAATTTCCACTTGCTCCCCGTTCAGCGCCAACGGCTCGGGACTGCCCAGGACAAAAGTCCGCACCGCTTTGGGCGAAAGACGCCAGCCCGCCGGTTTGCGGGCCCCGTTGTCCGCGGCGGCCAGAGCGGCCAGTTGTTTGGCGTACACCGCTTCCGCCGGCGGTTTGATCCAATCTTTCTTTTCCATTGTCATCGTCGCTCCGCCTCCGCAATAATCCGCTCGTATTCGGCCCGGCCGATCCGTCCCGTCCGCAGCAGGTAATCCCCGTAATCCTCGGCCGTAGCCATCCCGGCGGTGGCAATATCGGCTCGGGTAAAGATTTTCCCCGCCGTGCGCCACATAATATATATATCGCCGGCAAAAGTAACGCCCTCAACGTAGCGCAGGTCCCAAGCGAAGCGATCTTCCCAGGAAATACTGTTGCGCCCGTTGATCTGAGCCAAGCCGGTCAAACCCGGCCAAACGCTCTGCCGCCGCAGCACTTCCGGGCTGAAAAAGGCCATATCCCGGATCAGCTGTGGCCGCGGCCCGACCAGCGACATATGCCCGCAAAGCACGTTCCACAATTCCGGCAGTTCATCCAGCGAAGTCGAGCGCAGCGCCGCCCCAAACGGCGTCAGCCGGAGGGCGTCGGGGAGCAGGGCCCCGGTTGCGTCGCGTTCATCCGTCATGGAGCGGAATTTATAGAGCGGAAAAAGCCGGCCGTTCAGTCCCGGCCGCATTTGGCGAAAAATAACCGGCGCGCCGAGTTTGCGCCGGACGAGCAGAGCCAAAACCAGGAAAAGCGGGCTCAGGACGATCAGAGCTGCCCCGGCCAGCAGGATATCCAGCGGCCGCTTAAAATAGCGCTGATACAATCGAGCGCCGCCCCGTCGCTCAGGCACCATAAATAAAATACCACCACAGGCCGAATGTCGCCGCCGCCAGCACGGCCATCAGGGCGACGAGGCGCGCACCGCGCCCGAAGGAGGACGGGGCGTCCGGTTCCTCCGTTATGAGCCGCTGCATTTCATTGACGCCCAGGTCAAAGGGCTTGCTCTCCCCTTCTCTCCCCGCCAGCCAAGGGGGAGCTTCCGTATCGGTTCCCCAGAGTGACTCCCGTTCGCGGGCTGTATATTCCCAGGGCATCCGGGAGTCCGGCGGAGGGGGCGGGGCGGCTTCCGCTGCCGCCGTCCCGCCGCCGGGGGCAGGTTCCGCCGCCCTAAAACCATGTGGATACTGCGATTCGGCTTCGCCGAACGCAGCATGACGGAGGGGTGTAGGATCGGGGTCTGCTCCGGCAGGAGCGGCCTGGGCCGCCTGTTCCGCCGCCGCAGCGTCCGCATCCGCGTCCTGTTCCGCTGCCGCCGTCCCGCCGCCGGGGGCAGGTTCCGCTTCCGCCTGTTCCGCCGCCGCCTGTTCCGCTAGCGCCTGTTCCGCTAGCGCCCGTTCCGCCGCCGCCTGTTCCGCTAGCGCCTGTTCCGCCGCCGCCTGTTCCGCCTCCACTTCGCCCGCTGCCGCCGTCCCGGGCGCCGCTTCTTCCCAAGCCGGTGCGGCGGCTTTTTCCGCGGCCCGCGCCCGCTCCGCCTCAAGCTCGGCCCAGAGCAGGCCGCCCTGCAACAGCTGCTGCACCTCGTCTTCCGTCAGCCAGATCTCCTGTTCTTCTCCCGGTCGAAAATCTTGTTCTTCCGCCATATCAAGACCCCATTCAGGCTTTCATTTTCTTCTGCAGCGTATCGGCGTTGGCCGCAAAAGCCAAGGCCTCTCTTTCCCCCACGACGCCGTCCTTATACAGCTTGAGGATGCTCGCGTCCATAGCCAGCATCCCTTCGCCGGCCGAAGAATAAATCACCGTGTCCAACTGATGTATCTTCGATTCGCGGATCATATTGCGCACGGCGCTATTCACCAGCATAATCTCAAAAGCCACGGCCACCTTATCGTCCAGCGTCGGAATCAACTGCTGGGAAATAACCGCCTGCAGCACCATGGAAAGCTGGATGCGGATTTGCTGCTGCTGATTCGGCGGGAAGGCGTCGATCACCCGGTCAATCGTATTGGCCGCGCCGATGGTGTGCAGGGTGGAAATGATCAGATGCCCCGTTTCCGCCGCCGTCATGGCCACGGTAATGGTCTCGTGATCGCGCATTTCCCCGAGCAGAATAACGTCCGGCGCCTGACGCAGCGCCGCCCGCAGAGCCTGAACATAACTGTTGGTATCGGTAAAAACTTCCCGCTGACTGACGATACTCTGCTTGTGACTGTGCAGGTATTCCAGCGGATCCTCCAGCGTAATCACATGTTTGTGACTGGTTTTGTTAATTTCATCAATCATGCAGGCCAGCGTCGTCGACTTGCCGCTGCCGGCCGGGCCGGTGACCAGAACCAGCCCCTTGGGGCGATGGGCCAATTGGAGTACGATCGGCGGGATGCCGAGCCGGGCCGGATCGGGCAAATCAAAAGTTACGATGCGAATAACCGCCGCCAGGGAACCTCTTTGCTTGTAAGTACTGACGCGAAAACGGGAAACCCCGACCAGGGCAAAGGAAAAATCATCATCGCCCTCCTCCAGGAATTGCTCTATATCGCGACCGCCGGCCATACTGTAAATCTCACGCAGAAGACTTTCCGTGTCGGCCGGCAACAGGCGCCCGCCCTCCTGGGTTTCAATTACCCCGTTTATTTTGTATGCGATCGGCATACCGGATATGAGAAAAATATCAGAAGTTTGCAGATCCACCGCCTTTTGCAGCAGTTGGCTCGCGTTCATACGATTCGCCCCCCTCACCAGGTTGATACCGTTATTGTACACGAAAAAAGGGCGGCAAACAAGAGTTTTATTTTCGCTTGTTCTTTATCAGAAAATGAACGGTCAAACTTGGACGCAGGAAAGAGAGGAGAGTAAAGAGGAAAGAGAGTTCTCGTCTCACTCTTTACTCTTTCCTATTCACTCTTTCCTCCTTTGAAGGGGAATCACCCCGCCTTAGGAAAGAGAGGAGAGTAAAGAGGAAAGAGAGTTCTC